>DATLOW010000095.1:0-55667 GCA_035536055.1 Paraburkholderia sp. | reverse complement strand
GTCGAGGATGTCGACGCGACGGTCGCACAAGCGGTAGCGGCGGGTGCGAAGGTCACGATGCCGGTCGCCGACATGTTCTGGGGCGACCGTTACGGCCAGCTGGAAGATCCGTTCGGACACCGTTGGTCGGTCGCGACGCACAAGCGCGATCTGACGCGGGAAGAAATGCAGGCGGCCATGCAGGAAATGATGAAATCGCGTCAGTAACGCGCTTCGCGCCCCGCAAGTCCGCAAACGCGTTCGAGCTCCAGCCGGCGCGGCGCGCGGACCTACGATGCACGGTGAAATATTTCACCGCATAATCTTCCCCGTCCTCACAAACAGGCGCCACGCGGCGCGCGACACGAGGCGATCGCATCCGGCTAAGCTTGATGCACAGTCGTCTCGCGTCTTCCCATTTTCTGGACGAAGGCCCTAGCGCGGGGCGTCGTCGAAGAAAACATCCGCAACATGCCGGAAAGCTGTATTGAACCTTAGCGTCGGCGAGGCGGCGGGATTGTTTGCCTGTCGCCTCGTCGTGACTTGTCCGCAGTATTAACCCCTTCACCGGAGCGTCGACGATGAACACGGTAACCACCCAAGACGGTACGCATATTTTCTTCAAAGATTGGGGCAGCGGACGCCCGATCGTTTTCTCTCACGGCTGGCCGCTCGATGCCGATGCCTGGGATTCGCAAATGCTGTTTCTGGTGCAGCAGGGTTTTCGCGTGATCGCGCATGACCGGCGCGGTCACGGACGCTCGTCGCAAACCTCGCAGGGCAACGACATGGACACCTATGCCGACGACCTCGCCGCGGTGATCGACAAGCTCGATCTGAAGGACGCCGTGCTGATCGGCCACTCGACGGGCGGCGGCGAAGTCGCGCACTACATCGGCCGGCACGGCACGAAGCGCGTCGCGAAGGCGGTGCTGATCGGCGCGGTGCCGCCGCTGATGCTGAAAACCGCGGCGAATCCGGGCGGCTTGCCGATGGACGTGTTCGACGGCATCCGCAAAGGCGTGACCGACAACCGCTCGCAGTTCTACAAGGAGCTGGCGATGCCGTTCTTTGGTTTCAACCGGGCGGGTGCGAAGGTGTCGCAAGGCACGATCGACCAGTTCTGGCTGCAAGGCATGCGCGGCGGCATCAAGGGCCAGTACGAGTGCATCAAGCAGTTCTCCGAGGTCGACTACACGCCGGACCTGCAAAAGTTCGACGTGCCGACGCTGATCCTGCACGGCGACGACGACCAGATCGTGCCGATCGATGCAGCGGGCCGCATGTCGGCGAAGATCGTGAAGAATGCGACGCTGAAGGTGTATGAAGGTGCGCCGCACGGCATGTGTGTGACGCATGCCGATAAGGTGAATGCCGATTTGCTGGCGTTTATCAATAGCTGAGCGCGGGGGGCGGATGTGCGGTGCAGCGGCGCAAGTGGTTGGAGCGCGCACGCTGCTGCGCCGCAGGTTGCGTCCGGCTGATGACGCGAGCGGCCGGCGCTGCGCTTGCCGGGCGGCCGGAGTGACCGCACGCATACCGCCGCTGCGTGGCCCGAGTGCGCAATGCGTGCACGACACGCACCGATGCGCGTCGAACGCGTCGAACGCGCCGCGCGCTAGTCCCTCGCTTGGGCGTGGCGCGCCCGCTGCGTCTCGATCAATTCCGCCAGTTTGTGTCGTTGCGCGCCCTGCGCATCGAAATTGTCCGGCGCGAGCCATGTATCGAAGCCCGCGCGAACCTCTGGCCATTCGCCATCGATGATCGAATACCACGCGGTGTCGCGATTGCGCTCGCGATACACGATCGCCTGGCGGAAGATGCCTTCGAACGTGAAGCCGAAGCGCAGCGCGGCAGCGCGCGACGGCGCGTTCAGCGCGTCGCACTTCCATTCAAAGCGGCGATAGCCGAGTGTGTCGAAGCAATGCTGCATCAGCAGAAAAATCGCTTCGGTGGCGATGCGGGTGCGCTGCAAACGCGGCGAAAACGTCACGAAGCCCACTTCAATCACGCCGTTCGGCGCGTCGATGCGCATCAGCGCGAGCGTGCCGAGCGCGTTGCCCGTGGCGACATCGATGACGCTGTAATGCAGCGGATCGGCTGACGCCGCGCAGCCCGCAAGATGTTCGCTGAATGCTTCGAGCGTCGCGAACGGTCCCGCCTTCATATAAGTCCAGTCGCGCGCATCGGGCGCTTCGCGATACGCGTCGTACAGGTCGCGCGCGTGCTGCGCGACGCCGACCCGTTCGAGCCGGCAGTAGCGGCCGGTGAGCGGCGTGCCATCGGGCTGCTGTGCGCCTTGCCAGTGCGGTACGGGCGCACCGATCGGTTGGCCGAATTCGTTGAAGCGCGGTTCCACGTTGCCAGTTCTCCTCGCCGCACCGGCTGTGGCGACGCCCGGTCGGCGCGCGGTTGTGCGATATGCATGCCACGCGGGCACGATACGGCAAATGGGGCGGCGGCGAAAGAGCTTCCGGCGGCCGTGGCGCCATCGCACACAGGTAGTGCTGGGTCTGCCGCGTGCGCCTGGCGAGCCTCGCGCGCATCGTGTGCATCGTGCGAGGCGGACAAGATGCGGCGCGCGACAGCGAAGCATGGCGCGCGCCGCATTCAGCGGTATTCAGCGACGCCTGCCGCGCCGCATCGATCCGCTTACAACTGGCTCATCCCGCCATCGATGACGATCTCCGTGCCGACGATGAACCCCGACTCCGGCGACGACAGATGCAGCACCGTCGCGGCGATCTCGCGCGAATCGCCGAAGCGGCCGAGCGGCACCTGGCTCTTGATCTGTTCGACGGCGTCGCCCAACGCGGCGGCGTCGAAGCCCAGCTTGCCGTACAGCGGCGTGCTGACCGGGCCGGGGCTGATCACGTTGACCCTTACGCCATGGGCGAGCAGCTCGGCAGACAGCGTCTTGGCCAGCGAGATCAACGCGGCCTTGCTCGCCGCATACACCGACGACGCCGGCATGCCGATATGCGCATTGATCGAACCGTTCAACACGATCGAAGCGCCTTTGCTGAACAGCGGCACCAGCGCCTGAATCTGAAAGTACGGGCCTTTGACGTTGACGTCGAAGGTCTGGTCCCACATCGATTCGGCGACCTCGGTGAACGGCGCGAACTTCGCGATCCCTGCGTTGATGAACGCTGCATCGAGCCGCACGCCTTGCGCGGCGAGTTGCTGCGCGAGTTCGCGGGCGGCGGCGGGCGAGCCGGCGTCGTTGCGAATCGCGAGTGCGGACGCGCCGAGCGTTTCACGTGCGGTCGCGAGCGTATCTTCGTCGCGGCCGGTGATGATCACACGCGCGCCTTCCGCTGCATACGCCTGCGCGGTGACGAGGCCCATGCCGCTGTTGCCGCCAGTCACGAGTACGGTCTTTCCTTCGAAGCGCTTCATGATGTTCTCCTACAGGTGGGTTCGGTATGGAATGAATTCTGGACCCGGGAACGTTGAATGACGTACGAACGAGTCGTCGAACTCGTTCGAAATTTTCGGATATATTCCCGCAGCGCATTTTTGGTAACAGACGGTTCCGTAGGCGTCAAAACCGACCCATTCCGCACGTACAATGGCTTGTGGCACCCGTCACGACGAACCGATAGAGAGGGACGCAAATGGAAATTGAACCGACTGAGTGGTTTCCGTTAGACGATTACAAGCCGGTGCGGGAAGGTTGGTACGAAGTGCAGCTGGCAAACGGCGACACGGCGTTTGCCCGATACGTCGAGGGCGAGTGGACTGAAAAGCCGCCGCTGGTCTTTACGCACTGGCGTGGCTTGATTGAGGATCCGGTGCGGGCGGGCGGCGAGGCAGAGGACATCGGCGCCGAGGTGACGGCGGCCGAAGGTGTGCGGGCCGCATGGAACGCGTTTTTTCCCGGCGCGGGCAACGAGGCGCATAAGCCGCTCGATGCTCCGCACGAAAAAACCAACGGACCGCATTGACCGATGCAGTGCAGCAGCGGCGTGCAATGCGCCGTCTGCTGGTTGGTCTGGGCGGCCTCAAGCCGCCTCTTCAGCGATATTGCAGTGCGTGAGCCGCGCTGCGTGAATGGAAGACGCGCGCAGCCGCTTCGTCTATTCTCGACGTTTCCCCCATCTGTCGAGATTCACACCCCGCTCATGAAAGGTACCCGCGCCCCCGTCGACCTGCCGCATGCGACGCGGCTTCTGAACCATGGCCCCGTCACGATCGTCACCAGCGCGCACGGCGGCCGTTCCAACGTGATGGCGGCCGCCTGGGCCATGCCGCTGGACTTTGCTCCGCCCAAGGTCGCCGTGGTGATCGACAGCCGTACGCTGACGCGCCAGCTGGTCGATGCAAGCGGCGTATTCGGGTTACAGGTGCCGGATCGCGCGTTCGCGGAGCAGACGCTTGCGGTCGGCTCGAACGCGGGCGTCGAGTTCGACAAATTCGCCGCGCTGAACCTGCAGACCTTCCAGGCCGAGAAAATCGACGTGCCGATGCTGGCGGGCTGCGTCGCGTGGCTCGAATGCAAGGTGATGCCGGACAACGCGGACAACAGTCGCCGCTACGATCTGTTCCTCGCCGAGGTGGTTGCCGCGTACGCGGACAGCAGCGTCTATTCGGACAACCGCTGGCATTTCGGCGACGATCCCGGCGCGCGCACGGTGCACTACGTGGCCGGCGGCACGTTCTTTACGACTGGCGAAGCATTCGAAGTGAAGACCGTGCCGCTCGAAAACGGCCGGCGCGACGCCTAAGCTGCGTGTAAGGGGCGGCGGGGCGGCGGGGCGGCGGGGCGCCGCGCTGCGAAATATCGCCATATTTGTTACTCCCGACGCGTGCCGCGGCGGCATCAAACTGTCCCACAGCAGCCATTGATGCCGACGCTCCGGGCAAAGGAACGGCAGTTGCATGACGGAGCGCAACACTCGCCCCCTCAGGAGGAAGCACGCCATGACCACTTCAGACACAACCGCAAGCAAGCCTGAACAAGCCGCGATGCACACGCCGCCGGTCGTTTCGCCGCAGGCATGGGAAACCGCACGCGAACAGTTGCTGGTGAAGGAAAAGGCCCATACGCGCGCCCGCGACGCGCTTGCCGCCGAACGCCGCCGCATGCCGTGGATGGCAATCGACAAGGCCTACGCATTCGACGGCCCGACGGGCAAAGCGAGCCTCGTCGACCTGTTCGAAGGCCGGCGTCAGTTGATCGTCTATCGCGCGTTCTACGAGCCGGGCGTGTTCGGCTGGCCCGAGCACGCCTGCCGCGGCTGCTCGATGGTGGCCGATCAGGTTGCGCATCTGTCTCATCTGAACGCGCGCGATACGACGCTGGTGTTCGTATCCCGCGCGCCGCAAGCGGACATCGCGCGACTGAAGGCGCACATGGGCTGGCAGATACCGTGGTTCACGATCACCGACAGTTTCGACGCCGACTTCGGCGTGCACGAGTGGCACGGCACGAACGTGTTCTATCGCGACGGTGAGCGGGTGTTTCGCACCTATTTCATCAACAACCGCGGCGACGAACAGATGGGCGGCACGTGGAATTACCTCGACATCACGCCGCTCGGCAGGCAGGAGCTGTGGGAAGACTCGCCCGAAGGCTATCCGCAGACGCCGACCTACAAATGGTGGAACTGGCACGACAGCTACGTCGAAGGCGCGGCGCCGGACAAGAAATGGGTCGAGGTATCCGATGCAGGCGAGGCTGCCTTTCGCAATACGGGCGACGAAGATAAGCGCTGAGTCAGGCCGGTATGTCGTCGACAGTGAAGCCGAAAAACACCTGCACTTCGACGATCTTGCCGTGCTCGACGCGAAACAGCTCGACATTGCGAAACGGCGCGCCGCCGGCGCGCTTGCACGCATAGCGGACGAACGCCTCGTTGCCTTGCGCGAACAGCTTTTCGATGCACAGATACTCGACCTGATCGCTGACCGGCCAGCAGCGCTCGAAATACGTGCGCTTGTCGATCCGGTCGTCCTGCGGGCTGGTGAAGATGAAGTCGTCCGCCACCAGCGCTTCGAGCGCGGCGCGGTCTTTTGCCTCGTACGCCGCATACGCGCGGCGGATGATGTCGGAAACCTCGGTGCCGTCGTTGCTCATGGCCTTGCCTCCTGGCAGTGACTGGCGTCAGATCTGGTCGGCTGCTGCACGGTTGCCCGTCTTCGCGGACGGCTGATGCTCGTCGTGCGCGGCGGCCGGCCGCGCGGTGCGCAGCAACAATGCGCCCAGTGCCGCAGCTGCCGCAAAAATCGCGCCGCACAGAAACGCAACGTGATAGCCGGCGGCAAGCGCAGCTTGCGCGCCTGGCGCTGCGCCTGTCTCGCCCGCTGCGCCGGTGGTCGCCGCCGCGAGACTGGCGAGCACCGCGAGCCCCAACGCACCGCCCATCATGAACGACGTATTGACAATGCCGGACGCGAGTCCCGACTCGTTCTGCGCGACGTCGTTCATCGCGGCCAGCAGCACCGGATTGAACGCGACGCCCGCGCCGATGCCGAGCAGCACCATGCCCGGCAGCACGTCGACGACGAATTGCCCGTCAACCGGCGCGCGCGCAAACAGCAGCAAGCCGAGTGCCGCCAGCATCAAGCCGCCGGTGATCGGCCGGCGAATGCCGAAGCGGATCACGATGCGCGCCGACAGGCCGAGCGAGAAAAACGCCATGATCAGATTGGCCGGCAAAAATGCCAGCCCGACCTGAAACGGCGCATAGCCGAGCACGCGCTGCATATAAAGCGCGGAGATAAAGAACCACGCGAACATTGCCGCAGCCCACAACACGCCGATTACATTGGCGATCGTCAGATTGCGCAGCAGGAACAGCTTGAGCGGTATCAGCGGATGAACCACGCGCGACTCGATGCCGATAAAAACCGCCAGCAATACCACGGCGGCGAGCAGCAGGCCGAGCGTTTGCGCGGAAGTCCAACCCGCTTCGTTGCCGTTGACGATCGCATACACCGCGAGCATCAGCGAAGCTGTGACGCTGACCGCGCCCGCCACATCGAGCCGTTCGCCGTGCGCATGGCCGCGGCCCGCGGGCAGCAGCGCGACGCATAACGCATAGACCGCGACGCCGATCGGCAGGTTAACGAGAAAGATCCAGTGCCAGCTGAGCAGATTGGTCAGCAAGCCGCCAAGCAGCACGCCGATGCTGCCGCCGCCGGCGCAGACGAAACCATACACGCCCATCGCTTTCGCGCGTTCGGCAGGTTCGGAGAACAGATTCATGATCAGCGACAGCGAAACGGCCGATACGACCGCGCCGCCGAGGCCTTGAATCGCCCGCGCGCATACCAGCAGCACCTGCGAGTTCGCCAGACCGCAGGCAAGCGATGCGAGCGTGAACAGCGTAATGCCCGCCAGAAACAGCTTGCGGTGCCCGTACAGATCGCCGAGCCGCCCGCCGAGCAACAGAAAGCCGCCGAAGGTCAGCATGTAGGCGTTCACGACCCACACCAGCGACGTTTCGGAAAAGCCGAGATCCGCCGCGATCGACGGCAGCGCGACGTTCACGATAGTCGTGTCGAGGACGATCATCAGCACGCCGAGACAGAGCACGATCAGCGCGAGCCAACGTGCGCGTCCTTCGATGTTGTGGGTCATGCGATGCTCTCCGTGTGGCCGGTCAGGCGATCGAAAGCAGACAGTCTAGTACCGGCCCCATGCGCACTTCAACCTTGATTCGAGCCGCGCGTTCCACCTCGCCACTTCGCGCCCATCAATTCGTTCGAAGGCAGGCTTTCGTCGAGCAGTTTGCGCGCGCTTTCGATACCGGCTACCGGCAGACCTTTCGGATCGATCAGCCCCACTTGCGCGAGCACCGAGGCCTGGTCCCAGTAAATATGCTCGTTGTACAGCTTGTCGCCGCGGAAGCACACGACCGCGAGCATCGGCACCTCGAAGTATTTACCGGTCGGTGCGACGCCAGGCAGCAGCCAGTCGATCTCGCACGAATGCGTGCACGCAAAGATGAATTCGTCGACGACGCGGTCCGAACCGATTGTGCGTGAGATCGGAATCAGCCTGGTATCGGCTGGATTCGAGTGCACGAAGTGATGCGTGTAGAAGTGCTTGAGCTTGTCATGACCGACGCCGCCCGTCATCGTCGGCACATGGTTGACGTAGGGCTGCGCGACCATCGTCGGCATGACCGCTTCGACGTCGCGCGTCGCGAACTCGAAATAGCAGTGCTGTTCCCACAGCGCATTCAGGTCGTACACCGGGCCGAGCACGCGGCGCAGCAGCGCTAGCGTGCGCGAATACGCCATCATCGCGGCCGGTTTGTCGTAATGCGCGCGGCCGGGCGATGCGAATGCATGGTCGCAGCCCGCGTACACGTACTGATCGACGTGCGGGCGCTTCGCTAATGCCGCGCCGATTCGGGCGCGCGCATCGGCGTCGCAGGCCGGGTCGTTTTCTGCATAGTGCAGCATCAGCGGACAACGCAGGTTTGCCGCTTCGTCCAGATGCGCGTCGATGCCGACGCCGTAGTAGCTGACCGCGCAATCGACGTCGGTGCGCGTTGCGGCGAGGTACGCAAGCTTGCCGCCCAGACAGTAGCCGACGGTGCCGACCTTGCCTTTGTGCTCCGGAAGCGCGCGCAGCGCGGCCAGCGTCGCGGCGATATCGTCGACCGCGCGCTCGGCATCGAATTGGCTATAGCAGTCGTAGGCCTGCTTCAGGTCGTCGCCTTGATAGCCGAGCACGATGCCGGGCTTGATGCGCCAGAACAGATCCGGCACCAGCACCACGTAGCCTTCTTCGGCAAAGCGGTCGGCCATCGACTTCATAGAGTCGTTGATGCCGAAAATTTCCTGCAGCAGCACGAGGCCCGGGCCCGATCCCTGCACCGGGCGCGCGATATAAGCGTTGAAGCGGCCGCCGTCGTGCGCGGCGACTTCGATGAAAGACCCCTCCATTCTGCGGTTCTCCTTTTGATGGCGTGTTCGCAAATTCGAAGCGTAAGCGTCGCACCGCGGCGTGTCGCACGCAAGGCATGGCGTTCGCACGCACCCGGCGCAGATTCGCATTGTCTTAACCGCCAATGAATGCGCGCGCCAAACGAAACAAGCAGGCCGAAGCCTGCTTGTTCCGCTGTGTTCGAGCTTGCCGCGCGGGCGTCAGGCCGGCAGCTTGCGGAAACCGATCGCGAAACGGTTCCATGCGTTGATCGCCGAAATGAGCAGCGTCAGGTCCACCAGTTCCGCTTCGCTGAAGTGCGGCTTCACGGCTTCCCACACGGCATCCGGCACGTGTTCCTGCGACACCAGCGTCAGCGCTTCGGTCCATTCGAACGCGGCGCGCTCGCGGTCGGTGAAGAACGGCGTCTCGCGCCATACCACGACGGTGGCGAGCCGGCGCTCGGTTTCGCCGTCGCGGCGCGCTTCGGTCGTATGCATGTCGACGCAAAATGCGCAGCCGTTGATCTGCGATGCGCGCAGGCGCACCAGATGGGTCAGCGATTTTTCGAGCCCGCTCTTGCCGATGCGCTCTTCGAGCGCGAGCATGGCTTTGATTGCGTGCGGGTTGGCCTTGTAAAAGTCGAGACGTTCCATGGTGTTTCTTCCTCTGTTTGATTGCGCATCCAGTTGCGCGACAGATGAAGATTAGGCGCAAAATTGGTCACGCAAAATGACCAATTTTCGGTATTTCGTGGTGACCAGTTTGAGCGGAAGATCCTCCGCCGCGGCGCTTGCGCTGCCACGGCGGACACGCGGCAACGCGCTTATTTCACCGCCCCGAGCGCCAGCCCCTTCACGAGATACCGCTGCAGCCACGCGAACACCACCGAAACCGGCAGCGTCGCGCACAAGGTCGCGGCCATCACCAGATGCCATTCGACGACATACTTGCCCGCGACCATATCGGTGACCTGCACGGTCAGCGTCTTGTTCTCCGGCGAGCGGATCAGCGTATAGACCACGGCGAACTCGTTCCACGCATTGATGAACGTGAAGATCGCGGTCACGACGATGGCGGGCACCGCGAGCGGCAGAAACACCTTGAACACCGCGCGTGTACGGCTGCAGCCTTCGAGCCATGCGGATTCTTCGAGGTCGCGCGGCACCGTCTGGAAATACGACGACAGCATCCACACCGCGAACGCGATATTGAACGCCGCATACGACACGATCACGCCGATCTTCGAATCGACCAGGTTGCCGTCGCCGTACGGAATCATTGCGGCGAGGCGGAACAGGCCGACCACCAGCAGAATCGGCGACAGCATCTGCGTGACGAGCAGAAACTGCCGGTACGCGCCGCGGCCGCGAAACGGAAAGCGCGCCAGCGCATAAGCAGCCGGCAGACTGACGGCCAGTGCCAGCAGCGTGGACAGCAGACTGATCACGCAGCTGTTGCGCAACGCGACGCCGAAATTCGCGGCGCTCCACATATCGACGAAATTCTGCCAGCGCCACGTGACCGGCAACCAGCGCGCGGGATAGATGAACACTTCCTGCGAAGGCTTCAACGCCGTGAACAGCATCACCGCAAACGGAAACAGCACGATCACGACCAGCGGCGCCAGCGCGATCCAACACCACACGGTGCGTTTCATTTTAGCGTTCATGCGGCGTCTCCTTCTTTCGACGGTTGCATGCGCAAGTAAAGCATCGAGAACACGAACAGCATCACCAGCATGACCAGCGAAACGGCGGCGGCCTGACCGGGCCGGCCGAGCCGGAAGCCGAGTTCGTACAGATAGGTGACGAGAATATGCGTGCCGTTGTCGGGGCCGCCTTGTGTCATCACCCAGATGATCGGGAACGAGTTGAACACGTAGATCACGTTCAGCAGGATCGCCATGTTGATGAACGGCCGCAGCAGCGGCAGCGTCAGCTGGCGGAACTGCTGCCACGAACTCGCGCCGTCGATGCGCGCGGCTTCGTAGATATCGCCGGGCACCGACGACAATCCGCCGAGAAAAATCGTCACGGTAAATGGAATCGACACCAGAATGCCGACCGCGATTTCCACCGGAAACGCCAGCTCCGGCGTTGCGAGCCAGTGAATCGGCCCGCCGATCAGCCCGAGCCGCTGCAGCGTGACGTTGACCATGCCGTAGTCGTCGTTGAAGGCCCAGCGCCATACGACGGCGGTCATCGTCAGCGAAACGGACCACGGCAGCATCACGATCGTGCGCGCGATGCCGCGCCCGTGAAAGTCCTGATTCAGCACCAGCGCAACCGGCACCGAAATCAGCACCGTGCCGCCGACCACACACGCGGTCCACACCAGCGTGCGGCGGGTCGCGTCGAGAAACACCGGGTCGGAGAACACGCTATAGAAATTCTCCAGGCCGTTGAAGCCGCGTATCGCGCCGAAACGCGACACGTCGTGCATCGACTGATACACGATGTTGAAGATCGGATAGCTGATGATAAAGAGCGCAAGGATCAGGCTCGGCGCGATCAGCAGCCACGGCGTGGTCATGCGCGGCAGCGCGGAACCCGAGGCGGCAGGACGGACAGCGGTGGCGGAAGCGGAACGGCTCATGCGTGCTCGATCAGAAAAGACGCCGGCCGCCGGGCCGGTCAGGGCTGGGCGGACCGGAAGGGCTCGACGGGCCGAAGCCGGCAATGCGCGTGCCGCCGGGGGGCGGCGGCACCTGTCCGTCGAGGTCGACGCCGCCGCTCAGCTGCTGGCAGATGCTCGGCGTCATGGGGAGTCGACAACCCGTGCTTACTGGCCGAGCGACTTGTTGGCTTCGCCGGCGGCCTGCTTCAGCGCGTCGGCCGGCTTTGCCTTGCCGAGATACACCGCCTGCATTGCGTTGGTCACGGCCTTCGCGGTGTCTTCCCAACCGGTCACGGTCGGCGCGAAGTGCGCGTGCGGCAGCAGCGCGATAAACGCCTTGGTGTCCGGATCGTTGAACGCCGGGTCGGCCGCTTCAGCCTTGGTGGTCGGCAGGAAGCCTTCGGTGCTGGTGAACTCGACGCGCGGTTCCTTCGTGAACAGATAGTCGAGGAATTTCCACGCGTCCTTCTTCACCTTCGAGTTCTTGAACATCACGATCGAATCGGTGACCGCGTAAGTCGCTTCCTTGGTGCCGACCGGCACCGGATCGATACCGTACTTCAGGTTCGGCGCTTCTTTCTTGATCTGCTTGGCGAGGAACGGCGCGGAGATCACCATCGCGACGCGGCCCTGCTTGAACAGGTTCTGCACGTCTTCACGGCTGTAGCCGGTCACGCCGGGCTGCGTCAGACCGTCGTCGATCAGCGTCTTGTACAGCGTCGCGGCCTTGATGCCTTCCGGCGAATCGAAGGCGGCCTTGCCGGACTTGTTCAGCACGTCGCCGCCGTTCGACCACAGCGCGTAGTAATAGTAGACGTCGGTTTCGATTTCCTTGCCCTGCAGGCCGAAGCCGGCGACGCCCTTGGCCTTCAGCTTCTTCGACGCTTCGATCACGTCGTTCCACGTCTTCGGACCGTTCGGATAGCCGACGCTCGCCAGCAGATCCTTGTTGTAGTACAGCGCGCGCGCCGATGCGGCGATCGGCAGGCCGTAGGTCTTGCCGTCGATCTGGCCGGGCGCGAGGAACGGGCCGATAAAGCGGTTCTTGAAGTTCGCGTCCATATAGCCGTCGAGCGGCTCGGCCACGCCGTCCTTCACGAAGTCGAGCAGCCAGCGCGTGCCGACGATCGCGAGGTCCGCATTGGCGTTGCCCGAGATGTCCGTTTGCAGCTTCTGTTGCAGCGTGTCCCAGTTCACGTCTTCGATCTTGATGGTCGTGCCCGGGTTGGCCTTCTCGAACTGACGGGCCATTTTCTCGAAGTACGGTGCCGTTTGATCGCTGTAGTGCGCGACGGTGACGCGCACCGTGTCGGCGTGCGCCGCGATGGCGACACCGGCGAACGCAAGCGCTACGGCTAGCTTGCCGAGCGTGAGGGAAGCACGTGCATGCAACGACATTTCGTCTCTCCTGGAGTGGTCTGCTGCCGTCGCCGGCCGCTTGGGTTAAATTGTTTGAAAAAATCCTACAGGACGAAAAAAAGCTTGTCACGTAGGGTTGCCGAGTATTTTTCACTGTCGTAGCTTTTGCATAACATCCTGTAACGATGGGCTTTTTGTTGCGACGCGGACGGGCGCAGCGAATTCGCGGGCAAGTCGGCGGATATGGCTTGCGGCAGCGGTCGATGTCTCACATGTTGGAAATTTACAGAATATCTATCGGGCATCAAACCGGACCACGGCTGGCCCGAACGGTGAGGACAGGACATGAAACGGGTGGTGCTGGTAACGGGTGCGTGCGGCGGAATCGGCAGCGTACTGAGCAGGCGTTTCGTCGAGGCGGGCGACACGGTGTTTGCGCTCGACCGTGATGGGGCGGCGCTGGCGCAACTGGCCGACCGTCTTGGCGCGGCGCAGGTCGTGCCGCTCGCGGCGGATCTGAACGATGCCGTGGCGGTGCGCGGTCTGGTCGCGCAGGCGGCCGCGGCGCACGGCCCGGTCGACGTGCTGGTGGCGAACGCCGGAGCGGCCGAAGGGCTGACGCTGGCGAAAACCGACCCGGCCAGCTGGCAGCGCGACGTGAATCTGAACCTGAATGGCACGTACCACACGGTCGAAGCGGTGCGCGAATCGATGATCGCGCGGCAGCAAGGCGCGCTGGTGCTGATCGGTTCGGTGAACGGTATGGCCGCGCTCGGCCACCCGGCGTACAGCGCGGCAAAGGCGGGGCTGATCAGCTACACGAAGTCGCTGGCGATCGAACTGGGCCGCTACGGCATCCGCGCGAACATCGTGTGCCCGGGCACTGTGAAGACGCAGGCGTGGCAGGCGCGCGTCGATAAGAATCCGCAGGTTTTCGAAAATCTGAAGAAGTGGTACCCGTTGCGCGACTTCGCGACGCCGGACGATATCGCCGACGCCGTGCTATTCCTCGCATCGCCGCAGGCGCGCGTGATCACCGGTGTGACGCTGCCGGTGGACGGCGGCCTGATGGCGGGCAACCGGCTGATGGCTGAAGAATTGACGCTGGAATCGCTGTAATGCGCGGCTGCTGCTCGATAGCGGCGCGATAAGGCAACGAAGCAACACCGCCGTGACGCCACAAAGCGGGTACTCACATAACCCGCGTGGCGCATGAAACCGCGGCACCGGACACACACGACAGGCACCGAACCAGGGATGAGGACAGCATGGCAGCAGTGCAACTAAGCGGCATCTACAAGCGCTACGGCGATACGCAGGTGGTGCACGGCATCGACTTGCATATCGAAGATGGCGAGTTCGTCGTGCTGGTCGGCCCGTCGGGCTGCGGCAAGAGCACGCTGATGCGGATGGTCGCCGGGCTGGAGGAAATCAGCGGCGGCGACCTGCTGATCGGCGGTACGCGCGCGAACGGGCTGGCGCCGCAGCAACGCAATGTGTCGATGGTGTTTCAGAGCTACGCGCTGTATCCGCATCTGTCGGTGTACGACAACATCGCGTTCGGGCCGCGCATCCGCAAGGAGTCGGCGACCCACTTCAAGCCGCGCATCGAGGCTGCGGCGAAGATGCTCAATCTGAGCAGCTATCTGGACCGTTTGCCGCGCGCGCTGTCCGGCGGACAGCGCCAGCGCGTCGCGATGGGCCGTGCCGTGGTGCGCGAACCGGCGCTGTTCCTGTTCGACGAACCGCTGTCGAACCTCGACGCCAAACTGCGCGTGCAGATGCGCACCGAGATCAAGGCGCTGCACCAGCGCCTGAAAAACACCGTGATCTACGTGACGCACGACCAGATCGAAGCGATGACGATGGCTGACCGCATCGTCGTGATGAATGCGGGGCGTATCGAGCAGATCGGGCGGCCGCTCGATCTGTACGACCGGCCGGGCAATCTGTTCGTCGCGAGTTTTCTCGGCTCGCCTTCGATGAATTTCGCCGAAGGCGAGGTGGTGGCCGGCGATGGCGGCCTTGTGTTGCTGCTTGGCGACGGGCTGCGCATTCCGCTGGCGCAAGCCGCAGCACAACCGGGCGCGAAGGTGACGCTCGGCGTGCGGCCCGAGCACATCGAGCTCGACAACACACCGGGGCAAAGCGGCATCCCGATGGATATCGAAGTAACCGAGCCGACCGGTGCGGAAACGCATCTGTACGGCAAGATCGGCGGCAGCCCGTGGTGCGTGACGACGCGGCAGCGCGCGGCACTCGCGCCGGGCCAGCGTGTGTCGCTGCGCTTGCCGGCGGGGCATGTGCATCTGTTCGACACGAAGAGCGGCGAACGGCTCAGTTGAGAACGATGTCATGCCGTGTGCCGCGTGCGGTGTGCCGCTTCATGCGTGCAGCGCCGCGTGGCTCGCGGCACAAACGCAACAACCTGCAGTGCGAACCTTGAACGCAAGAGGAATGACCGGGTGTCCGCAGCGAACCTGATTCCACACATCCGCGACGCGCTGCCGACGCTGCGGCCTGCCGAACGCAAGGTCGCCGATATGGTGCTCGCCGACGTCGATTTCGCGATGCGCGCGAGCATCACGGAGATCGCGCAGCGCGCCGATGTATCGGAGCCTTCAGTGACGCGCTTTTGCCGCGCGGTGGGCGCGCACGGGCTGCGCGACTTCAAGATGCGGCTCGCGCAGAGCGTGGCCGGCGGGATGCCGTACGCGTCGCAGGCAGTGGCGAAGAACGACGATATTCAGACGGTATTCGACAAGGTCGGCGAAGCGGCGATCGACGGCATTTCAAATGCGCGCAGCGCGCTCGATCCGGTCGCGGTGGAGGCGGCGCTGGCCGCGTTGTCGAGCGCGCGACGGGTGTTTTGCTTTGGTGTCGGCACGGGTTCGGGGCTGGTCGCGCAGGATGCCGCGCTGCGGCTGTTGCGGCTCGATGTTGCGGCGAGCGCGTTTACCGATGGTCATTTGCAGCGCCTGTACGCGGGTTTGCTGGAACCGGGCGACGTTGCGTTTGCGATCTCGCATTCGGGACGCAGCGTCGAAGTGAACGAAAGCATTCAGATTGCCAAAGAACGTGGCGCGACGACGATTGCGTTGACCAATGTCGGCTCGCGGCTTGCGTGGCTGGTCGATATTCCGTTGCTGCTGCGCGCGCCGACTGCGGTGGAGCCGCATACGCCGGGTGTGGCGCGGCTCGTGCATCTTTGTATCGTCGATGCGTTGATGATCGGCGTCGCGCTCAGGCTCGGGCCGAAGACGCTTGAGAAGATGCGGGAGGCGGATGCGAGGGTGGCGCCGCAGCAGGATGTGGCGAGCGAGCCACGGTCTTAGGTGCCAGGGCGATCACGCGTCACGTGGTCTGGTGCCTGGATAGTCTTATAAACCTTCAGATTCGCTCGAAGGCGTCGCGAAAACGCCGCCCGTGGTATGCCCCTGTGGCAACGTCCACAGGCGCGGCGTCGTCGCGCCCCCGTGTTTTTGACAACTAGACAACGTCCTCGCATTACCTGAACAATCGATATTGGAACCAAAAAAGACAACAACCCGCAGTCCCGACGCGATCCCACCTCCGCACTTCCTCTGATAGCGGACCGCGCCATGGCCATACGCAATACCGAGTGTCTCTCGCGCAGATAACCGGTCGTTAACCCTTGAGGGGGGAAGCCATGTCCACTTCGCCGCTTTTCGACAGCGATGCCCAGCACGCTCCCGGCGACGCCGCGTTGCCCGCCGACGAGCGTCTGCATAATCACGACCTCGCGCCGGTGCCACACGACCGGCGCACGTGGACCGGCTACAGCATCTTCGCGATGTGGATGTCCGACGTGCACAGCGTGGGCGGCTACACGTTCGCCGCGAGCCTGTTTCTGCTCGGCATCTCGGGCTGGCAGGTGCTGCTCGCGCTGACCGTCGGCATTCTGGTGGTCTATGTGCTGATGAACTGGGTCGGCAAACCCAGCTACGTGCACGGCATTCCGTTTCCGGTGATGGCGCGCGTCAGCATGGGCGTGATGGGCGCCAACCTCGCGGCGGTGATTCGCGGGGTGGTCGGCATCGTCTGGTATGGCGTGCAGACCTACTTCGCGTCGAAGGCGGTGGCGACGCTGATCCTGCTGTTCTTTCCGTCTTCGGTCGCGCTGACGCAGTCGAGTTTTCTGCAGCTCACCGCCCTCGGCTGGATCAGCTTTCTGTTTATGTGGATTTTCCAGCTGATCATTTTCCAGCGCGGCATGGAGACGATCCGCAAATTCATCGATTTCTGCGGGCCGGCCGTGTACGTGGTGATGTTCGTGCTGATGGCGTGGATTCTGTCGCAGGCGGGCCTCGGCAGCCTGAGCCTGACACTCGGCGGCCAGCATCTGACCGGCAACGAGCAGTTCGCGGCGATGGGTAACGCGATTCTGCTGGTGGTCAGCTACTTTGCCGCGCTGTTGCTGAATTTCGGCGATTTCTCGCGCTTTGCGAAAAGCGAACAGCAAATGAAGGTCGGCAACTTCCTCGGCTTGCCGGTCAATTTCATCGTCTTTGCGATCATCACGGTGATCGTCACGTCCGGTAGCGCGACCGTGTTCGGCCGCATGATCATGGATCCGGTGGAAATCGTCGCGCACATCGACAACAAGATTGCCGTCGTGATCGGCAGCCTGACCTTTATCGTGGCGACAATGGGCATCAATATCGTCGCCAATTTCGTGTCGCCGGCCTACGACATCGCGAATCTGTTCCCGAAGCATGTGAATTTCAAACGCGGCGGGCTGATTGCGTCGATTCTGGCCGTGCTGGTGTGCCCATGGATTTTCGTCGACAGCCCGAAGGCGATCACGATTTTCGTCAGCGTATTCGGTGCGGTGCTGGCACCGCTGTACGGCGTGATGATGGCGGATTTCTATCTGGTGAAGAAACAGCAGGTGCAGACCGCGGCGCTCTACACGATGTCGCCGAACGGGCGCTTTTACTACGACGGCGGCTGGAACAAGGTCGGCGTGGCGGCGCTGGTGCTGTCCGGCTGCATCTCGATTGGCTGGGAAATCTGCTCGCAATTGCTGCACGTGCTGCCGGAAAACAATTTCGGCTGGCTGATCGGCGCCGTGGCCGGGGCGGCGATCTATATCGTGTTTATGCGCGCGGCCCGGCGCACGTGACGCAAACCTGCCATATTGCGCGCGGGCCGGAATGCCGGTAGCCTTACTCCGATACATCAAGTCGGAGTGAGGAATAGTGCCTCATATCAGTACAGGCGTCGAGTACGGCTTGCATTGCCTGCTGTACCTGACAGAACCCGCGCCGGGCGTACCGGAAGCCAGCGTACGCGACCTGGCCGAACTGCAGGGCGTGCCGGCTGAATATCTGGCCAAGCTGTTCACGAAGCTGCACAAGGCCGGCCTCGTGATCGCCACCGAAGGCGCGAAAGGCGGTTTCGCGCTGGCCCGGCCAGCGCAGCAGATTTCGGTGCTCGACGTGGTGCTGGCCATCGACGGCGACAAGCCGTTGTTCGAATGCCGCGAAGTGCGCGAGCGCTGCGCGGTGTTCGGCGATACGGCGCCGACCTGGGCCACGAGCGGCGTGTGCGCGATTCACAGCGTGATGCAGCAGGCGGAAAAGCGTATGCGCGAGGCGCTGGCCTCGCAGACGCTAGAGGACCTCGCCGGGCGCATGGCGGCCAAGGCGCCGCGTACGTTCGGGCCGGCAGTGGTCAAATGGCTCGATTCGCGCGCGGCAGGCCGGCGCCGCGAGCGTGGCACCGGTTCGGCCTGACGGGTACTGCCGGTTCGATCTGATATCCGTCGTGGAAAAGCGGGCGCATGCCGAAAGCATGCGCCCGTTTCGTTTTTCGGCTCGCCGATTTGCTTCATACCGTTTCCAGGAAGCCGGCGGCGAGCAAGGTGTGCGGATCCACCAGTGCTTGCCATATTTGACATCAATGACTAGAATCGCCGAACATTGACAGTGAAGTCAAAGATGGCGACAGCCCTCGCCATCTCCCGCACAACCGTGTCGCGCCTCGCGCGAACCCCTGGAACTCGGACTCATGACACCCCAACTCCCCGGCGCTGGTTCGCTCGGCGCGCAGCGTCCATCCGCGTGGCGGTACATCTTCGCCGGCTTATGCGCGAGCCTGGCGAGCATCGGTCTTGCCCGCTTCGCGTACACGCCGCTATTGCCTTCGCTGATTCAGGCGCACTGGTTCGCCACGTCCGACGCGGTCTACCTCGGCGCCGCGAATCTGATGGGCTATCTGATCGGCGCGCTGATCGGCCGTCCGCTGGCGCGCCATCTGAGCAATGCACATACGCTGCGCCTCATGATGGTGATCGTGACGGCAGCCTTCTTCGCGTGCGGCTATCCGTTGTCGGTCGCGTGGTTTTTCGTGTGGCGGCTGTTGTCGGGCATCGCCGGCGGCGCGGTGATGGTGCTGGTCGCGGCGACCGTGATGCCGCACGTGCCCGGCGAGCGCAAGGGCTTGGTCAGCGGGGCGTTGTTTCTCGGTTTGGGGCTCGGTATTGCGGCGTCCGGCACGATCGTTCCGTTGCTGCTCAACATCGGCTTGCGCGAGACCTGGCTTGGCCTCGGCGTGCTGTCCGCAGTGCTGACCGCGGCGACGTGGTCGCTGTGGCCGTCGTCGGCGGCGCACGCGGCGGCGGCGCAGACACCGCCCGCGACCGCCAGCGAGCCGGCCCCCGCCGTGGTGCGGCTGCTTTACGTGCAATACGCAGTGATGGCGTTCGGCGTCGTGCCGACGATGGTTTTTCTGGTCGACTTCATCGCCCGGGGCCTGCATGCCGGCGCGCATCTGGGTGCGCTGTGCTGGGTTCTGTACGGTGTCGGCGCGATTGCCGGCCCGCCGGTGTACGGCGCGCTAGCCGACCGGCTGGGCGGCGCGGTGAGCATCCGCATCGTGATGCTGGCGCAGGCGGTGCTTGCCGCGCTGCTGGCGATGTCGCACAGCCGCCTCGCGATCGGTGCGCTGGCCGTGCTGATCGGCAGCTTCCCGCCGGGCATCGTGCCGTTGATGCTGGCGCGCGTGCACGAGGTGATACCCGGCAATCACGCACGCCAAAACCTCGCGTGGAGCCGCGCGACGATCCTGTTTGCCGCATGCCAGGCGATCGCGGGTTACGCGTATTCGTCGGTGTTCAATGCGAGCGGCGGCAACCATCGCGTGCTGTTCGCGCTCGGCGCCGTCGCGTTCGTGCTGTGCGTGTGCTGCGATCTGTTCGTACCGCGGGCCGCACGAAAGTAGCCGCACGGCACGGGGCGTTGTCCATACCTGTCAGGTATCAAAACCGCACCTAAACAGTGTTGGACGCGCACCCCGCGCCGCTCCTAGTATGGGACGCAACAGCAGGAGTGTTGCATGAGCGAAAGTTCCATACGGATAGAGGAAGTAGAGGCGATTCTGGTCGACGTGCCGACGATCCGGCCGCATCGCCTGTCGGTCGCGACAATGCGCTGCCAGACGCTGGTGCTGGTACGGGTTCGATGCTCGGACGGTATCGTCGGTTGGGGCGAAGGCACGACCATCGGCGGCCTCGCGTACGGCGAGGAGAGCCCCGAGAGCATCAAGACAAATATCGACAGCTACTTTGCGCCAGCGCTGCGCGGCATGGATGCGACGCGCCCGAACGCCGCCATGGCGCAACTCGTCGGCCTTTATCAAGGCAATCGCTTCGCCAAATGCGCGCTGGAAACCGCACTGTTCGATGCGCACGCGCAGCGTCTCGGCGTGCCGCTTTCCGAACTGTGCGGGGGGCGCGTAACGGATTCGGTCGAAGTGGCGTGGACGCTCGCGAGCGGCGACACGCGGCGCGACATCGACGAAGCGCTGCAGATGCTCGACATGAAGCGCCACCGCATCTTCAAGCTGAAGATTGGCAGCCGCGCGGTAGCCGACGACGTCGCGCACGTTGCAGCCATCAAGAAAGAACTCGGCGAGCGCGCCGACGTGCGCATCGACGTCAATCAGGCGTGGAGCGTGCCGGACGCGATCTGGGCGCTCGGCCGGCTGGCCGACGCGGGCGTCTCGCTGGTCGAGCAGCCGGTACGCGCCGACGACCGGCGCGGCCTCGCGCGGCTAACGCGCCTCGCACACGTGCCGATCATGGCCGACGAAGCGCTGCACGGCCCCGCGGACGCGTTCGCGCTCGCCAGCGACAACGCCGCCGACGTATTCGCGGTGAAGATCGCACAATCCGGCGGCTTGCGCGGCGCGGCCGACGTCGCGGCGATTGCGCTCGCATCGGGCATCGCGCTATACGGCGGCACGATGCTCGAAGGCGCTCTCGGCACGATCGCCTCGGCGCAACTGTTCAGCACATTCCGCGAACTCCGCTGGGGCACCGAGCTATTCGGTCCGCTGCTGCTGACCGACGAAATTCTGACGCAGCCGCTGCGCTACGAAAACTTCACGCTGACGCTGCCGCACGGCCCCGGTCTCGGCGTACAGCTCGACCTCGACAAGCTCGATCGCATGCGGCGCGACACAAAGCGCGGCGCAAGCGTGGCAGCTCACGTCTAAAGCGGCGCCGCAACCGATTCCCCCACCGTGACGGATACATGAAAGGAGACACCCCATGAACAAGCAAGCCATCGACGCGCTGCTGCAGAAAATCGACGCTAGCGCGATCAATTCCGGCGACGCCCGCACGAAGCAGGTCGTGAACCGCATCGTGCGCGACCTGTTCATCGCGATCGACGAAAACGAATTCTGGTCCGCGCTGAACTATCTCGGCGAAGCAGGGCAGAGCGGCGAACTGGGTCTGCTGGCGGCGGGCCTCGGCTTCGAGCATTTCCTCGACGTGCGTCTGGACGAAGCCGAAGCGAAAGCCGGCGCCGACGGCGGCACGCCGCGCACGATCGAAGGCCCGCTGTACGTGGCGGGCGCACCGGAATCGCAAGGGCACGCGCGTCTGGACAATGGCAGCGAGCCGGGCACGACGCTGGTAATGCGCGGCCGCGTGTTGGGCGAAGACGGCAAGCCGGTGCCGGGCGCGCTGGTCGAGGTATGGCACGCGAACCATCTGGGCAACTACTCGCACTTCGACAAATCGCAGCCCGCCTTCAACCTGCGCGGCTCGATTTGCGCGGACGCGCAAGGTAGCTACAGTTTCCGCAGCGTGGTGCCGGTGGGCTACAGCGTGCCGCCCGGCGGCAAGACGCAGCAGCTGCTCGATCTGTTGGGACGGCACGGGCACCGGCCGGCGCACATTCACTTCTTCGTCTCCGCGCCGGGTTTTCGCAAGCTGACCACGCAGATCAACATCGAAGGCGATCCGTACCTGTGGGACGACTTCGCGTTCGCGACGCGCGACGGTCTGGTGCCGCAGCTGAAGCAGCAAGAAGGCGCCGCCGGCAAACCCTACGACATCACGGGGCAGTTCGCGCTGATCGACTTCGATTTCGTGCTGGTGCGCGAGCGCAGCGACATCCCGAGCAGCGAAGTGCAGCGCGCGCGTGCGCTGGCCGCCTGAACAAACATACCGGAGCACGCCCGATGCTATTCCACGTGAAGATGGCGGTGAAGTTTCCGCACGACATGCCGGCCGAACGCGCCGAGCAATTGAAAGCAGACGAGAAGGCCTTCGCACAGCGTCTGCAGAAAGAAGGGATCTGGCGCCACCTGTGGCGTATTGCGGGCCTCTATGCAAACTACAGCGTGTTCGACGTAGACAGTCCCGCGCAACTGCACGACCTGCTGAGCCGCCTGCCGCTGTTTCCGTACATGGAGATCGAAGTGGACGCGCTGTGCCGCCATCCGTCTTCGATCTTCGATGACGACCGGTGATATGGAAGAGGCGTAACGCCTCTTCCTTTCACACAACGACCTGCTTCGTTAAAGCGAGGTCGCCGCTCGCTGACGATCAATCCAACGCCGAAGCCGGACCGAAAAACTCGTAACGGCTTTGAGCAGCCGGCACACCCAATGCCGTCAGATGGCGCTTGATGGCCTTCATAAACGCCTTCGGCCCGAGGAAATACACATCGACGTCGCGCGAGGCCGGCAGCCATTCGCGCAGCCGCGCTTCGTCGAGATAACCGGTGGCGTCGAATGCGGTATCTTCGGCGCGCGGTTTCTCGTACACGTAGAAGCGCTTCAATTGCGGATGCTGCGCGGCAAGCTCGTCGATGAACTGACGGAACGCATGCACACCGCCATGGCGCGCCGCATGAATGAAGTGCACCGGCCGGGACGTTTGCAGCGCCGCGCGCAGCATCGCGAGCGTCGGCGTGATGCCGACACCGCCGCTGATCAGCACGAGCGGTTTGTCGCTGGCTTGCAGCGTGAAGTCGCCGGACGGCGTGAACACGTCGAGCGTATCGCCTTCGTTGACGCGGTCATGCAGGAAGTTCGACACGCGGCCATTCGGCTCGCGCTTTACGCTGATCCGATACTCCTTGCCGTTCGCCGCAGCCGACAGCGAATAATTGCGGCGCACTTCCTCGCCGTCGATCGACAGACGCAGCCCGAGATACTGGCCCGGCTTGAACTCGTACAGCGAGCCGCCGTCAGCCGGCTGCAGATAGAACGACGTGATTTCGTCGCTTTCCTTGACCTTGCGCGCTACCTTGAACGCGCGCGTGCCGCGCCAGCCGCCTTGCGCGTGTTCCTTCTCGGCATAGGCGCCTTCTTCGATTCCGATCAGCAGATCGGCAAGCTGCCCATACGCTGCGCCCCATGCATCGATCACCGCATCGGTCGCGATCTCCGGCCCGAGCACTTCGCGGATCGCGCGCAGCAGGCAGCCGCCGACGATCGGATAATGCTCGGGCAGCACGTTCAGCGCGACGTGCTTGTTGACGATCTGCGTGACGAGCCCGCCCAACTGCTCGAGCTGGTCGATATGACGCGCGTACATCAGTACGCCGTTGGCCAGCGCGCGCGGCTGATCGCCGCTTGCCTGGTGAGCCTGGTTGAAGAGCGGCCGCACCTGCGGATTTTCCGCAAGCAGCGTCTTGTAGAAGTGGGTGATCAAGGCTTCGCCGCCGCTTTCGAGCAGCGGGACCGTGGCTTTGATGATGGCGCGTTGTTCTGCTGACAGCATGAGACTTCCTCGTTGGTGACAGTGGTGAAATCCCGCAAGCGGGTATGCACCTGACTATGCACTTCTTGGGCCAGTTCTAAGTTGTCGTAAAATCATGCAGTTACGAAACCATGTCGTTAATATGACCCGAGTCGAACAGACTGCATCAGGAGTCAAACTGACTGCGTCGACGGTGCTGGACGCACTGATCCCGCTCGTCGAGGACCTGTCGCACGACTTGCCGCAACGTGAACGCTATCGCCGTCTGTTGACGACGCTGCGCACGCTGTTCCCCGCCGACGCCGCCGCACTGCTGCGCCTCGACGACGACACGCTGGTGCCGCTCGCGATCGACGGCCTGTCGAGCGATACGCTCGGCCGCCGCTTTCGCGTGCACGATCACCCGCGTTTCGTTGCGCTGCTTGCGCGCCGCGAGCCCACCCGTTTCCCTGCCGATTCGGGTATGCCGGACCCCTATGACGGTCTGGTGCAAGGCGTGAGCGGTAATCTCGAAGTGCACGATTGTCTCGGCTGTCCGCTGTACATCGGCGGACGGCCGTGGGGACTGTTGACGCTCGATGCGCTCGACCCGGCGCGCTTCGCGAATATTGACATGGACACGTTGCAGGCGTTGGGCAGCCTGGCTGCAGCCACTGTCAGCGTGGCTGAGCGCATCGACACACTGGCGCGCCACTCCGAAGAAGAGCGGCAGCGCGCGGAAGCTTACCGGCGTGCAAGCGGGCCGAGCAGCCGCGAAATGATCGGCAGCAGCACGGCGCACCGTCAATTGCTGGACGAAATTCGCACGGTCGCGCAAAGCGAACTGACGGTGCTGATTACCGGCGAAACCGGTGTCGGCAAGGAACTGGTGGCCAACGCGATCCACATGCAATCGCCGCGCGCGGCAGAGGCGCTGATCAGCCTGAACTGTGCGGCGCTGCCCGATACGCTGGTTGAAAGCGAATTGTTCGGCCACGTGCGCGGCGCGTTTTCGGGCGCCTCGTCGGACCGCAGCGGCAAGTTCGAGCTCGCCGACGGCGGCACGCTGCTGCTCGACGAAGTGGGCGAACTGCCGCTCGGCGTGCAGGCGAAGCTGCTGCGCGTGCTGCAGAACGGACAGTTGCAGCGCATCGGCTCGGACAGCGAGCACAAGGTCGACGTAAGACTGATCGCCGCGACCAATCGCGATCTCGCCGAAGAAGTGCGCGTCGGGCGCTTTCGCGCCGATCTGTATCACCGGCTGAGTGTGTATCCACTGCGCGTGCCGCCGCTGCGCGAGCGTGGCCGCGACGTGCTGCTGCTGGCGGGCTTTTTCCTCGAAGAAAACCGCGCGCGGCTCGGCCTGCTGAGCATCCGCCTCGCCACCGACGCGCAGGCCGCGTTGCTTGCGTACCCGTGGCCCGGCAACGTGCGCGAACTGGAGCACATGATCGGCCGCAGCGCGTTCAAGGCGCTGGCGCGGCATCGCGATCGGCCGCGCATCCTGACGCTGACCGCGCTCGATCTCGGCCTCGCGCCGGCCAGCCTCGAAGCCGCGCCGCGCCCCGGCGAAGCCGGCGACAGCCATGCCGCGGAAGCGACCGGCACCGACTTCCGCAGTGCGGTGACTGCATATGAACGAACCCTGGTGGCCGACGCGCTCGAACGCAACGACAACAACTGGGCGGCGGTCGCGCGTGCGCTCGGCATGGATCGCGCCAATCTGAACCGGCTGGCGAAACGGCTCGGCCTCAAATGAGCCTCGCCGGCACACATCGCGCCCGGCAGTCACGACGGCCTTGGTAATATCTGATCCGTCAGTCAGCGCGCACGGTCGTGCAGGAGATTTCGCATGCGGCATTACACGAAAGACAACTACAACCTGACCGAAAGTGTCGGCTTCACGCTGAACAAGGCGCGCAACCTGATCACGATGGAGATGGACGGCGCGCTGAAAGATCTCGGCATTTCGTCGCAGCAGATGGGCATTCTGCTGTCGCTGAAGCAGCAACTGGCGAGCACGCCGTTCGAACTGTCGAAACTGCTCGGTGTCGATACCGGGCTGATGACGCGCATGCTCGACAAGCTCGAAA
The DNA here is from genome assembly GCA_035536055.1 of Paraburkholderia sp. Classification (GTDB taxonomy): domain Bacteria; phylum Pseudomonadota; class Gammaproteobacteria; order Burkholderiales; family Burkholderiaceae; genus Paraburkholderia. The sequence goes on along the minus strand of DATLOW010000095.1, from coordinate 29,731 downwards.
GCAAGGCGCTGATCGTGCGTTCGCGCGACACCGAGGATCGTCGTGTGGTCAATCTGTCGCTGACCAGCGGCGGCCGCGCGGTGGCCGCGCAGATTCCCGAGATTGCGCCGGCCGTGCTGAATGCGCGGCTGAAGAAATTCACCAAGGCCGAACTCGACGAGTTGCGCCGCCTGCTGCGCAAGTTCGTCGACGAATGAGTCGGCGCCCCCGCGCATTCCGCTGAAACCCATCTGATTGTCCGCCGCGTCGGCTTCCTGCGTCGAGATCCATTCGCGCATCGGAATACTCTTCTTGACGATATCTGACAGGTCAGCTATTGTTCGTGCAACGAGTGAGGAGTCAGAGATGTCGTTCTACACGCCGGAGAACTACCAGATGGTCGAAAGCGTCGGCTTCGCGTTGAACAAGGCGCGCAATCTGCTGACTGCGGAAATGGACGCGGCGCTGAAGGAGCTCGACGCAAAGGCCCAGCACATCGGCATCATGATGGCGCTGTCGCGCGGCATGCTGGCCACGCCGGCTGGTCTGGCGCGTCACCTCGGCGTGGACTCCGGGCTGATGACACGCATGCTCGACCGGCTCGAAGCGCGCGGCTGGCTGACGCGCTCGCGCGACTCGGCCGATCGCCGGGTGGTGAATCTGCAGCTGACCGACGCAGGCCGTGCCGCGGCAACGCGCATTGTCGAAATCGCGCCGGACGTGCTGAATGCGCGTCTGCACGGGTTTTCTGCCGAGGAATTCGACCAACTGAGCCGCTTGTTGCGCAAGTTTCTGAACGACTAGGCCCGTTTTTTTATCCATTTATCTGACAGGTCAAACAATGAACGGTCAATCAAATGTCGCACGCGGCGCGGCGCGCGGGTTGAAGGCAGGCGTGTCGGTGATATGCGCGGCCGTGCTGTCCGCCTGTGTGAACTACGCCGGCATCCATAGCGACCAGCAGCCGGCGCAAGCCGGGCAGTACGCGACGCAGCAGAGCATTCCGGCGCAGGGCGGCCGTTGGCCGTCGCAGGATTGGGCCGGCCAGTTTGGCGATGCGCAACTGCAGGCATTGATTGCCGAGGCGCTGCAAGCCAGCCCGACCCTCGACCAGGCGCGTGCGCGCGTGGCGAGCGCCGCCGCTTACAGCGAAACCGCAAGAGCCGGCACGCTGCCGCGCGTCGACGCCACCTATTCGTACACGCGTCAGCAGCTTTCTGGCGCGGCGTCGGTGCCGCCGCCGTATGCCGGCTCCTGGCAGTCGGAACACACGGGCTTGCTGAGCGCATCGTACGACCTCGATCTGTGGGGCAAAAACCGCGAAACGATGAAGGCCGCGCTGTCTCAGCTGCAGGCGAGCGAAGCGGATGCGCAGATGGTCAAGCTGACCTTGACCACCGCGATCGCGCGCTCGTACAACCAGCTGGCGCGGCTTTACGTGCTGCGCGACATCGCGCAGCAGGAGGTCGCGCAGCGCGAGCAGATCGACCGCCTGACGGCCGGCCGCATCGCCACCGGTCTCGATACCGAAGTCGAGCGCAAGACCGCGCAGGGCAATCTCGCGACGAGTCGCGCGGCAGTCAAGGCGCTCGACGGCTCGATCGTCACTACCCGTTATCAGCTCGCCGCGCTGCTCGGCGCGGGCCCGGACCGCGGGCTGGCGATGGCGCGTCCGGCGCTCGGCATCGGCGACGACGTGCAACTGCCGGACAATCTGCCCGCCGATCTGGTGAGCCGCCGGCCCGATATCGTCGCGGCACGCTGGCGTGTCGACGCGCTGACGCATGAAGTGAAAGAAGCAAAGGCCGAGTTCTATCCGGACATCAATCTGAGTGCCGCGATCGGTTTCGACGCATTCGGCTTCGGTCGCTTTCTGACGGCGGCGAGCCGCACCGTGTCGGCCGGCCCGGCGATTCATCTGCCGATCTTCGATGCGGGTGCACTGCGGGCACAGTTGAAGGGCCGCTATGCGGACTTCGACTACGCGGTCGGCGCGTACAACCAGACACTCGTCACGGCGCTTTCCGAAGTGGCGACTCAGCTTGCCGATGTTCGCGCAACCGACGGTCAACTGACCGATGCGCTGACCGCGCAAGCCGCGGCGCGGCGCGCCGACGAGCTGGCGCTGACGCAATACAAGGCGGGGCTGACGAATCAGTTGACGGTGCTCAACGCGGATATGAACGCGCTAGCCGCCGACCAGGCAGTGGCGAATCTGCGGATGGACCGGCGCGACCAGCAGATTGCGCTGGCCGCCGCATTGGGTGGCGGCTATACGGACCCCGCGACGGCACCGGCGCCAGATGCCGCCGCATCGAACGCAAGCGCGCCGGCCGCATCGCTTGCGACGCGTTGACGCAGCGCGCCCCCGACATCAACCGAAACGTCACCGACTTGCATGCGAATCGCCCCGGAGAATTGAAATGAGCGAAATGGACAACAACAAGCCCGTCGAACCGAAAGCCCCGCAGACACGCGCAACCGCCGACGCCGCCGCCGACCCGCAGCCACGCAAACGCAAGCTGCTGCTAGCGCTGCTGGGCCTCGCGGTGGTGGCCGCGAGTGCCGCCTACACGGCGTACTACCTGAGTTACGCGCGGTACCACGAGTCCACCGACGACGCCTACGTCAGCGGCAATCTCGTGCAGTTGACGCCGCAGGTTACCGGCACCGTGGTTGCGGTCAACACCGACGACACGCAGATCGTCAAGGCCGGCGACCCGGTCGTGACGCTCGACGCAGCGGACGCAAAGATCGCGCTCGGCAACGCCGAGGCGACGCTTGCGCAAACCGTGCGGCAAGTCAGCACGCTGTACGTGAACAACGACTTCTACAACGCGACGGTTGCGCAGCGCGAGTCCGACCTTGCGCGCGCATCGGCCGACTTGCAGCGCCGTCAGGCGGTGGCCGGCACCGGCGCCGTGTCCGCCGAAGACATCGCGCATGCCCGCGATGCGCTGGCTGCCGCGCAGGCCGCGCTCGATGCCGCACGCCAGCAGGCCCAGGCGAATCGGGCGCTGACCGATCGCACCACCGTCGCACAGCATCCGAACGTGCAGGCGGCCGCGTCGAAAGTGCGCGACGCGTATCTTGCCTATGCACGCAACACGCTGCCGGCGCCGGTCACCGGCTATGTGGCGCGCCGCTCGGTGCAGGTCGGGCAACGCGTCGCGCCGGGCACGCCGCTGATGGCGATCGTGCCGCTCGACGGCGTCTGGGTGGATGCGAATTACAAGGAAAGCCAGTTGCGGCAGATGCGTATCGGCCAGCCGGTCGAGCTCACCGCCGACGTGTATGGCAGCGCTGTCAAATATCACGGCCACGTAGTCGGCTTTTCGGCGGGCACGGGTGCGGCGTTCGCGGTGTTACCCGCGCAGAACGCCACCGGCAACTGGATCAAGATCGTGCAGCGTTTGCCGGTGCGTATCCAGCTCGACCAGCGCGAGCTCGACGCGCATCCGCTGCGCATCGGCCTGTCGATGCAGGTGGAGGTCGACACTCGCGACGCGAGCGGCCGTCAGCTCGGCGCAGCACTCAATACGACGTATCGCACGGACGTGTTCAACGCGTATGGCGCGCAGGCCGATGCGGAAATCGCGCGGATCATCGCGGAGAACACCATAGGCGATCGTGCGGCGACAGCATCGGGCACCGCGAAAAGCGCAACGAAGAGCACAGCGGGCGCAGCCGCGAAGCCGCGCTCGCTGGCCAAACGCGACACCGTACCGCACAGCGCCGGCTGACGAACACGCTCGACACACGCGCGGCTGCCTCCACTCCAAGCAGCCGCAATTTTGTTACTTAAATATCTGACAAGTCAGATTTATCCTGACATTCGCGAACAGGAATTCCGATGAACAAGCCGATCCAACCTGCCAGCCCGCCGCCGCTCACGGGCGGCAAGCTGGCGCTCGCGACGCTTGCCGTTGCACTCGCAACGTTCATGAACGTGCTGGATTCGTCGATCGCCAACGTGGCGATCCCAACGATCTCCGGCAACCTCGGCGTATCGGTCGACGAGGGCACGTGGGTGATCACGCTGTTTTCCGCGGCCAACGCGATCTCGATTCCGCTGACGGGCTGGCTCACGCAGCGGGTCGGGCAGATCCGCCTGTTCGTCGGCTCGATCCTGCTGTTCGTGGTGTCGTCGTGGCTGTGCGGCATGGCGCCGAACCTGGTCGTGCTGCTTGCCGCGCGCGTGCTGCAAGGCGTCGTGGCCGGCCCACTGACGCCGCTTTCGCAGGCGATCCTGCTCGCTTCGTACCCGAAGGAAAAGAGCTCGCACGCGCTTGCGTTATGGGCGATGACCGCGACCGTCGGCCCGATCGCCGGGCCGGCCCTCGGCGGCTGGATCACGGACAGCTATTCGTGGTCGTGGATTTTCTATATCAACATTCCAGTCGGCCTGTTCGCAGCGGCCGTCACGTGGATGCTGTATCGCGATCGCGAAACGCCGACGCGGCGTCTGCGTATCGACAAGGTCGGCCTGCTGTCGCTGATCGCATGGGTCGCCACGTTGCAGATCATGCTGGACAAGGGCAAGGATCTCGACTGGTTCAATTCGCCGGTGATCTGCGTGCTGGCGGTGGTCGCGGCGATCAGCTTCGTGTTTTTCCTGATCTGGGAGCTGACCGAAAAGAACCCGGTAGTCGACCTGCGGCTGTTTGCGGTGCGCAATTTTCGCGGCGGCACGATCGCGATTTCGGTGGCCTATGCGGTGTTCTTTTCGAACCTGGTGATCCTGCCGCAATGGATCCAGGGCTACCTCGGCTACCGCTCGGTGGATGCGGGCCTCGTTACCGCACCGCTCGGCATTTTCGCGGTCGTGCTGGCACCGGTGATGGCGAAGATCATGCCGAAGTCGGACGCACGCGTGCTGGCCACGATGGCGTTCCTCGGCTACGCGGCGGTGTTTTTCATGCGCTCGAACTACACGACGGGCGTCGACGCGTGGACGCTGGTGCTGCCCACGTTGTTGCAGGGCATTCCGACCGCGCTGTTCTTCGTGCCGCTGACGGCGATCATTCTGTCCGGCCTCGCGCCGGAACGGATTCCGGCTGCCGCGGGCTTGTCGAACTTTGCGCGCATCTTCGCGGGCGGCGTCGGCACCTCGCTCGCAACGACCGGCTGGAACGACCGCACGATCCTGCATCACGCACGTCTCGCCGAACAGACCAGCGTCAACAACCCGACGTTTACCGGTGCGCTCGATGCGGCACATGCAGCACTCGGTGGCGGGTCGAGTCAGGCGCTCGCGTTCTTCGAACAGTCGATGAACGCGCAAGCCGCGATGCTCGGCCTGAACGATATTTTCTGGTTATCGGCGATGATTTTTATCGCGATCATTCCGCTGATCTGGCTGACGAAGCCTGCGAAAGGCGGCGCGGGCGGTGCTGCCGCAGGTGCGCACTAGGCGCCGTGATTGCCGTTGTCGGCGTCGCTCGAGCTGCCGGATGGCGACGGCGGCACATGTTGCGGCTGCGATGCGGTCCATTTGACGTCGGTAGTCGCGGTACGTCGGACAGGCGCGCGCTGCGGCAAGCTTCGATTATATTTGCTGCACACTGCGGGCTCAGCGGCCGCGCCGGCTGCAGTGTGCAGCAAGCCGCCCGTGGCAGAGTGTGGCGCGGGCGGTATGTGCCCCGACACGGCCTCGATCTGTTTGTCGCTGCAGCCCCACGATTCCAGCAGCGAGCGGGCCATGTGCTTCTGGCATTGCGGACGATTCTGCGCAATGCGCTGTGCGACTTTCATCGATTCGGGGTCGTGCAGTGCGGTCAGCCGTTCATACGCGCGATCGGCCTGATTGACGTTCAGGTCCACAGCAAGCCGATACGCGTCGACTGCATCGGCTGCGAAAGCGGATTGCACCGTCGCCTCGGATGAATCGGCGGAGTCCAGTTGCAATGCGTCGCCGAGGTTCACATAGGCTTCCTGATACCCCGGGTCGGCATCCAGCGCTGCATCGAGTTCCACAATGGCCGCGTCGCGATGGTCTTGCGGCAGCAACGCCGGCAGAACTGGCGGGATGATCACCAGATCCAGGCCGCCGCCGCCCGGGTTGCTGCTGTTGCGGGGTTTGCTCGCGCCGCTGACGCGGCGTTCGGCGATCGCAGGCGCTTCGACTGTGGCAAGCGCGAGGAACGATCGTGCCAGCGCATTGTGAGCGGCCGGATCGTTGTCGGTACGTTCGGTAACCGACAGGCGCAGCACTTCGGCCGCCTGCTGATAGCAGCCCAGATCGTTCAGTGCGACGCCCCAGTTGTAGTACGCCCACGGGCGCACCTTTTTCCATTCCTGGTACTTGTCGCTGAGTTTGACGATGTCGCTGGCGAGTCTGACGGTGCCGTCGTAGTCGCCTTCATAGGTGGCGAGTTTCGATAAGGCGAGCTTGGCCCATGCGGCGTTTTCATGCGAGCCCTCGCTATGCGCGCCTGCCGCGATCTGCGCGAACAGGTTGCGGGGCTGCGTGAAGTTGCAGTCGCTTGCGCGTTCAAGGCAGTGTTTCTGTTCCAGCGCGGTCAGGTATGACGCGTAGAGCAGCGGACTTTGATGTTCAAGAATTTTCGCGGCGGCTTCGCGCAGCGCTTCCTTCAGCGTGGCTGCTTCCACGCCCTGCAGATGCGTGTTGCTTCCACGCTCCAGCTTGTCGAGCGTGTCGCGTGCCGTCTTGCTGTCGCTGTGCAGCGGGACTGTACGGCCGTCCGGCTCGCGCAGCGTGAGCATCACCGCAAAGCCGGATGCCGAATCGACCACGCTGCCATACACCGTCGAATCGCGCTTGAGCAGCGTGCGTGCGAGTTCGAGCAGCGGACGAAGCGACATGCCGGTGCCGGGCAGTTCGATGTCGGGCATCTTGAACTCGGACAATACCTTTTCCGTGTCGGCCTTCGGCGTCACGCCGGAGGCATCGGCCCGCAACTCGTCCAGCGCATCGATTAGCATCTGCTGCAGCGCGGCTTCGGAGTAGCCCTGTTTGCTCAGCGCTTCCGATACCTGAATCGGCTGCACGGTGGTGACCGGATCGAACAGCACGCCACACAGGCTGATCGCCTTCGGCAGCAACAGAAATCCTGCGAGGGCGATGACGAGAATCGCTGCGGTCGTTTCGGCGCCGTACTTCGCCTTGCTGAGGATCGACGTACCCGATGCCGTCACGTGCGCCCATAGGCTTTCTAAGCAGTTCATGTCGGTCTCCTTGCACCGCGCCTTGTCGATGCAGGTTGGCGCGTTGCTGCCAACAAGGCATTGTCCGTGCCAATCGTGTCGCGGCACGCAGGACTAAGGCCGGCAACGTGCTATCCGCTCGCCGGGGGCGTTGGGTTGTCGGTTGGGCCGCGACGCTTTGCGCGCACGTTGTTGGCCGCCGGCCATCACATCGGTATGCGCCGCGTGTGGCCTTCCGCCGAAGCGCGATGCTAAAGTGCAGCGTGTCCGATGAATGACTTGCATACAAAGCGCCGTGCTTCCGCTGCCGGGCTCGCGTGCCGGCAGCGCGGCAAGGCAACACTCACTGACTTGCACCGGCACGCGCAGGCGCACTGCGCCGGCCCGGAACGTCGAAGGATGTCAGCTTATGTTGAATGAACTGACGAAAACGATTCTTCTGCTTGTCACGGGCCTTTTCCCGATCATCAATCCACCCGCCTCCGGTTTCATCACGCTGACGATGGTGCCGCACGCGAGCCCCGCCGAACGTGGCGAGCTGGCGCTGCGCATCGCGATCAACAGTCTGTTTATCCTGCTCGGCTCGTTGTCGGTGGGCGCCTATGTGCTGTCGTTCTTCGGCATCTCGATGCCGGTGCTGCGCGTAGCGGGCGGACTCGTGGTGGCGGTGGCGGGGTGGAATCTGCTGCAGGCACCGGCAGAGGACGATACCGGGTCCGACGCACAGCAGGAAACCGGCGTCGTGCATGCCGCATCGTTGCGCGCGAAAGCGTTCTATCCGCTGACCCTGCCGATCACCGTTGGGCCCGGTTCGATTGCCGTGGCGATCGCACTCGGCACCGGCTCGCCGCGCGCCGGGCTGTCGCCCGTGCACGTAGTGGGTGTGGCAATCGCACTGCTGATCCTGTGCGCGAGCATCTATGTTTGCGTGCGCTTTGCCGGGCATCTGGAGAAGCTGCTCGGCGCGGTGGGCATGCAGGTCGTGATGCGGCTGCTCGCGTTCGTGCTGTTTTGCATCGGCGTACAGATCGTCTGGCTCGGTGTGGCGGAACTGCTGGAGTCGCTGCAACTGCATGCCAAATAGCGCCGCGGCGCGCTACCATTGGCTTCGCACGCACACGCCGCAAGACACCTGTCACGCCTGAACGGGAGACCATGCAAAGTGAGCCACGTGCTAGTTGCGTCGACCGCCTTCCTGTTAGTTTTCGCCAGTGCGCTATTGGGCCTGTATATCCGCGGCAGGCTGCCCGACCATCACCTGAGCGAAGAGTCCAGCAGCGCAATCAAGCTCGCGGTGGGCCTGGTTGCGACCATCGCGGCGCTGGTGCTGGGCCTGCTGATTTCGTCGGCGAAGGCGTCGTTCGACACCGTGAACAACGATTTCGTGCACAACGCGGCCGATATCGTGCGCCTCGATCTCGCGCTTGCGGAGTACGGCCCGCAAACTGCGCTACTGCGCGCCGAACTGAAGGAAAGCTACAGCGCATGGATCGAATTGCTCAGCTCGCCGCAGGAAGCGCGCACCGTGCGGCTCGACAATGCGGAGATCATCGGCAACATGGAGCGATTTCAGCACCAGGTGGCGCAGCTTACGCCGCATACCGACGTGCAGCGGCAACTGCAAGCCCGCGCGCTGAACATCACCGATGACGTATTCAATACGCGCTCACGCGCGCTGCTGCAGCGCGGCGTAGGGATTCCCGCCGCGCTGCTGGTGGTGCTGGTGCTGTGGCTGGCGATCATCTTCGGCACCTTCGGCATTCTGGCGCCGCGCAACGCGACGATTATCGTTGCGTTCTTCCTGTGCGCGATCTCGTCGGCGGGGGCGATCTTCCTGATCCTCGAAATGGATACGCCGCTGGCCGGCATCGTCAGGGTATCGATCGGGCCGATGCAGGAGGCGGTTTTGCGCCTTGGGCGCTAGCGTCGCGCGCGAACGTCGGGCGCGTCCGTGCCTGGCGCCGCCGCCTCGTTGCGTGCGCAACGGCTCATTTTTCTCTAATTGTCGGCGAGCAGAATGTCCTTGAACGATGCGAACCACGCAGCGCATCAGTGTTCAAGGAGAACAACATGAAAGGGATTCGCCAGATCGTCGTCGGGGCCGCGCTCGCGGGCGGGCTTATCAGCTGCGCACAGGCGCATGTATTCGTCGGTGTCGGCATTGCGCCGGTCGCGCCGATCGTACCCGTGGTGCCGGTCGTGCCGGTTGGCGCCGTGCCGGTTTATGCACCGCCGCCGCCGGTCTATTACGGGCCGCCGCCCGTCTATGCGGCGCCGCCGATGGTCGTAGGCGGGTACTGGGGCCATCCGCACGGGTACTACCGCTACTACGGCTACCGTTACTGGCCTTGAGGGGCCGCTGTCTGCACCTTGCGGGGACGCTGGGCAGGCCGCGCTGCCCGCCCGGGCAAATTCCTGAAGACAACTACGCCATTACGCTTCACACTTCATGTGGTGCGCGCGAGGCCGGCACGCGCTTTTCGCGGTTGCCGCGTGTCAATCCATGCCGCATATCGACGGCGCTTGCCGCATTAGCCGTTGCACGACCCGAAAGACGAAGACCGATGCAGTGCGCAGCCGCGCGAATGCGCCGCTGCGCAATCGCTGTTGCCCCGCAGTTGGCGTTGCAGTTGCCCTTTCTTCCACTCGTAAAAGGCACGCACGACGATGAAAACGGCCCTCGCATGTCTTGCTCTATCCGTCACGCTAGCGGGCTGCGGCACCGGCAACCTGCCGCCGGCTTCGCAGGCGACACCGGTGCTGACCGCGTCCGCGGGCATCTATAAAGGTTCGTTGTCCACGCATCAAAATCTGCTGCTGGCGATGTTTTACGACGGCACCGCCTATCTGTTCTACCTACCCGCGGGCGCGCAACGCACCATCGACGACGTAGTGGTGGTGCGCAACGGCACGCAGACCGACGCCGGCAAGTTCAGCGGCGTGCAGGGTACCCGCTATCGCTTCGCATCGCCGGGCGATGCGACTCCGGTCCAGGTGGCGATCGACTTCACGCACTCGCCGGCGGTGAGCGGCAGTGTGGCTGCCGGCGGCGATGCGGAGCGCACCACCTTCACCGCGAGCCCTGCGCAAATGTTGGGACAGGCATCGACGCGGGCCGCGACGATCGGCCTGTACAGCGGTAACGCGCGTTCGCTGCAAGGCACCGCCGCGGCGCAATTGACGGTCACCGCGAGCGGCCTGCTGGCCGGCACGATTGCCGGCGGCTGCGAGTTTCGCGGCACCTTGACGCCGCGTAGCGACCTGAATGCGTACGACGTCTCGGTGACCTTCGGCGCGGCGCCCTGTATCGATGCGAACGCAACCTTATCCGGCAGCGCCGTGCTCGACGAAGCGCAACTGCTGGTGGCGCTGCCGCGCCGCGATCGCGACGACGTGTTCGTGTTCGCCGGCACGCGCTAACGCGCAATCGGCGGCGCTCATTTTTCGCTAATTCTCTCTGGCTACGATGGTTTCCGTGGGAAGACACAACGCCTGAACCACGAAACGTCGAAACTACCTGGAGGGAACTACCATGAACTCGCTGATCAAATCCGTTGCTGTTGCCGCCGCGCTGATCGTACCGGCTGTCTGCTTTGCACAAACGGCGCCGCAAGCCGCCGCTGCGCAAAACGCGTCGCCCAACGACGAGTACGTGCAAATGGTGCAATACGAAGAAGTCGACTATGTTCCGGCCGCAGCGCAAAGCCAGCCAGCCGCGCCTGCGCAGACGCATCAGATGCAGCCGGCCGACACCAGCGGCGTAGGCGGCATGGCCGGCGGACACTCGCAGTCGGGTGCGCCGTTCAATCCGAACGACAACGTCGGCCTGAAGTCGATCTACCTGCACAACTGAGCCGCATGGCGGCCGCCATCCGGCGCTGCATCGGCAGCGCCGCTCCTCTACAAGGGCGCACAGCACAGGCTGCGCGCCCTTCGCCTTTGACGCTTCTCCCAGCACATCCGTCGACGCCGTCGAACGCCGCATCTGCAAGAGCATCTTGCTGCATCGCTAGAGTAGAATCGTTTGCGCAACAAGCTCGCGCATTGCGTCGGCTTGCGCCGTTTCGCGGGCGGTTCTGCTGCTGGGTTGCCGATGGGCCTGGGCGTCTTTTCCAACGTCACTCTGTCGCTGCGTAGCCAATGATCAAATCCCTCAGAACTCAACTCGTGCTCGCGCTGTGCATCGTGGTCAGCATCGTCGGTGTCGTGCAAGGGCTCAGCTCTTATCAGTTATCCAAAGCGGGCTTGAGCGCGTTGCTCGATCTGCGTCTCGAGCAGGTCGCGAGCCGCATGCGCGGCGGCCTCGGCGATGCGCTGCCGTCGATCGCCGAGCGCGGTTCGCAACCGGAGCGCGATATCGTGATCACGATCTGGCGCGTCGATAGCGACGATCCGTTCCGTTCCACCGAACCGTCATTGCCGCTGCCGCGCGACGCGCAGTCTGGTTTCAGCTCGCAGACCGTGAACGGCGAGCAATGGCGCATCTATACGCTGCGCGACCTCGAGCGCGTGATTCAGGTCGCGCAGCGCTCGTCGGTGCGCCACGAACTGATCGAAGAATCCGCGGTGGGCACGCTGTGGCCGATCCTGATTCTGGTGCCGCTGGTGTGCGCGGCGGTAATGGTGGTCGTGCATTTCGCGTTCAGGCAGCTGAACCGGCTCGGCGCGCAGGTGCGCGCGATCGATGCGGCGCATCTGCAGGCCTTGCCGACCTCCGGCGTGCCGATCGAATTGCGCCCGTTCATCGACTCGATCAACCGGATGATCGAGCGGCTCGCGAAGTCGATGGAATCCGAGCGCAAGTTCATTTCCGATGCCGCGCACGAATTGCGCACGCCGCTCACGGCACTGCAATTGCAGGCCGACAATCTGCAGCGCGACATCGTGCCGGGCAATCAGGAGCGCTTTCAGGAGTTGCGCCGCGGCATCGCGCGCAGTGGCGCGATGATCGCGCAGCTGCTGCGTCTGGCGCGCGCCGACGCGTCGCTGCAGCGTGAGGCGATGACGCGCGTCGACGTATCGGAGGTGGTGGTCGCAGCCGTCGCGGAAGTGCTGCCGATCGCGATGAAACGCAATATCGACATCGGCGCGGAAGAAATGACGAGTGCCTATGTGAAAGCGATCGAGGCGGACCTCGGCATTGCGGTGAGAAACCTGGTCAGCAATGCGATCCGCTATACGCCCGACGGCGGCACGGTCGATTTGCGCACCGAGCTGCGCAACCAGATGGTGTGGATCGAAGTGATCGATAGCGGTCCGGGCATCGCGCCCGACCTGCTGCCGCGTGTATTCGACCGCTTTTTCCGAGCTAACACCGAGATCGAGGGCAGTGGACTCGGTCTGTCGATCGTTCAGGCGATCACGGCCAAATACGGTGGCGGCGCATCGCTGAGGAATCGCGACGACGGGCATTCCGGCATTGTCGCGTCGATCGGCTTTCCGCGCGTCGAGTAAGCGAGCCTGCTGCACGCTGCATTTGAAGCGTATCGCTCGCGCTGCTCATTCAGCGCTAATTCCGCAGGGCTAGTATCGAATCGTCTCCCGAGGACAGGCCTCCGAAGCGCGACCCCCGCGCCGATCCGGATTCGGCCCCTCAGATTCTGGCTCGGCGATCGGTGTAGGCCAGGATCTTTCGGCCGGCTGCAGGCGCAGCCGGCCTTTTTTTGCCTGCTTTTTGTGCATGATTGACGCGTGGACCGAACGCCCGGCCGCGCAGCGACGGTCGTGCGCGCAACCGCACACGCGATGCTGCGCAGCTGTCCTGAGCGCTTGCGAGTCGGCTATCATTCCGATACCCGGCGCAGCCACCCGCGCCGGCGGGCTACGGCCTGGCAACGGCAGCCACCTGCTGGCTCATGCCGACCTCGCGCCGCGAATCGACACAACGTTTTCGTTGCTGTGACACGACATCATGCGAGTACTTCTGATTGAAGACGATCTGCAGATCGGCCAGAGCCTGTTGCGCGCGCTGCAGGATGCGGACTACAGCGTCGACTGGGTGCGCGACGGCACCGCGGGCTGCGCGGCGATCGAAGCAGCCGAATACACAGTCGTGCTGCTGGATCTTGGGCTGCCCGGCATGAGCGGCATCGAGCTGCTGAAGAACTGCCGGTCGCACAACAACCCGGTGCCGGTGGTGATCCTGACCGCGCGCGACGATCTCGATGCGCGTGTGCAAGGTCTCGATCTGGGCGCCGACGATTACATGCTGAAGCCGTTCCAGGTGCCCGAACTGCTCGCGCGCATCCGCGCGGTGCTCAGGCGCAAGGCGGGTTACGCATCGTCGCGGCTTGGCGACGAATCGCTGAACCTCGATCTCGACAAGCGCGTGCTGTGTTGCAACGGCGTGACCTCGGTGCTGTCGGCACGCGAGTTCGCGTTGATGCTGGCGTTCCTCGAGCGGCCCGGCACGATCCTGTCGCGCGAGCAGCTGGAAGACCGGTTGTACGGCTGGGGCAAGGAAGTGGAAAGCAACGCAGTCGACGTGCTGATCCATTCGGTGCGCAAGAAGTTCGGGCTGACGGTGATCCGCAACGTGCGCGGCCTCGGCTGGACCGTGATGCTGAACGATGCATCGAAGGCGTGATGCGCGGCGACGCCTCGCGCGTACCGGCTATCACGCGCGGCACGCCGCGCCGGCCTACTGGCCGATAAACGCATCGATCGCCCGCGCCAGCGCGACCGGAAACTGATACATCATCGCGTGCCCGCCATCATTCACCATCAGCAGTTCCGCATGCGGCAAGAGCCGCTGCAGTGCCTCCGCATTGTCCGGTACGACGACGGTATCTGCCGTGCCGCTCATCACCAGAGTACGGATACGCAGCGTGTGCAGCGTGTCACCGGCAGCGTCGTTCGCTTCCCAGCTGCGCAGCGCCGCGGTTTGTCCTTGCGTGAGTACGTCCGAGAGGCGCCGAGAGCGGTAGCCGGCGGGCGTGAACATGTCCTGTTTGAAACAGCGCGTCGCGTCGTCGACCATGTCCGGCGGAAACAGCACCGCCATGATGTCGGGCAGCTTGACGCCGGCCTGGCCGGACAGCTTCGCTTCGACCTGCGGCGCGAGCGGCTTGCCGAAGCGGCCCGGTGCGGGTGCGCTCATCAGCACCATCTTGCCGATCGAAGCCGGCGCATCGAGCGCGAGTTGCTGCACGATCGCTCCGCCCATCGACCAGCCGAGCACGGCGGGCCGGTGCAACTGCAGCGTGTCGATCAGCGCGGCGGTATCTTGCGCCATGTCGTCGATCGTGAAGCGGGTCGCGTCGGGCAGCGAACGGCCGACGCCGCGATTGTCGAAGACGATCACGTCATGGTGCTTCGCCAGTTCGTCGATGAACGACGCATCCCATTCGGTGAGTGTCGCGCGATAGCCGGTCACGAGCACCAGCGGGCTGCCTTTGCCAATGCGGTAATAAGCGATCGGCCCGCGCGGCGTTTGCGCAATCTGTTCGCGCGTGTCCGCGGCGCTGGCTGGCTGCGCGTCCGCCTGTTTGCACAGCGGCTGCTGCGCGTAGCTGACGGTGCGCGCCTGCGCGACCGCGAGCATCGCGCAGCCGCAGACGAGCAGCGAAGCCGCGAGTTGGGTAGCGACGGTTCGAAGCGTGTTCATCGGGTGTCGGCTCACATCGAGAATGCATTTCCGCGCGCGGCTGCGACAATACGGCCGCGCGGTAAGCGCAAAGCATTCTATCGGGCGGCACGGCCTGTTGCGGATTAAACCGGCGTCAAATTTCGGACATCTGCCGGCTTCGATCGGACATTGTCAAACAGCCATGCGTACCCGCGCGATACCCGTGCGCGCGCGATGCGCAGCAGCGCATCAGGCCGGCTGCAACTGCGCCACCAGAAAATCGATCAACGCACGCTGCATGCCGCTTCGCGCACCTGGCGAAGTGAGCAACGCGAGCTCGGTGGGCGGCAGCGCCGGCATGCCGCCGCACTCGCGGTGCTCGGCCAGCAGCGCCGTGGTGGGCAGCACCGTCACGCCCAGACCCGACGCAACGGCCGCCTGGATGCCCGTCAGGCTATGACTGCCGAACGCGACGCGCCAGCGGCGCTGCGCCTTGTCGAGGCCGCGGATCGCACGTTGCCGGTACAGGCAGCCTTGCGGGAACAGCGCGAGCGGCACCGGTTCCGCGTCGACGTCGAAGCCCGCGCCGCGCACCCAAACCAGCTCTTCCGGCCAGCTCGCGACGCACTCGCCGCTGCCCGGTTCGCGTTTGACCAGTGCAACTTCGATGTCGCCCGCGGCGAGCTTGTCGCGCAGGTCGCTGCTCATGCCGGAGACCGTTTCGAGCCGCGCCGCCGGCTGCGTCCTTGCAAAGCCGGACAACATGCCGGACATGCGGCGCGCGTCGAAATCTTCGGGCACGCCGATGCGCACCGGCGTCATGGTCGGGTCGCTGGCGAGCGCGTCCTCGGCTTCCTGCGACAGCGCGAGCAGCCGGCGCGCATACTGCGACAGCACTTCGCCGTGCTCGGTAGGCCGCACATTGCTGCCGGCACGATCGCGCAGCAACAGCGGCCGGCCCACCAGCTCCTCGAGCTTGCGCACCTGCTGGCTGACGGTGGACTGCGTGCGATGCACCCGCTCGCCGGCGCGCGTGAAGCTGCCTTCGTCCACCACACAGACGAGCGTGTTCAACAGATCGAGGTCGAGCATGGCGGGCTCCGGCGGCGCTTATTTGAAAAATCACTAACCTTCAAAAGATAATTCAATTTCCAAATAACGGCAAATCCACCTAAGCTGCGCTGCATCGACATCCCTTTGCACACCGCCGGAGCTCGCCATGTCCCTCAAATCCACGCCGCGCCCGTCGTGGCTGACCTTCGACTGTTACGGAACCTTGATCCAGTGGGATGAAGGCTTGCTGGCGGCGGTGCGCGACATCCTCGCCCGCAAAGGCCACGGCGGCATCGATCCGAAGGAGTTCATCGAGGTCTACGACCACTACGAGCACGCGCTCGAACAAACCACGCCGCACCGCTCGTTTCGCGAGGTGTCGGGCGACGGGCTGCGGCTCGCGCTCGAACAGTTCGGCCTGACCAGCGACGCCGACGACGTCGCACGTCTCACCGGCCGCATCTCTGCCATGCCGCCGTTTCCCGAAGTGGTCGATGCGCTGCGGCGCCTGAAGCAAAGCGGCTTCAAGCTCTGCATCGTGTCGAATACCGACGACGACGTGATCGCCGGCAACGTCGCGCAGCTAGGCGGCCATATCGATCGCGTGATCACCGCGCAGCAGGCCGGCGCGTACAAGCCAAACCGGCAGCTGTTCGACTACGCGCACGCGCAGCTAGGCGTGACCAAAGACGACGTCGTGCACATCTGCGCGAGTCCGCATCTGGACCACGCCGCCGCGCGCGACATCGGCTTTCGCTGTGTATGGATCGACCGGCGCACCGGCCGCAGACGGTTGCCCGACTACCAGCCCGATGCGACACTGGCGCAGCTGGACGAGGTCCCGCCGCTGTTCGCAGCGCTCGGATGGTCACTTTGACAGGCAAAGCTCATGGCTCACACGCTTACCATCGGCGGCACGGCCGCCACGCCGCAAGTATTGCGGCTCGACTCGGATGCCATCATGCAGGCCCGCGTGGAACTCGCGGCCTGTTTTCAGCTGGCCGCGCAGCACGGTTTCGAAGAAGGCGTCTGCAATCACTTTTCGGCCGTAGTGCCGGGCCACGACGATCTGTTTCTGGTCAACCCATACGGCTATGCGTTTTCTGAAATCACCGCTTCGCGCCTGCTGGTGTGCGATTTCGCGGGCCATGTGATCGCCGGCGAAGGCCAGCCGGAGGCCACCGCCTTCTATATCCATGCGCGTTTGCATAAACAGATGCCGCGCGTGAAAGCGGCATTCCACACGCATATGCCGAATGCCACCGCGCTGTGTTTGCTCGAAGGTCCACCGCTGCTGTGGCTCGGCCAGACCGCGCTGAAGTTCTACGGGCGCACCGCGGTCGACGAAAACTATAACGGCCTCGCGCTGGACGAAAGCGAAGGCGACCGCATTGCCGCGACGATGGGCGACGCCGACATCCTGTTCCTGAAGAACCATGGCGTGATGGTGGCGGGCGCAACCATCGCCGAAGCGTGGGACGACCTGTACTACCTCGAGCGCGCCGCCGAAGTGCAACTGAAGGCGATGATGGCGAACCGGCCGTTGAAACCGGTACCGCACGACATTGCGCAACGCGCGTACGAACAGATGCGGGCCGGCGACGCGCAAAGCGCGCGTGCCCATCTGGATAGCGCAATGCGCGAGTTGCGCAGGCGAGGCGTGGCTTTCGACGCTTGAGCAGTACATCGGCCGTGCGCAGCGCGAGGCCGCGACGTACACTGTCGCAAGCGCGCACGGCCGTACGCGCATTCCTCCCGATCGGGCCTCGGCATGAGCAGATATGCGTTGCGCGTGCTTTATCCACGAACCGCGTTGCGCGCGTGCTTGAGTTCGCACGCTCGCGTCGCGCGGGTGCTCCGTGAGTGGCGCCTGTCCCGCTTGCCCCGTGTGCTTGCGTTGCTCGGCCTCGCGTCGAGCTGTTTGTCCGCCGCGGCGGTCCATGCGGATACGCCGCCGCTGACCGTCAACAACGGCGTCGCCGAGCAGCGTTACAGCGCCCCTCAACTGCTCGCGCGGCCCGATGCCACGGTCGTGCATGTCGACGAAGACGCGTATCACAACAAGGTGGCGTATCGCGCGGTGCCGCTGCTCGCGCTGCTCGGCAAGCATACCGACGCGCGCTTCGATACCGTCGAAGCACAGGCAAGCGACGGCTTCGTCAGCCAGATCCCGCTGCCGCTGATCGCCAAAGGCGACCAGCAGGGCGCGATCGCATGGGTCGCCGTCGAAGACCCCGCGCAACCCTGGCCCAATCTGCCCAACGAACAGGCGTCCGCCGGACCGTACTATCTGATCTGGGAGCATCCGGAGCGCTCCGGAGTTACACGCGAACAATGGCCGTACAAGCTGGTGCGACTGTCGCTGGTCGAAAGCCCCGATCACCGCTGGCCGCAACTGGCCGTGCCGGCCGCATTCTCGGCTGACGCAGCTGTCAACCGTGGCCACGACGTGTTCCTCGTGCAATGCGCGGTATGCCACCGCATCAACGGCGGCGGCGCGGGCGAGGTCGGACCGGACCTCGGCACGCCGATGAGTCCAACCCAATATCTGACCGACAGCGGCTTGCGCGCAATCGTCCGCAATCCGAAAGCGGTGCGTACGTGGCCCAATCAACGGATGCCCGGCTTCAGCGAAGCGGTGGTATCGAATGCGGACCTCGATGCGCTGGTGCAATATCTGCACGCGCTCGCGCAGCACGGCAACGCGCCGAAGCAGTAGGCCACGCATCAGTATTGACCCGCAGTTCGGAACCGCGTGTAGCGTTGCCGCTGCGGTCATGCTATTGCGCGAGACGCCGTGTTTCTCCGCAAGGAAAAGCAGCGCGCGATGTAGTACATTACAACGCTGCCCGTTCGAGGCAGCATTTCAGCTTTCTTCCGGGGCTTTCCACGCGTCTATGATCTGTCAGGACTCCGCTGCGCAAGATTCCGACATCCTTTCTGCATTGCGCCGCGCCACCGGCGCGCAGCACACCTTGGTCGACCGCGCGATGCCGCTTGCCGTGCCGCATGCCGGCCTCGATGCGTATCGGGAACATCTCCTGCTACTGAAGCATTGGCTGGAACCTGTCGAGGCGTGGTTGTCTCTATACGACGACGGGCCGCAAGACCCAGCACTTATTCCCCCAGCATGGCGCACGCCGCTGGTCGTCCAGGATCTGGCCGATCCGGCGCTGTCCGCCGTTGTGCCGCGTCCCGCGCCGGCCGCCGCTGCCGCTGCCAGCACCGCGGTTGTCGCGCTGCCACTGCAAGGCGACGCAGCGTGGCGTTGGGGGGCGTGTTACGTGATCGAGGGTTCTCAACTAGGAGGCGCGGTGCTCTACAAGCGGTTGCGCGCGCAACTGAGTCCGCATCCTTTGCGCTATCTGGGCGCGGACGGTAGCGGGCCCGGGCCGCGCTGGCAGACCTTTGTCGCCGCGCTGCGCGCTGCGGTGCGCAGCCGGCACGACATCGAGCGGGCCTGCGCCGGCGCGGTCTGCCTGTTCGAGCGTCTGCTCGTGTCGTTGCCCGTGCCGGCACGCGAAGCCCGCGTCGATTGCGTCTGATATGTCGACCCAATTGCTTCCGGATGGCGCCGCGCTGGCACCCGTGGATGTCGGACAGATCTTCGAACTGCTGCCCGATGCATGGCTGATCCTCGACGAACGCCGCTGCGTCGTCACCGCGAACGATGCTTATCTGCGGCTGATGTCGTGCGATCTCGACGCGTTGCGCGGGCGCTTCGTGCACGACATCAACCAGTTCAGCTCGAAAGAGCCGCGCGACGAATGGCGCCATTGGCTCGACGCGGTGCTGCTGCGGCTCGTGCCGGGCCAGTTCGAACTCTCGCAGCCGTTGCGCTACGACATCGCGCCGAACGGCCAGCTCGAAGCGCACTACTGGCGCGTGCGTGCGGCGATTCTGCAGGACGGCCCGCACGGCAGACTGTACGGGCTGCACGTGCAGGACGTGACCGACAACGTCGAGGCATCGGCCCGCGACCAGCGCGAGCGCGCCAAGCTGCGCTCGCAGGCCCGCCTGCGCCAGGTGCTGGTCGAAGAAGCGAACCAGCAGTTGCGCACGCAACAGGAACGGTTCCAGCAGGCACTCGCGTTTGCGAGCGTCGGCGCATGGGAACTCGATACCGGCGCCGGCACCTTCGTCTGCACCGATCAGTTCAAGGCGCTGCTCGGCTTGCCCCCGTTCGCCACGCTGACCGAAGCGCGGCTGTTCGAAGAATCGATCGACATCGAACACCGTGCGCGCGTACGTGAAGCGCTGGCGCATGCGGCAGCCGGCGAGGCCGCGGTCGAAGTGGATTTCCGCGTGACCTGGCCGAACCGGCGGCGGCGCTGGATTCTGCTGCGCGCGGGGCGGGGCGCCGCCGCTTCGGAGGAGGAATCCGCCGGCACGTCGATCGTCGGCCTGGCGCTCGACATTACGACCCGCAAGGAATCGGAGCTCGAGCATCGCGCGATCGCCGATGCGGAAAAGAAGGCGCGCCAGCAAAGCGAAGAAGCGACGCGCGCAATGGACCACTTCGTCACGACCATCAGCCACGAATTGCGATCGCCGCTCGGCGCGATCATGTCGTGGGCGACGCTGTTGCAGCGCTCGGTCGATGCGCCGCATACCGCGCGCGCCGGCACGGTGATCGAGCGCAATGCGCGGCAGCTCGCGCATATGGTCGACGATCTGCTGGACAGCGGGGCGATCGCGACCGGCAAGCTGTCGATCGAGCCGGTGCCGGTCGATCTCGCCGCACTGGCCGGCAATGTCGCCGAAGACATGCGGATGAGCTTCGAAGACAAGGGCCTGAAGCTCGTTACCGACGAGCTCGAGTCCTGCGTCGTGATGGCGGACGAGAACCGCATGCGGCAGGTGATCTGGAATCTGCTGACCAACGCCGCGAAGTTTTGCGCAGAGGGCGGTGTGACCGTCGCAGTGCGCGCCGTCGGCGAACAGGCGGAAGTCAGTGTCAGCGACACCGGTTGCGGCATCGCGCCGGAAGCGCTAGACCGGATTTTCGAGCGCTTTCATCAGGAAGGGCGCAGCGCGCGCGCGTCGGGGCTCGGGCTCGGCCTGTGGCTGGTGCGCAATATTGTCACGCTGCACGGCGGCAGCATTCATGCGGAGAGCGAGGGGCGCGATCGCGGCGCGACGTTCCGGGTGCGGTTGCCGTTATATCGGCGTTGAGCAGGGGCGGCGCGCGGCGCGGCAAGCGCGCCGGTTCACGCGCTCAGCGCTCAGCTCGAATGGGGCGGCGGCTCGTTCAGCACCGCCCAGAAAATGCCCAGATCGTTGATCGCATCCATGAAGTCGTCGAACGAGACGGGCTTCACCACATACGCATTCACACCCAGATCGTAGCTGCGCAGCAGATCTTTTTCCTCACGTGAA
Source organism: Paraburkholderia sp. (assembly GCA_035536055.1). Classification (GTDB taxonomy): domain Bacteria; phylum Pseudomonadota; class Gammaproteobacteria; order Burkholderiales; family Burkholderiaceae; genus Paraburkholderia. Next base: position 8,586 of record DATLOW010000095.1, on the reverse strand, counting down.
GACGTGAGCATCACTACCGGAATGCGCCGTAGCTGCTCGTCGGCGCGCACGGCCTTCAGCACTTCGTGTCCGTCGATCTTCGGCAGCTTCTTGTCGAGCAGCATCACCGCGGGGTTTTCGGGAGCACGGCTCGCCCATTGGCCTTCGCGGCGCAGATAGTCGAGCGCCTCCGCGCCGTCGCGCACCGAAATCACCGGGTTGGCGAGCCTTGCGCGCTCGAGCGCGATCATCGTCAATTCGATGTCGTTTGGATTGTCTTCAACCAGAAGGATCGGTCTAAGCACTAAGGTCCTCTACTCGGATGGTTTGCGCACGTTTCTGAACGGCCGCCCATGCGTCGAAACCGACGCAATCCGCGCGACCGCGGCTGCCGGTGTTTCGCGTGCCTGCAGGTCCGGCGCGACACTGCGGCGCGGCAGCGCGACGAACAAGGTGGCGCCGTGATCGAGTTGCGCGCGCGCCCAGGTCTTGCCGCCATGCCGCTCGATAATGCGCTTGACGCTTGCAAGTCCGATGCCCGTGCCTTCGAACTCTTCGAAGCGATGCAGGCGCTGAAACACGCCGAACAGCTTGTCCATGTATTTCGGATCGAAGCCCACGCCGTTGTCGCGCACGAACACCACGTCATGATCGGCCAGCTCGCCGCGCCCCGTTTCGCAGCCGACCTCGATTATCGCAGAATCGTTTTCGCCGACGCGATTGCCAGTAAATTTGACAGCGTTGTCGATCAGATTGCGCATCACGACCTGAATCAGCACGGCATCCGCGGTGATTGTACAGAGCGAGCTCACGCGCCATTCGATTGCACGTTCCGGATGATCTCGCTGTTGTTCGGCGACCAGTTCACTCACCAGCGTTGCGAGGTCGACCGGCTGGATACGCAATGCCGCGCGGCCCATCTGCGAAAAGGCCAGCAGATCGTCGACCAGCCGGCCGCCGAAGCGCGCTGAGCCGATGATCCGTTCGACGAAGTGACGCCCGCGCTCGGAAAGTTTGTCCGCTTCCATGTCCCGCAGCAGATCCGCGAAGCCGGCGATGTGGCGCAGCGGCGCGCGCAAATCGTGCGATACCGTGTATGAAAAGCCTTCGAGCTCTTCATTGGCGCGGCTCAGTTCGAGCGCGAGCTGCGCCAGCTGTTCGGCACGGCGCAGCACGATGCCGAGCAGCGCGGTGCGGAGCTCCATGGCAATTTCCAGTTCGGCAGCGTGCCAAGGCAACGAGCGGCCGCGCACGGTCTCGGTCCATACGTCGAAGCTCTCGCGCGGCGAGAGCCGCGACGACAGCGACGCCAGCTTGCTGCGCGGATCGCCGGCCCATTTGAGCGCGCGAACCACTTCCGGGCGGAACCAGATCACGTAGTTGCGAAACAGCTTCGAGATCGATACGGCGAGAATGCCGGCCGCATCCGGATTGACCGGCTCGCCGCTGGCGTGCGCGAATGCGTCGGTCGCGTAGACCTCGTCGCTCTGGCCGTCGAGCCACGCGACCAGCCGTTCGATGGTGCTCGCATCGGGCGTCAGGCCGACCTGCGTGATCTGGCCGTCGAACACGATTGCAGCGCCGGCTGCGTCGGCCAGACCCAGCAGGTCTTGTGCATCGGTGGCAAGCGCATCGACGAAGCGCTCGCTGTCGGTCATCGCGGTGACCAGACGCGACAGCCGGTCGCGCAGTTCAAGCCGGTACTCCGCCTGCGCGCGGTCTTCCTTCGCTTCGATCTGCAGTGACAGCATCTGCGCGATGTATTCGCAGGCCGCGCGCGTTTCGAACGCAGGCAGGCGCGGTGTCGCGTGATGACAGGAAATCAGGCCCCACAGCCGACCGCGCACGACGATCGACATCGACATCGACGACCACGTGCCCATGTTTTTCATGTACTGCACGTGCACCGGCGACACGCTGCGCAATGACGACCATGTCAGATCGGTCGGCCGGCCGGTGGCCGGATGCATGGCCGGCACCAGCGGCACCGGCTGGTAGTCGGCATCGGCGATCAGGCGGATGCGGTTGAGCACATACAGTGCGCGCGCTTGCGGCGGGATGTCCGAGCCAGGGAAATGCTGATCGAGATACGACGGATACGAAGCGTCGAGTGCTTCGCCGATCACGTGACCATTGCCTGCATCGTCGAAGCTGTAGACGAGCGTGCGGCCATAGCCGGTGATGCGCTTGATCTCGTTCGCGGCACTCTGCGCGAGTTGATCGATAGTGCGGTTCTCGCCGAGCTCGCGTAAAAATGTCTGCACCAGCGGATACACGGAAGAAAATACATCCGCGGTGCCCTTGGCCGGCTCGAGTTCGACGATCGTGACGCCATCATGCCGATGCGCGACAACGGCGAGCGGCGCATGCCCTGCAGCCCCATGCGTAGCGGCACGCGGGTCGTCGATCGCGCAGATGAAGCGCGGCGCGCCTGGCGCGGCCTGCGTGCCCACTTCGTTCAGGCACAGCGCGGCAGCGTCGCCGAGCACTTGGGAAAGTGGTTGTCCTAGCAACGATGAAGCCGGCGCACCGGCCAGTTCCGCGAGATTCGCGCTGACCTGCACCATGCGGCCCGCGTCGTCGACGCTGATCAGATATCCATGCGGCTGGATGCCGCCGGGGATGTGGATCGGCTCCCTCGCACAGTCCGTTTCTGCCGAGGTAGCGGTTGGGTTCGCAGATGAGGGTGCCTCATACACGTTTGCCATAACTGCTCCGTGCTCGATGTGCGTCGATTGTCGCATAGGCTGGCGGAGATCGTTCTCCGCCCGCAACAGGCCACCAAAGCAGTGCAGCCGCGGTCAAACGGCAAATGCCGCATGACCGCAACGTCCGGCATGTTTAGAACTTGTGGCGCATGCCCACGCGCAGCACGAGTTGACGATCGTCGTCGGAAGGCGTCACGCCGTTGATCGCGGCGACGGCCGAATGGCCGGTCGAATCGGTGCCGGACGCCTTCTGATAGATGCCGACGAAATACACGTCAGTGCGCTTCGACAGAAAATAGTCGACGCCGAGCGCGGCCTGATGATAAGTCGCACCATCGTGGCCATTGACCGAGCTGCCCTTCGTATAGTCGTAAGCGGCGCCGACCAGCAAGGCAGTCGTAATCTGGTATTTGACGTTGGCTTCGACGTTGTTGAATACCGCTGTGCCCTGGCTGCCGAGCGGATTGGGCGCAGAATGACCGCCGTCGAGATCGGTGAAGCGCGTATTCGAGTAGGTGCCGCCGAAAGTCGCTGCGCCCCACGTATAAGCGCCGCCTGCGGCGACCACTTGCTGCGTGCGCGCATTCGCGAAGCCCGAGAATACCGGTGACGTGATGTTGTTCAGCGTGGCGAGCGGCGCGGAGCCCGACGTATTGGCGAGCACGCTGGTGCCGTAGAACGACACGTTCGGATTGCGGATGTTCAGGTAGCCGACGCCGAGACCGAGCGGGCCGTTGTAGTAGGCGCTGCCGAGCGACCAGATCTGGTTTTGCCCGGTATGTCCCGCCACGCCGCCTGGGGCGTACACGCCGCCGAACGTCAGGCCGCCGTAGTTCTTGCTGGTGTACTTGATCGCGTTGTTCACGCGGTTGGTGTTGTTGATGTTGTCGAGGTCGCCCGGGTGCGCGGTATAGAAGCCGCCCCACTGATCGCCCACTTCGAACAGGCCAACGTAGTCGACCACCGAATCGTACTGGCGACCGAGCGTGATCGTGCCGTACGGCGTGCCGAGGCCGACAAAGACCTGGCGGCCGAACATCAATCCGCCTTGCCCCAGTTTGCCGCTGCTCAGATCCATGCCGTTCTCGAGCACGAACAGCGCGGTCATGCCGCCGCCGAGATCTTCTATGCCCTTCAGTCCGAAGCGGCTTGCCTGGATTTCGCCGCTGACCATGCTGTATTGGCGCGCGCCATGCGAGTTGTTGTTGAAGGTCAAGCCTTCGTCGACGATCCCGTACAGTGTGACGCTGCTTTGCGCGTGCGCGGCCGAGACGCTTCCGAGTGCGCCGAGAAGACCGGCAACCCAAAGTGACTTTTTCATCTGGTTTTCGAACCTGGTTTGTTAGTATCGATTCCCCAGTCGAGACGGGGGCGTGTCACGGTCGTGGATGCGCCGGCCGCGAGGCGAACTGCAAATACATTACGGAACCCTAATAGAACAGGTCAGAGCTGTGACGTCGATCTCCGGTGGGGCACAGCCTGTCATGGGGGTACGTATTCGGGCTGTGGTGTTTTTGTGTTGCGGTGAAAACTAAGCAGCCTATTTTGTCTTGTCAATGGAACATTCGGATCGGCAAATGTCCCATTGGGCAAAGCGCAACACTCGCGTACGGCCTGCGTTTTTCGCGGCCGCCATTGTCGTACGCATGACGTCGCACGCTTAATCAGTGTTTTCCATGTAGAACAAACGTCGTTTATATTTGTTCTATTGACCGGACAATATGACACTTCTAGAGTGACCGCCATGGAGACGACGCTACCGCTACCGAAGTACCACCAGATCTACCGCGTGCTACGCGAGCAGCTGCAGGAAGGGCGTTTCGACGATGAAGGTGTGCCGGGCGAGCATCTTTTGGCGGACCAGTTCGCCGTGGCGCGCATCACGATTCGCAAGGCAATGGAGATGCTGGTGGCCGACGGGCTGGTCACGCGGCGCCCCGGCATCGGCACGTGGCCGCTGCGCAGCGATGCGAGCAAGCGCCAGAGCAAACAGCAGCCGGCGGCGGTATCGCGGCAGACCGCGCATCTGACTGGCCTGCTGGAGAACATCGTCAGCGCCGGGTTGCGCACCACCGTCGAAGTGCTGGACAGCACCGTGGTCAGCGCATCGGATGCGATTGCCGAGGCGCTGCATCTGGCGGTCGGCGAGCCGGTCTACAAGAGTATTCGCGTGCGCAGCATCGCGAGCGGACCGGTGTCGTACATCACGACCCACGTGCCGAAGGCGCTCGCGGAACTGGGCCGCAAGGAACTGAAGCGCAAGCCGATGCTGATGCTGCTCGAAGAAGCGGGCGTGCAGCTAGGCGGCGCAACGCAAACCATCACCGCCTGTCTCGCGGACGCCGTGGTCGCACGCAACCTCGACGTGCAGGTGGGGTCCGCGCTGCTTGCCGTGACGCGGCTCGTGCGCGACACGAGTGAGCGGCCGGTGCAACTGCTGCAAGGTCTGTATCGGCCGGATCGCTATCAGTACCAGCTGCAGCTTTCGCGGGTCGGCGACATCGAGGCGAAGGTGTCGGTCAGCGAAAAATTGTAAGTGCGGCGGTAAGCGCGGTGTCGGTGTCGGTCCGCTGCGGTTTGGCGGGACCGGCGAGCCAGCGCATCGACGAATCGACAACAAAGCATGTCTACGGAGAGCCAATGAGTTCGCGTCGTACATTTCTGCGTCAGTCCACGGCGGCAGCAGCGCTGGTCAGCGCCCCCTGGATCGCACGCGCGGCCAGCAGCAAGAGCATCAAGATCGGCGTACTGCATCCGGTGACGGGCGCGTTGGCGTATTCGGGGCAGCAGTGCCGCCTCGGCGCGCTGCTCGCGATCGAAGACATCAACCGCGCGGGCGGTATCAAGTCGCAAGGCGGCGCGCAGATCGAAGCGGTGCTCGGCGACGCGCAGTCGCGCCCGGAAGCCGGATCGGCGGAAGTCGAGAAGATGAACGAGGGCGGTGTATCGGCGATCGTCGGTGCGTACGCATCGGCCATTTGCCTCGCGACCACGCAAACCGCGGCCAAATACGGCTTGCCGCATGTGGTGGACGTCGGCGTGGCCGACCAGATCGTCGAGCGCGGCTTGACCAATACGTTTCGCTTCGGCCCCGGCTACAAGGTGTGCAGTGCCCGCGCCGTCGACTACCTGAACGCGCTGAACACGGCAGCCGGCAAGCCGGCGAAGACCGTGATGATCGTGCATGAAGAGTCGCTGTTCGGCACCGGCACCGCGAATCTGCTGAGCAGTGAGCTGCCGAAATACGGCTTCGAGATCAAGGAAGTGGTCAAGCATCCGAACCCGACGCGCGACTTCAACAACATCGTGCTGCGCATGCGTTCTGTGAATCCGGACATCGTGATTCCGGCGAACTACTACAACGAATACGCACTGCTGCTGCTTGCAATGAAGCAGCAGAAGGTACAGCCGAAAGCGATCTTCTCGGTGCTGGGCGGCGCGGCTTCCAGCTACAAGTTCCTGAAGGAGTATCCGGACATCGCCAACGGCGTGATCGATTGCAACCACTGGTTCAATCCGAAAGACGCCCGTGTCGCGCCGTTGAAAAAGCGCGTCGAAGCGAAGAACGCTTACTTCTCGTACGAAGTGTTCATGACCTACACGGCGATGATGCTGCTCGCCGACGCACTCGAGCGCGCCGGTTCCGCCGATCGTGCGGCGATCAATGCGGCGCTCGCATCGAGCACGTTCAAGGATCATTTCATGCCGTACGGCGCGACGCATTTCGTCAATGGCCAGAACGCCGGCGCGCAGCCGTTGCTGACCCAGGTGGTGGGCGGCGATATCAAGGCGATCCTGCCGGACCCGTTCCGCGAAACCGCCCCGGTGTTTCCGGTGAAGAGCTGAGGCCAGCGCATGTTCGACCCCGCGATTCTTTTCACGGCGCTGCTCAACGGCCTCACGACCGGCGCGGTCTACGCGCTGATCGCGCTCGGCCTGACGCTGATCTACGGCGTGCTGCACATCATCAACTTCGCGCACGGCGCGGCGCTGATGGTGGCGCTGTACGCGGTGTATCTGCTGCACGAGCGGCTCGGCATCGATCCCTACGTGGCCCTGCCGTTCGTGATGGCCGGCATGTTCGCGTTCGGCTATCTGCTGCAGCGTAGCGTGATCAATCGCGCGGGGCACGGCAAGGACGAAAACATTCTGCTGGTCACGCTGGGCATTTCGATCGTGCTGGAAAACCTCGCGTTGGTGTTGTTCCATTCCGATACGCGCAACATCGATACGCCGTATGCGCTAGCTACCGTCCAGATCGGCCCTGCGATGCTCGCACTGCCGAAACTGATCGCGTTCGGCGGCGCGCTGGTGGTCGCGGCGCTGCTGTTCGCGATCATGCGCTTCACCGATCTGGGCCGCGCGATTCGCGCCGTGGCCCGCGAAAAGCACGGTGCGAAACTGATGGGCATCGACGTCGACAAGGTCTACGCGATGTCGTTCGGCATCGGCATGGCCTGTGTCGGTGCGGCCGCGTGTTTCCTGCTGCCGGCTTACTACGTGAATCCGCAGGTCGGCGGCGGCTTCGTGCTGATCGCCTTCACGATCGTCGTGCTTGGCGGCATGGGCAGTTTCGCCGGCGCGCTGCTCGGCGGCCTGCTGATCGGCGTGGTCGAATCGCTCGGCGGTTTGTGGTTCGGCGATTCGCTCGGCCAGATGGGTGTGTTCGCAATCTTTATCGTCGTGCTGCTGGTGCGCCCGCAGGGACTGTTCGGGGCGAGGGTCTAACGATGCGCGACGTTCGTTCGATCCTGCTGTTCGGCGTGCTGGTTGCCGGCGCGGCGGCGCTGCTGCAATCCGGCGTAGCGCTGACGTTCATCATGATGTCGCTGTACGCGGTGCTGCTCGCGCAGTCGTGGAACATCCTCGGCGGATATGGCGGCCAGCTGTCGTTCGGCCACGCGCTGTTCTTCGGCGTTGGCGCGTATGCGCAGGCCATCGCACAGTTGACGTGGGGCTGGAACCCGTGGCTCGCGCTGCCGTTTGCGATCGCAGTGGGTGTCGCGGTCGGGCTGATCGTCGGCGCGCTGACCTTCCGCAGTGGTTTGAGAGGTTCGTACTTCGCGCTGGTCACGCTGGCTTTTGCCGAGGTGTTCCGCATCGTCGCGGTATCGGTGCCGTTCACCGGCGGCGGCGTCGGCCTGATGGTGCCGCTGCACGCGAGCGTCGCCAATCTGCAGTTCGGCTCGCGGCGCGGCTATGTGTTTCTGTTGCTGGGCTTTGTGCTCGCCGCGCTGGTGTTTACCGCGTGGCTGCGTCATTCGCGCTTCGGCGCCTATCTGCAGGCGGTGCGCGACAACGAAAACGCCGCACGCGCGATCGGTGTCGATCCGGTGCGTATCAAGCTCGGCGCAATCGCGTGGTCTGCGGCGTTCATGGCCGCGGCGGGCGCGTGCTACGTGCAGATGTTCCAGTACATCGATTCCGGCATCGCGTTCGGTTCGACCATTTCGGTCGAAGCGCTGGTCGGCGTGATCGTCGGCGGCGCGGGCACGCTTTGGGGGCCGGTGCTCGGCGCCGCGGTGCTGTACGGGCTCGGCGAAGCGACCCGCAATATGTTCGGCGAAGTGCCGGGCATCAGCATGGTGATTTATGGCGCGGTGCTGGTGCTGATCGTGATGTTCATGCCGCGTGGTCTGACCGGCGCGGGTCTGTCGGTGCGCCGCATGCTGAAGGGCGCGCAGCCGCAGTCCGCACAGCAGCCGCCCGCGCAGCAGCAGGACGATCGCAAGGAGGAAGCCCGTGTCTGAAGCGCTTTTGCAGGCACGCGGCCTGTCGATCACGTTCGGCGGCCTGAAGGCCGTACAGGATGTCAGTTTCGACGTGCTGCCGCGCACGCTGACCGCGCTGGTCGGTCCGAACGGCGCCGGCAAGACCACGCTGTTTGCGTTGCTGTCCG
>DATLOW010000094.1:0-3956 GCA_035536055.1 Paraburkholderia sp. | reverse complement strand
CGCCTGTACAGCGATTCGATGGCGCGCGTGTCGTTCATCCTGTTCCTCGTATTCGCGATGCCGATCGGCATTCACCACCTGTTCGCCGACCCGCAGGTCGGCTCGGGCTTCAAATTCGTGCATGCGGTGTTCACCGGCATGGTGTCGGTGCCGACGCTGCTCACCGTGTTCACGATCTGCGCATCGGTCGAAATCGCCGGCCGCCTGCGCGGCGGCAAAGGCGCATTCGGCTGGCTCACCGCGCTGCCATGGCGCAACCCGATGATGCTGGTGATCGCGTTCTCGTTCATCATGCTCGGCTTCGGCGGCGCCGGCGGGCTGATCAACATGAGCTACCAGCTCAACGAATCGGTGCACAACACGCAGTGGGTCACCGGTCACTTCCATCTGATCTTCGGCGGCGCGATCGTGATCATGTACTTCGCGATCGCGTATGAGCTGTGGCCACAGCTGACTGGCCGCGCGATCGCCAGCGTCGGGCTGGTGCGCACGCAACTGTGGCTATGGTTCATCGGCATGATGGTCGTGACGATTCCGTGGCACTACGTCGGCCTGCTCGGCGCGCCGCGGCGCATGGCGTATTACGACTACTCGGCGCCAGGCATCGCGGCGCAGGCGCCATGGGTGGTAATGTCGGCAATCGGCGGGCTGGTGCTGGTGATTTCCGGCGTGCTGTTCGTCTATATCCTCGCGAAATCGCAGTTCGGCGCGTTGCCGGCCAATTCGCCCGCCGTGCCGCAGCCGTTTCGCTTCAGCATTCCCGCGCAGCCGGTCGATCGCGTGCCGGCCGCGTTGAACGGCTTCGGTCTGTGGGTCTCGCTGATGATCGGCCTGACCCTCGTCAACTACAGCGTGCCGATCGCGCAGCTGCTCGTGCTGCCGCAGACATCCGTGCCCGCGGTGGTGGTGGGAGCGTCGCGATGAGCGAAGAACGCGTCTTCAGCCTGCGCAACCGCTGGTTCACCGCCAGCATCGGCTGGACCGTGGCGATCGCGATCGTCGCCGTGCTGATCGGCTTCGTGTGGCTGCCGTCGCAGCATCCGGACTTCACACGCGACGGCTTGTGGTCGACCATCTGCCGCGCGGCCGGCGCGCCCGAATCGTGGTACCGCGAGCCGTCGGATCTGCCCGCCGGCGCGCCGCCGAGCGACGTGATCGTGCTGCCGCCGCTGTACGGCACGCGTGCCGATGCGGTTTCGATCGGACGCGGCGCGACGCTCGCACAGAACTGCTCGATGTGCCACGGCGTGCAGGGCGTGCTGCAGGTGACGTCGCCGGTGCTGGCCGGCCAGTATGCGGATGCGATCTACAAGGAGCTGCGCGACTATCAGAGCGGCCAGCGGCCCAATTCGATCATGCCGCCGATCATCCGTAATCTGAACGATCGCGACCTGCACGATCTGGCCAGCTATTACGCATCGCTGCCGCGCCCGGGGCCGGCCGAAGCCGGCGGCCCCGAGGACGGCGCGATCCGCAAGCTGGTGCGCGAAGGCGACCCGATGCGCAACATCGCGCCGTGCGCCGCCTGCCACGGCGAACGCGACCGCAAAGGCGCGGCGCCGTGGCTCGGCGGCCAATCTTCGGTGTACCTGGCGGCGCAGCTGCGACTGTTCGCCAACGGGCAGCGGCGCAACGACATCAACGAACAGATGCGCAACGTCGCGCGCAACATGACGCCTGAGGAAATCGACGGCGCCGCGAAATACTACGCCGCGCGTCCCTGAGGACTCCCGTGAGGAAGACACGCATTGCGCTTCGCGCGCGATGCGGGCACATTGCCGGAGGTATCGCACACGCCTGCTGCGGGCCTCGGGTCCTGCACGCGCGCTGGTGCGATGCGCCGCGTCCACCTCACGGAGCGACTCGATGCAGGAAATCACGTCCGCGCTCGTCGTGTTCGTCGTGCTGCTGGTCGGCACCGCGATCGGCTGGTTCGTCAAACCGCTGCTGCCCGAAGAACACCGCGCGCATGAAACCGTGCAGCTGATCCAGCTGGTGATCGGCATGCTCGTGACCTTCGCCGCCCTGGTGCTGGGCCTGTTGACCGCATCGGCAAAAAACAGCTTCGACACGGTAAACAACGACTTTCGCGCGTATGCATCGCAGCTGATCCAGCTCGACCAGACCTTGCGCGAATATGGCAAGTCCGCCGACCCGGTGCGCAGCGTGCTGCGCAGCTATACGGCCGCGGCGATCGCGTCGACGTGGCCCAATGAGCCGGCGCCCAGGGGCGATTACTATCCGCGGCAACCCTTCCCCGGCACCGACTACAACCGGCTCGAGAGCATCGAGCTCGGCGACATGCTGGGCGTCGCGAACATCGAGGCGCGCAACCTCGTCACGCAGAACGGCGCGCAGCAACGGGCACTCGCGCAGATTCTCGGCCAGTTCGACGCGCTGATGGCCGCGCGCTGGAAGCTGATCGAAGAAGCGCATAGCTCGATCTCGCGGCCGTTTCTGATGACGCTCGCGTTCTGGCTGTTCGTCATCTTTCTGAGCTTCGGGCTGATCGCGCCGCGCAATGCGCTGGCGCTGCTGATGATTACGCTCGGCGCGGTATCGATCGCTTCGGCAATGTACGTGATCGTCGATCTCGACACGCCGCTGACCGGGCCGCTAACGGCGTCGAGCCAGCCGATGCGCGATGCGCTGGATCATCTGGGGCGGCATTAGCGCGGTAATGGGTGCGGTTATCGGCGACATTCGACGCGGTAATCGGCGCACCAGGCAGCGCACCAGGCAGCGCACCAGTCAGCGCACCCGTCAGCGCGCCGCCTTGCCGCCCGGCGCCGGCGCGGCCGCCTCGAACACCTCGCGCAGCCAGTCCGCAAACGCGCGCACGCGTGCGGACAGCTGGCGGTTCTGCGGATACAGCACGGTAACCGGCATCGGCGGCGGCGCAAACTGCGGCAACACGATCTTCAGCTGGCCGGCCGCCAGTTCGGCCTCGATCCGGTAGCGCGGCACCTGCACCAGCCCGAGGCCGGCCAGCGCGGCGCCGGTGTACAGATCCGCGGCTGTCACCGACACGATGCCGCCCATCTGCAGTTCGCATACGTCACTGCCGTCGGTGAATTCCATCGGCATCGGATTGCCGGTCGCGCTCGACACGAAATTGACCGCGCGATGGGTGCGCAACGCATCGAGATCCTGCGGTTCGCCGAACTCGGCCAGATAGGCCGGGCTCGCCACCGTCACCTGTTCGAGCCTCGCGAGCCGCCGCCCGATCATCGACGAATCCTGCAGCGTGCCCGCACGCAGCACGCAATCGATCCCTTCACGCACCAGATCGATAAAGCGGTCGTCTTCCCCCAGATGCAACTCGATTTGCGGATAGCGCGCCAGAAATTGCGGCAGCGCCGGCACCACGAAATGGCGCGCCAGCGTGCCCTGCAGATTGACGCGCAGCAAACCCTTTGGCGCGACGTTGTGAAACGAGCCTTCGGCTTCGTCGAGGTCGGCCAGCAGCCGCAGACAGCGCGCGTAGTAGGCCTCGCCGTCGTGCGTCAGACGCACGGTGCGGGTGGTGCGCTCGAGCAGCCGCGCGCCGAGGCGCTGTTCCATCCGCTTCATCAGGTTCGTGACGGTCGCGCGCGGGATCTGCAGGTCGTCCGACGCACGCGTGAAGCTTTGCCGCTCGGCGATGCGCACGAAAACCTGCATTTCCTGGAAACGATCCACGCGCGACGCTCCGTCAAGCCACTTTGTTAAAGCGAATGGAATGATGATACCAAAACTGACGGGATTATCTCCATTAGGTTTTCGTCGATGATGCTTCTCACCGGCTCAACGCCAGACTCGTCAAACCACCACCCCGAAGGACAAGGATCATGAACGCGATCAAAAACGAAAAGGTAGCGCTCGTCACCGGCGCGGCACGCGGCATCGGCGCCGCGGTTGCCGCGCGGCTTGCCAACGACGGCTTCGCAGTCGCCATCAATTACGCGTCGAGCTCG
>DATLOW010000093.1:0-8037 GCA_035536055.1 Paraburkholderia sp. | reverse complement strand
CGGCCTTCTGTTCCTGCTGTTCACGCTGTGGCACTGGTTCGGCGACGCGATCTCCGAGTCGGAAGGCGGCATGTACGGCAAGCGCGTCGACGTGTCGTACCGCTGGAGCATGAGCTGGTTCATCTTCTCCGAAGTGATGTTTTTCGGCGCGTTCTTCGGTGCGCTGTTCTACGCGCGGCAGATCGCGATGCATCAGCTCGGCAGCCTCGATTACAAGCTGATCTGGCCGGACTTCAGCGCGGTATGGCCGAACATCGGGCCGGCCGAGATCGTGTCGCACTTCCGGTCGATGACGCCGTGGCCGGTGCCGACCATCAACACGGCGCTGCTGCTGTCGTCGGGCGCGACGCTGACGGTGTCGCACCACGCGCTGCGCGACAACCACCGCAAGAAGGCGATCGGCTGGTTGGCCGCGACGCTGCTGCTCGGTATCACGTTCCTGTTTTTCCAGGCGTTCGAGTACTACCACGCATATAACGAACTGAATCTGACGCTCGCGTCGGGCGTCTACGGTTCGACGTTCTTCCTGCTGACCGGTTTCCACGGTTTCCACGTGTTCCTCGGCGGCACGATGCTGTGCGTGGTGATGATCCGGATGATCCGCGGCCATTTCACCGCCGACCATCATTTCGCGTTCGAAGGCGCGGCCTGGTACTGGCACTTTGTGGACGTCGTGTGGCTCGGGCTGTACATCGTCGTGTACTGGCTGTAAGGCGGGCGAACCTGCGCGAACCGTCGATGACCGGTGTGCGCGGTGCCGCATGCAACGTGCGCCGCAGTAGCCAACGCAACGCGGCGCGGCAAGCAGACGAAGTGCAAAGCAAGTGCAGTATCTTGAAAATCTACCAGGCGCCGCCTTCGACTGTGTCGGGCGGCGTTTTGCTTCAAGGGCGTCTGGAATTACGTCGAGTCCGACGCCGCGTATCCGCAGGCGCCGTGCTTCAGATTGCCGCAGCGAAGCGCGCGTTAGCGGCCGTACGGAATACCCGTCGATTGGATCCAGCCCATCCAGTGCGCGAACAGGATGAACAGGAACAAGGAAATCGACAGCCCGACGCGAGTGGCCAGCGACCACACCATCCGCTTCGTGCGGCCGCGATCGTGCATCATGAAGTACAGCGCCGAGATCATGCTGGCGATGATCAACGCGAAGGCGATGGGAACGAGTATGTGCATGAAACCTACTGAAACTCAGGAAAGCGAACGTAAGAGGTCCATTATCGCACCGCGCGCTACGCTTCGCGCTGCGGCGCGGGTGATGCGGCCGGGCGTTGCGCCGTCGCGGTGGCCGCGATGAAGATCCGCTTGCTGCCGGCGCTGCTGATTCTGATCGTCGTCGCCGTGACGGTACGTCTCGGTTTCTGGCAACGCGACCGCGCGCATCAGAAGGAAGCGCTGCAGGCTCACATTACGCAGTTCGAGAACGCACCGGCGCAGCCGGTCGGCGGCGCGCCGATCGCGCTGAAGGACATCGAGTTTCATCGCGTGCGCGCGGTCGGCCAGTTCCTTCCCGAGCAAGTGGTGTACCTCGACAATCGGCCCTATAACGATCAGGCGGGCTTCTACGTCGTGATGCCGTTTAAACTGCGCGACGGCGGTTATGTGCTGGTCAATCGCGGCTGGTTGCCGCGCAACATGGACAGCCGGACCGCGATCGCGCCGTACGACACGCCGAAGGGCGACGTTGAAATCGAGGGTATTGCGCGTGCGGATGCGAGCAAGGCGTTCGAGCTCGGCGAAGGCGGTTCCGCGCCGCACCAGAAGATTCGGCAGAATCTCGACGTGCAAGCCTATGCGGCCGAAACCGGCCTCGCGCTGCAGCCGTTCGTGATTCAGCAGATCAGCGACGACGGCGACAAGCTGGTGCGCGACTGGCCGGCACCGACCACCGGCGTCGAGCGCAACTACGGTTATATGTTCCAGTGGTGGGCGATGGCGGTTGCCGCCGTGGCTTTCGGTCTGTATGCCGCGCGGCGCAGCGCGAAGAAGGCGCGCGAAGCGAACGCGTAACCTGCGGTCCATCGCGAGCGCTATACGGCCGCACGCGCGCAGCACACGCAGACCGCTGCGACGACGTGTCGCAGCGGCCGCCCGGCTGAAGTCCGAGGCACCATGCAATCATTCAGAGAGGTCACGCAGTGCCGATGCAAAAGTCTCAAGCTCCGCAATCCGCGAATCAAACCGCGAGCCAGCGTGGCGCCGCTCAAACCCGCAGCAAGGGTTCATGGCAGCGCGGCCGCTGGACGCTGCTGCTGGTTGCGCTGGTGTGCGCCGCGCCGGTGATCGGCTCTTACCTCGCGTACTACGTATTCAAGCCGACCGGCGGCACGACCAGCTACGGCACGCTGATCGAACCGCAGCGGCCGATTCCCGAGTCGCTCGTGGTGACCGGCGAGGACGGCAAGCCGCTGAAACTGGCGTCGCTGCGCGGCCGCTGGCTGATGATTTCGGTCGACAGCAGCGCGTGCGACAAGGCCTGCGTGACGAAGCTGTATTTCATGCGGCAGATTCGCGTCACGCAGGGCGGCGAGCGCGAGCGGGTCGTCAACGTATGGCTGCGTACCGATCCGGGCAAGGTGGCCGATGTGATCGAAACCGCGTACCCGGATACCGAAAAGCTGATCGCCGCGCCAGCGGACGTCACCGCTTGGCTGCCGGTCGACACCGGTACACAGGTCACCGACCACATCTATATGGTCGACCCGAACGGCAACCTGATGATGCGTTTCCCGAAGGACCCGAACCCGAGCAAGATCAAAGGCGACGTGTCGAAGCTGCTGCGCAACTCGGGTATCGGCTGACGCGCGACGCGCTCGCAAAAGGTAAAGAACGATGTTCGTATTGCAACTCGGCCTGATCGGACTCTGCATTGCGCTGCTGCCGCTGTCGTACGTGTGGGTCAAGGCCGACGACAACAAATTCCGCAAGCTGGTCTGGCTGACGACCTTCCTGACGCTCGATCTGGTGATGTTCGGCGGCTTCACGCGCCTGACCGATTCGGGGCTCGGCTGTCCGGACTGGCCGGGCTGCTACGGCACCTCGTCGCCGTTTATCGCGCATGCGGCGATCAGCGCCGCGTATCAGGCGATGCCGACCGGCCCGGTCAGCATGACCAAGGCGTGGATCGAGATGATCCATCGCTACTTCGCGATGGCGATCGGCGTGCTGATCATTGCGCAGGTGCTGATCGCGTGGACCGCGCGAATCCGCCGCAAGCCGCTGCACGTGTCGCCGTGGTATCCGACCTCGCTGCTGCTGCTGATCGTCGTGCAGGGTATTTTCGGCGCGTGGACCGTGACGATGAAACTGCAGCCGGTGATCGTCACCACGCACCTGCTGCTCGGCCTCGCGCTGCTCGGCTCGCTTGGCTGGCTGGCGGCGCGGCAGACGCCGCTGCCCGCCTACGAGCCGCAGGCGGGGCGCTGGCGTACCGCGGCGCTGGCCGGCTTCGCGCTGCTGATCGTGCAGATCGCGCTCGGTGGCTGGGTCAGCACCAATTACGCGGTGCTTGCCTGCACCGACTTCCCGACCTGCAACGGCCAGTGGCTGCCGCCGATGGACTTCGAACACGGTTTCCACCTGTGGCGCGCGCTCGGCATGACCGGCGACGGCGACATGATCACCCAGGATGCGCTGGTGGCGATCCATTGGACGCATCGCACTTTCGCAATCGTCGTGGTTGCTTACCTGGCATGGCTGGCGCTGAAGCTGCGCCGTTTCGAATCGCTGCGGCGGCCCGCCAACGGCGTGTTGCTGGTGATCGTGATCCAGTTCATCACGGGCCTGTCGAACATCGTGCTGCAATGGCCGCTGCCGATTGCCGTCGCGCATAACGGCGGCGCCGCGATCCTGCTGCTGCTACTCGTTATGCTAAACTTTCGAATCGCTTCGAGCCGTCCCGGCCGCGCAATGTTGCCCGCGCGCGATGCCGCACCAGCGTGACCCACATGGACAGCACAACACTTCCCCATTCGTCCGGCAGCCGGATTTCCCAATACATCGCGCTGACCAAGCCGCGCGTGACGCAGCTTGCGGTCTTTTGCGCGGTGATCGGCATGTTTCTCGCCACGCCCGGCATGGTGCCGTGGACGGTGCTGATCGGCGGCACGATCGGCATCTGGCTGCTGGCCGGCGCCGCGTTCGCGATCAACTGTCTCGTCGAGCAGAAGGTCGACGCGCTGATGCGCCGCACCGCGTGGCGGCCTTCCGCGCGCGGCGAAATCACCACCGTGCAGATCCTGCTGTTTTCGGCGGTGCTCGGCGGTCTCGGCATGTGGACGCTGTACACGTTCACCAACGCACTGACGATGTGGCTCACCATTGCGACCTTCGTCGGCTATGCGGTGATCTACACGCTGCTGCTGAAACCCAATACGCCGCAGAACATCGTGATCGGCGGCGCATCCGGCGCGATGCCGCCGGCGCTCGGCTGGGCCGCGGTTACCGGCCATGTGCCGGGCGACGCCTGGATCCTCGTGCTGATCATCTTCGTGTGGACGCCGCCGCATTTCTGGTCGCTCGCGCTGTACCGCCGCAAGGATTACGAGAACGCCGGCCTGCCGATGCTGCCCAACACGCACGGCGAGCAATACACGCGGCTGCATATTTTCCTGTACACGGTGATCCTGTTCGCGGTCACGCTGATGCCGTTTATCTCGGGGATGAGCGGCGTGGTCTACCTGAGCGCAGCGGTACTGCTCGGCGCGGTGTTCCTCGCGTACGCATGGAAAATCTACCGGGAATACTCGGACGCGTTGGCGCGTAAGACTTTCAGATACTCGATCGTTTATCTGTCGCTGCTGTTCGCAGCGCTGCTGATCGATCACTATGCGCGTGCGTTGATCGGCGCCTGAGGCTGTCAAGCCCGCGCCGCCACGCCCTTTCTTTTGCCGTTGGTCCCCTCTTTGGCGCTCGAAGCCATGTTCATCAAGCAGATTGCCCATTATGCGGGGCGCACGGCCCGCGTTGCGCTGATCGCGTGCGCGCTGGGCGGCGCCGCGCTCGTGGCTGGCTGTGGCCAGGACGCGCCTGCGTTCCAGAACGTCGATATCACCGGCAACAAGCAGTTCGGCGCCGATTTCTCGCTGCCCGACACCAGCGGCAAGGTGCGCACGCTGGCTGATTACAAGGGCAAGGTGGTCGTGCTGTTCTTCGGTTACACGCATTGCCCGGACGTCTGTCCGACGACGATGGCCGAGCTGTCGCAGGCGATGCAGCAACTGGGCCCGGCGGACGCGAAACGCGTGCAGGTGCTGTTCGTCACGCTCGACCCGTCGCGCGATACCGCCTCGCTGCTCGGCGAGTACGTGCCGGCGTTCAATCCGGCTTTCGTCGGTTTGCGGCCGGCGGATCAGGCGCAGCTGGACAAAGTCACCAAAGACTTCCGCGTCTACTACGCGAAGGTGCCCGGCAAGTCCGGCGACTACACAATGGACCACACGGCCGCCAGCTACGTGTTCGATCCCGAAGGGCGGCTGCGGCTGTTTGCGCGCGACGGCCAGGGCGCCGGCCCGTGGGTTCACGACATCAAGCTGCTGCTCGGCTAACCGACTCGCGATACCGCGGCGGCCCCATCGAGGCCGCCACCGCTTTGCCCCCGTTCAAGTCAGGTTCCTTTCGTGCCGTTATCCAGTAGCAATCGTTTGCGTCCAGTCCCGGGTGCAAACGCCATTGCGCAAGAAACCACACGAAAGAGACCAAAACAATGAGCGGGATGAGTCTGAATCGAAAGCTGTGGCTGTCGCTCGCGCTTGTCTGGCTGGGCTTGCTGGGCATTGCGCTGCTGAGCGCGGTCGAAACGCGCTCGACCATGCTGGCCGAGCGCAAGGCCGGTCTGGCGAACCTCGTCGACTCGGCGCAAGGCGTCGTCGACGGCTATTACAAGCAGGTGCAGGCCGGCAAGATCGGCGAAGCGGATGCGCAGCGCGATGCGCTCGCGCGGCTCGCGACGATGCGCTACGGCGACGCCGGCTACCTGTTCGTGATCGATTCGAAGCCGGTCGTGCTGATGCATCCGACCTTGCCGCAGATGGTCGGCAAGCCGGTCGGTGACTTCAAGGATCCGGACGGCAAACTGCTGTACATGTCCGTGCTCGACAGCGCAAAGGCCACCGGCCGTGGCTTCACCGAATATCGCGGCCGGCTGCCGGGCACCGAGACCGCGCTGCCGAAGGTGAGCTACGTGGCCCGCTTTGCGCCGTGGGACTGGTACATCACCAGCGGCGTGTTCGTGCGCGATATCGACACCGCTTACTACCAGACGATCGTCGAGCATCTGATCGCGGTGCTGGTGATCGGTGCGGTCATCACGTTCGCGATGATGCTGGTGATGCGCAGCATCCGCAACAGTCTCGGCGGTGAGCCGCAGCAGGCCGCGCAGCTGGCGGCGCGCATCGCGTCCGGCGATCTGACCCAGACGGTTAGCCTGCGCGACAGCGATTCGCACAGCATGATGGCCGCGATGCAGTCGATGCAAGGCCGCTTGCAGCGCGCGATCGGCGAGATTCGTCATTCGGCTGAAGCGATTGCGTCGGCGACGCAGCAGATCGCCGCTGGCAACAACGATTTGTCGCAGCGCACCGAACAGCAGGCGGCGTCGCTGCAGGAAACCGCCGCGAGCATGGAGCAGCTGACCGCCACGGTGAAGCAGAACGCCGACAACGCGCGGCAGGCGAGCGGCCTCGCGAACAACGCGTCCGACATCGCGACCAAGGGCAACGATGTGGTGAGTCGCGTGATCGGCACGATGGGCGAAATCAACGAGAGCTCGCGGCAGATTGCGGACATCATCGGCGTGATCGAAGGGATCGCGTTCCAGACCAATATCCTCGCGTTGAACGCGGCCGTCGAAGCGGCCCGCGCCGGCGAGCAGGGCCGCGGCTTCGCGGTCGTGGCGGGCGAAGTGCGCAGCCTCGCGCAACGCAGCGCGACGGCGGCCAAGGAAATCAAGCAGCTGATCGGCGCGTCGGTCGAGCGCGTCAACAATGGTTCGACGCTGGTCGAGCAGGCCGGCTCGACGATGGGCGAGATCTTGCAGGCGGTGCGGCGGGTGACCGACATCATGGGTGAGATCGCCGCGGCTTCGGAAGAGCAGAGCAGCGGCATCTCGCAGGTCGGGCGCGCGGTCACGCAGATGGATGAGGTCACGCAGCAGAATGCGGCACTCGTCGAGCAGGCGACCGCCGCTGCGGCGTCGCTGCAGAATCAGGCGGCGCTGCTGCGCGAATCGGTCAACGCGTTTCGTGTGAGCGAAGGGCAGGCACTCGCGCGTGCCGAGCCGCGGATGCTGACGCAACAGGCTCAACACGCACAGACGCCGCAGCGTGTCGCGCTGCCGTCGACGCAGCGACCGGCGATCGCGAAGCAGGCCAGCGCGAAAGGCGTCGCGGGTTCGGCAACGCCGGCGCAAGCGGGCTTGCGCGCCGTGCAGAAGTTGCCGGCCGCGGGCACTGCCGACGCACCGGCGGTGAAGGCGGCGGTATCGCTACCGGCCGCAGTGGCGGCAAAGCCCGTCGACGACGGCGACTGGACCACCTTCTGAGCAACGTGTGCACGCATCGATAGCGCCGCGCCCGGTTCACGCGGTGCACCGAACTACAGTGCCCGCTCCCAGCGCTCGATCTCGAGCGCATGGCCGAAGCGTTGCACGTTCTCCGAGCTGATGCGCGCGAAGCCGGCGTTATCGAGCATCCGGCGCGCGCCTAGCTGACCGCTGGCGGTGTTGATCGCCAGCGTCACGTATCCGGCGCCCGTTGCAAATCGGCCGCATTCGTTGAGCAACTGTGTGCCGATACCCAGGCGCTGCACGTCTGGCTCGACATACAGCATCCTCATCATCGCGATATTGCCCGGCAGTGCAGTCAGCAGCGCGCAGCCGACCACCGTGCCGCGCTGTTCGGCAATCCAGCACGCCTCGCGCTGCGGGTCGTGGCTTTGCACGAAATCGGCCACCATGCGCGCCAGCATTCCTTCGAAGGTGTGATCCCAACCGTGCCGCCGCGCGAACAGCTGCGCCTGCCGCTGCACGAGCCAGCCGTA
>DATLOW010000092.1:0-3493 GCA_035536055.1 Paraburkholderia sp. | reverse complement strand
GCCGACTGCCAGCGCGATCTCGCGCTGCGCCATCGCATAACGGGTCAGCGAATCCATCAGCAGCAGCACGTGCTTGCCCTGGTCGCGGAAATATTCGGCAAGCGACGTCGCGTAGGCCGCGCCCTGCATGCGCAGCAGCGGTGACACGTCGGCCGGCGCGGCGACCACGACCGAGCGCGCGAGGCCGTCCTTGCCGAGAATCTGCTCGATGAATTCCTTCACTTCGCGGCCGCGTTCTCCGATCAGGCCGATCACGATCACTTCGGCGCTGGTGTAGCGCGCCATCGTGCCGAGCAGCACCGATTTACCGACACCGGAGCCCGCGAACAAGCCCATCCGCTGGCCGCGGCCGACGGTCAGCAGCGCATTGATCGCGCGTACGCCGACGTCGAGCACCTGGTGGATCGGTTCGCGGTGCAGCGGGTTGATGGTCGGCGCGGTAAGCGGCGCGTCGGTGACGGTATCGAGCGGGCCGAGATCGTCGAGCGGCTTGCCGGACGCGTCGAGCACGCGGCCGAGCAGCCCCCAGCCGACCGGCAGACGCTTGGCGCCGGCCATCGGATCTTCGATCGGTGCGGTTTCGAGCGGATAGACGCGCGCGCCCGGCAGCAGGCCGTGCACTTCGGTGGTCGGCATCAGGAACAGTTTGTCGCCGGCAAAGCCGACCACTTCGGCTTCGGCCATCGCCAGCGTGCTGCCGAGCGGCAGTTCGATCATCACTTCCGAGCCGACCGACAGCCGCAGTCCGACCGCCTCGAGCACAAGGCCAGCCGCGCGGGTCAGCCGGCCGCACGCGCGCAGCGGCTTGGCGATCGCGTTGCGCGTGCGCAAACCGTCGAGACGCTCGCGCCATGCTTCCAGGTGCGGATTGTTCGGCCCGGCGTCGGGCCGCGGCGATGGCGCAGCGTTGCCGAACGAGGCCAGCGCGAGTTCGCGCTCGAGCGGCGTCAGGTCGCTCGTGACGATCTCGTCGACGCGCGGCGTCACCATGTGCTCACCTTGCCGAGCGCGGCGGCCACGCGCTCCCAGCGCGAGCCGATGGTCGCATCCACTTCGCCGGTCGCGGCATGCGCGCGGCAGCCGCCGCGTTCGATCGCGGGATCGGTACGCACGTTCCAGCCGCGCGCCCGCAGTTCGTCCATCAGATACGCCTCGACCACCGGCAGGTCTGCGGGGCTGACGATCAGCTGCGGCGCGCCGCACAGCGCCGGCTCCGCGGCGATCACTTCGCGCGCGGCGGCCAGCAGTGCGGTCGGGTCGTGCTGCACGTGCTGGCGCACCACCTGTTGTGCGATATCGAGCGCAAGTGCGACCAGCACTTCGGACACTTCGCTCTGCGCGGCGCCGAGCGCGCCGGTAAAGGTGTCGCCGATCGCGGCCACCCGTGCTGCTTCCTTGCGCGCTTCGGCGCGGCCCTGTTCGAGGCCTTTCGCGTGGCCCTGCTCATAGCCGGCCTGATAGCCGAGCGCCTGGCCCGCCACGTGGCCCGACGCGACGCCTTCCGCATGCGCGGCATCGCGCAGCAGCTGCAGCTCGGCCTCGAAGTCGTGCTCTTCGGCGGGATCGGGCGGCGGCACCGGATCGAACGATGCCATCTCCCAACGTTGATAGGCCGACACGCCTTCGCGTGCGGGGTCGCGTTCAGACATAAGCGTCTTCCGCCTTGCCGCCGATTACGATCTGGCCGCTTTCGGCCAGATTGCGCACGATCTGCAGGATGCGCCGCTGCTGCGTCTCGACTTCCGACACGCGCACCGGACCGCGTGCATCGAGGTCTTCGGCAAGCAGTTCGGCCGCACGCTGCGACATGTTGGACAGGAACTTCTGGCGCAGCGCCGGCTGGGCGCCCTTCAGCGAGATGATCAGCGCTTCCGATTCGACTTCCTTCAGCAGCAGCTGGATCGCGCGGTCTTCCAGGTCGAGCAGGTTCTCGAACACGAACATCTGGTCGATGATCTTCTGGGCGAGTTCGCCGTCGTACTGGCGGACGTTTTCGAGCACCGATTCTTCCTGGTTGCTCGGCATGAAGTTGAGGATTTCCGCCGCCGTGCGGATGCCGCCCATCGGGCTGCGCTTCAGGTTGTCGCTGCCGGACAACAGGCCGGTCAGCACGTCGTCGAGTTCGCGCAGCGCGGCCGGTTGGATGCCGTCGAGCGTTGCAATGCGCAGCAGCACGTCGTTGCGCAGCCGCTCGGTGAAACACGCGGCGATTTCCGACGCCTGATCGCGGTCGAGGTGCACCAGAATGGTCGCGATGATCTGCGGGTGCTCGTTCTTGATCAGCTCGGCGACCGCAGCCGAGTCCATCCACTTCAGGCCTTCGATACCGCTGGTATCGCTGCCTTGCAGAATCCGGTCGATGATCACGCCGGCCTTGTCCTCGCCGAGCGCCTTGGTCAGCACCGAGCGGATGTAGTCGCTCGAATCGAGCGACAGCGCCGTGTGCTGCTCGGCTTCGCGGGCGAACTCCTGCAGCACTTCGTCGACCTGCTCGCGCGTCACGTTGCGCAGTGCGGCCATGGCGACGCCGATCTTCTGCACCTCGCGCGGGCCGAGGAACTTGAATACCTGCGCCGCCTCTTCCTCGCCGATCGACATCAGCAGCAGCGCGCTCTTGGTTATGCCTTCAGCGTTCATCGGACACCCAGTTCTTGACGACGGTTGCGACGATCTTCGGATCCTGGCGCGCGATCTGGCGCGCGTACTCAAGATTCTTCTCGAATCGATGCTTCTCGTTTTCGAACGCGAGCAGCGCCGCGTCCGAGCCTCCTTCTTCGAGCCCGGCCCGCTCCGAGGCCGGCACACCGTCTAGCAGCATCGGCTCGTCCGCCGACGACGCGAGCGC
The DNA here is from genome assembly GCA_035536055.1 of Paraburkholderia sp. Classification (GTDB taxonomy): domain Bacteria; phylum Pseudomonadota; class Gammaproteobacteria; order Burkholderiales; family Burkholderiaceae; genus Paraburkholderia. The sequence goes on along the minus strand of DATLOW010000092.1, from coordinate 648 downwards.
TCCGGCGCTTTGCGTCTGTTCGGCCGGCGGCGGGAACGCGCGGCGCAGGGCCGGCTTCACCATCACGAAGTAGAGGAACAGCGCGACGGCAGCGATGCCGAGATACGTCGCAATCTGCTTGCCGAGCGCGATCATGTCCGGCTGGCGCCACCACGGCAGGTTCGCGTTCGGGTCGACCGGCAGCGTGAACGGGCTGTTGACCACGTTGACCGAGTCGCCGCGCTTCGCGTCAAAGCCCATCGCGTCCTTCACGAGCTGTTCGACCTGCGCGAGCTTGTCGGCCGGCAGCGCCTGCTGCGTCGTGTGGCCCTTCGCGTCGGTGTGCGGCAGGTAGTTCACGACCACCGCGACCGACAGCCGCTTGATACCGCCGCCGCCTTGCTGGAAGTGACGCACGGTCTTGTCGAGCTCGTAGTTCGTGGTCGAATCCTTGTGGTCGCTGATCGGCGTCGGCGGCGTCGCGCCGCTGGCGCCGTTCGGTGCGTCGATCGGCGCCTGGGTCGCCTGCGGCGGCTGGTTCGACAGCGCGCCCGGCACGCCCGACGCGCCGGCCTGCTGCATCTGCGTGTCGCTGCTGGTCTGCTGGCTGCGGATCGCGGCCTGTCCCGGGTTGGCGCCGTTCGGCTGATAGGTTTCGGCGGTCTGCTC
>DATLOW010000091.1:0-26714 GCA_035536055.1 Paraburkholderia sp. | reverse complement strand
GCCGACCGTCAGCACGTCGGCGCCGCCGGAAATCTCTTCGAACACGCTCTTCGAACCGTCGAGCGCATCGCGGCTTTGATCCACGTACGCGAGCTTGACGGTCGGCCCTTGCACGATCTCGCCCGAATCCGGCTGCTCCTTGCCGGTCAGCATGCGGAACAGCGTCGACTTGCCGGCGCCGTTCGGCCCGATGATGCCGACGATCGCGCCGGCCGGAATCTTGAAGCTCAGGTTGTCGATCAACAGCCGGTCGCCGTACGACTTGCTGACGTTCTTGAACTCGATCACTTCATTGCCGAGTCGATCGCCGACCGGAATGAAGATTTCCTGGGTTTCGTTGCGCTTCTGGTAGTCCTGGCTGCTCAGTTCCTCGAAGCGGGCGATACGCGCCTTCGACTTCGCCTGACGGCCCTTCGGATTCTGCCGCACCCACTCCAGTTCTTTCTTGATCGCCTTCTGACGCGCCGATTCCGACGCTTCTTCCTGCTTCAGGCGGTTTTCCTTCTGGTCGAGCCAGCTGCTGTAGTTGCCCTTCCACGGAATGCCGTGGCCGCGGTCGAGTTCGAGAATCCACTCGGCGGCGTTGTCGAGGAAGTAGCGATCGTGCGTGACGGCCACCACGGTGCCCGGGAAGCGCGTCAGAAACTGTTCGAGCCAGTCGACCGATTCGGCGTCGAGGTGGTTGGTCGGCTCATCCAGCAGCAGCATGTCGGGCTTTTCGAGCAGCAGCTTGCACAGCGCGACGCGGCGCTTTTCACCGCCCGACAGATGCTCGATCTTCGCGTCCCACGGCGGCAGGCGCAGCGCGTCGGCGGCCACTTCGAGCTGCTGCTCGGGGCTGCCGCCGTCGGCGGTGGCGAGGATCGCTTCGTACTTCGCCTGTTCGGCGGCGAGCTTGTCGAAATCGGCGTCCGGCTCCGCGTACGCGGCGTAGATTTCGTCGAGCTTCTTTTGCGCGCTGAACACGTCGCCGAGGCCGTCTTCGACCGCTTCGCGCACGGTTTTCTGCGGATCGAGCTGCGGTTCCTGCGGCAGGTAGCCGATATTCAGGTTCGGCATCGGTGTGGCTTCGCCTTCGATGTCCTTGTCGACGCCGGCCATGATGCGGATCAGCGTCGATTTACCCGAACCGTTCAGGCCGAGCACGCCGATCTTCGCACCGGGGAAGAACGACAGCGAAATGTCTTTCAGGATTTGACGCTTGGGCGGCACGATCTTGCCGACCCGATTCATGGTGAAGACGTATTGGGCCATTTGCTTGCAATTGGGCGTTGACGCCGCCGGCCTGCGATGAACCGGGCGGGCGGCGAAGGGTGGATGAGCACAGATTGGCACAGATGCATCGACCGGCTGTGACCGGCTCCCGCGCGGCGCGCGGCCCGTACCGGTTCAGCTCGGGGGGCGGCTGCGGCGTGCGGCGGGAAGAGTTGCCATTGTACTTCGCGCACGGCGTGCGAGGCGTGCGCGGTGGTTTGCGGCCGGTGCGAGGTGAGTCCTGGGACGCGTGCGTGTGCATCGGCGACACGCAAACGCGTGCTGCGGCGGTTGTCAGATTTTGAAGGTTTGGTGGGCGCGGTCTGTCAACGTACGTCTGCCGGACCCGCGGCGACGGGCTGCGGCCGGCGTCATCCCATACAACCACCGGTTGACTTTCGTGGCTCATAAACTCGTGCTCACCTTGTCCATTTTTAAAGCGAGAACCCGCTTGTTCAAATCGCTCTGTGCAGCATCAGCGCTATCGGCGGCCCTGTTGGCGACGGGTTGCGCGGGCCCGTCGACACAGCCGGAAGATGCGGGCGCTGCCCGGTTGCCGCGCATCGTCGCGCATCGCGGCGGCACCGGCGACGCGCCGGAGAACACACTCGAAGCGATCCGCCTCGCGATCGCGCATCATGCCGATGCGCTGTGGCTCACCGTCCAGCTGAGCAAGGACGGCGTGCCGGTGCTGTACCGGCCGGCGGATCTGTCGGCGCTGACCGACGCAAGCGGACCCGTCGACGCGTTCACCGCGGCGCAGCTCGCGCAGATCAACGCCGGCTGGAGGTTCAAAACGACCGACGCAGCGGGCCGCGAAAGCTGGCTGTATCGCACCGCGCCAACGCACATTCCGAGCTTGCAGCAGGCACTGCGCGAGATTCCGCCGAACCTGCCGGTGATCCTCGATATGAAAGCGCTGCCCGCCGAACCTCAAGCGCAGGCAGTCGCGCGCGTGCTGACCGAGCAGAATGCATGGCCGCGCGTCACGCTCTATTCGACCGAAGCCGCGTATCAGCAGAGCTTCGCAGCCTATCCGCAGGCGCGCATGTTCGAGTCGCGCGATGCGACGCGCACGCGGTTATTGCGCGTGTTGTTACACGATCGCGCCGCCTGCACGGACAGTCCCGCCGCGCACACATGGACCGCTTTCGAATTGCATCGCACGCTGACCGTCAGCGAAAAATTCACGCTCGGCGAAGGACGCTCGCAGATCGATGCGACGATGTGGACGCCATCGACGGTCGCCTGTTTCCGGCAGCAGCCCGACGTGCGTATCGTGGCGATCGCCGTCAATACCGCGGACGACTATCGCAAGGCAGCGTGCCTCGGTATCGACGCGGTGCTGGCCGATTCGCCGAAACAGATGTCGGCGATACGCGCGGCGATCAGCGCTGAAACGCAGGCTCAAACGCAGACCCAGCGGCAGGCCCAATGCGCGCAGCCCGATCGCGCGCAGCAGTAGCGCATGCGCGCAGCAGCAATGCGCCGTGCGCGCGATGACGCGCAAGCAAGCGCCTGATGCGCCGCGCTCGGCGAATCTGGCCGGCGAGGGCGCGCAGCAGCGTTGATGCGGTGTTTGCGGCGCGCGTGCTGCGGGAAGCGCCGCCCGTGCTGGTACCGTCAGTTGGCGCGTTGCCCCGTGGCCGGATCGAAGAAATGCAGATGCGCGGCAGGCAAGGCAACCTGCAGCACTTCCGCGGCGGCAGGGCGATGTGCATGCGGCAGCCGCGCGGTCACGTCGTGTTTGCCCCAGCGCCCGTGCGCGAGATTGTCCGCGCCGAGCAATTCGCACGAATCGACGATCAATGCCGCGGCCGCAGCGCCGGCTTGCCCCGGCGTCATATGCTCGGGACGGATGCCGAGGATCCATTCGCGCCCCGGCGCCACTTCGCGGCCAATGCAAGGCACGCCCGCCAACGGCAACTGCGGCCCGTTACCGGCCACGTCAAAGCGCGCTCCATCGTCGGAAATGCGGCCTTCCAGCAGATTCATGCCCGGCGAGCCGATAAAGCCCGCGACGAACACCGTGGCCGGCCGTTCGTACACGTCGGTCGGCGCGCCGATCTGCTCGGCGTGGCCGCGGTTCATCACGATCACGCGTTGCGCGAGCGTCATCGCTTCGATCTGATCGTGCGTCACGTACAGGCTCGTGGTGGCGAGCCGCGCATGCAGCCGCTGGATTTCGAGGCGCATCTGCACGCGCAGCCGCGCGTCGAGGTTCGACAGCGGCTCGTCGAACAGAAACACCGAGGGCTCGCGCACGATCGCGCGGCCCATCGCGACACGCTGCCGCTGTCCGCCGGATAGCTCGCGCGGCTTGCGTGCGAGCAGCGGCTCCAGCTCGAGAATCTTCGCGGCCGCCAGCACGCGCTGGTCGATTCGCGCGCGATCCGTGCCGGCGATCTTCAGCGCATAGCCCATGTTTTGCGCGACGGTCATATGCGGATACAGCGCATAGTTCTGGAACACCATCGCGATGTTGCGGTCCTTCGGCTCGAGCTCGTTGACCACCTTGCCGTCGATCGCGATCGTGCCTTCGCTGATCCGCTCGAGGCCGGCCACCATGCGCAGCAACGTCGACTTGCCGCAGCCGGATGGGCCGACCATCACGACGAATTCGCCGTCGGCGATCTCCGCGTCGATGCCGTGCAGCACGAACTGCTTGCCGTCGTAGGCCTTCTTTACGCCTTTCAGTGTCAGTGCCGCCATGCGTGGTGCCTTTCTGTGATTTGCCTGGGCTGAGGTGTCTGTTGATGTGCCGGGGCGTGTGCTGACACATGTCCCGGCGGCGCGCCTATTTTTCCGCGTCGACGAGGCCGCGCACGAACCAGCGCTGCATCGCCAGCACCACGACCAGCGGCGGCAGCATCGCGAGCAGTGTGGCGGCCATCACGAGGTGCCATTCGGTCGCGGTATCGCCGGACGCGATCATGCTCTTGATGCCGATCACCGCCGTCGTCAGCGATGCGTCGCTGGTGATCAGGATCGGCCACAGATACTGGTTCCAGCCGTAGATAAAGGTGATGACGAACAGCGCCGCAAGGTTGGTCTTCGACAGCGGCAGCACCACGTCCCAGAAGAAGCGCATGGGGCCCGCGCCATCGATGCGCGCCGCTTCGATCAGTTCGTCCGGCAGCGTCATGAAGAACTGGCGGAACAGGAAGGTCGCGGTGGCGGACGCGATCAGCGGCAGCGTGAGGCCCGCATACGTGTTGCTCAGATGCAGCGACGACACCACCTGAACGGTCGGAAAGATGCGCACTTCGACCGGCAGCATCAGCGTGACGAAGATCAGCCAGAACGCGAAGTTGCGCAGCGGAAAGCGGAAGTAGACGATCGCGAATGCCGACAGGATCGACACGGCGATCTTGCCGATCGCAATGACCAGCGCCATCACGAGGCTGTTCAGCAGCATATGGCCGAACGGACTCGCCGCACTGCCGCTGCCGTGGCGCCACACGGTCGCGAGGTTGTCGAACAGATGCGAGCTTGGCACCAGCGACAGCGGCACGCTGAAGATTTCCTTGCTGCTCATCGTCGCCGCGCAAAACGCGACATACACGGGAAACACCACCAGCAGCACGCCGACGATCAGCACCGCATGGCAGAACAGGTCGAAACCGCGGCGATTTTCGATCATGAGTATTGGACCCTGCGTTCGATAAAGCGGAACTGCACGACGGTCAGCCCGACGACGATCAGCATCAGCACCACCGACTGCGCGCCCGAACTGCCGATATCGAGGCCCTGAAAGCCTTCGGTAAAGATCTTGTAGATCAGCGTTTTGGTGGCTTGCCCCGGGCCGCCGGCGGTCGCCGCATCGATCACCGGGAAGGTATCGAAGAACGCATAGACGAGGTTCACGACCAGCAGAAAGAAGCTGGTCGGCGACAGCAGCGGCAACGCGATGCCGAAGAAGCGGCGCACCGGGCCGGCGCCGTCGATCGCGGCCGCTTCGATCAGCGAGCGTGGAATCGCCTGCAGGCCGGCGTAGAAGAACAGGAAGTTGTAGCTGACCTGCTTCCACACCGATGCGAGCACCACCAGAAACATCGCCTGCCCGGGATTGAGCGCGTGATTCCACACCACGCCATGCTTCGCGAGCGCATAGGTGACGAGCCCGATGCTCGGGTTGAACAGGAACGACCACAGCACTGCGGCGATCGCGGGTGCGACGGCGTACGGCCAGATCAGCAGCGTCTGATAGGCCTTGGCGCCGCGCGTGACGCGATCGGCGCACGCCGCGAGCAGCAGCGAAACGACGAGGCCGGATACCGTGACGAGCGCGCTGAACACCAGCGTGGTGCCGAACGACGACAGATACAGCGGATCGCCGAACAGCTGCCTGAAGTTCGCGAGACCGACGAACTCGCTCGACGTGCCGAATGCGTCCTGGGTTTGCGTCGACTGCCACAGCGCGACGCCGGCGGGCCAGACGAAGAACACCAGCGTGATCGCCAGTTGCGGGCCGACCAGCAGATAGGGCAATACGCTGACGCCGAAGCTTGAACGCTTTTGCATCGAAGTTTTCCTTGGCGGAGGACAGGGCAGCGAGCCGTTCGATCGGCTGCCGGCGCGACGCGCGTTTGCCGGATCGCGCGCCGCGGCATGCGTGCGGTCAGCCGCCTGCCTTCTCGAAGCGGCGCAGCAGATCGTCGCCGCGCGACACTGCCGAGTCGAGCCCTTCCTTCGGCGATTTCTTCTGTGCCCACACCTGCTCGAGTTCTTCGTCGATCACTGTGCGGATCTGCGGCATGTTGCCCAGACGCAGGCCCTTCGTGTAGGGCAGCGGCGGTTTGTTGAGCATCTGCTTGATTGCGGTGTCGCTGCCGGGGTTCTTGTCGTAGAAGCCCTGTTGCTGCGTCAGCTGATAGGCGGCCGTCGTGACCGGCAGATAACCGGTGTCCTGGTGCCACTTCGCGGCGACCTGCGGCGACGTCAGATACGCGAGAAACCTGGCGACGCCCTTGTACACCGCCGGGTCTTTGCCCGACAGCACCCACAGGCTCGCGCCGCCGATGATCGCGTTCTGCGGCGCGCCTTTCACGCTCGGGTCGTACGGCATCATGCCGGTGCCGAAATTGAACTTCGCGTATTTGCGGATCGTCGCCAGCGAGCCCGACGAGTTCGTGATGATGCCGCAGTCGCCGCTATAGAACTTCGAAACCGGCTCGTCCTTGCGTCCTGCATAGGTGAAGGTGCCGGCCTTCGCCATGTTCTGCAGGAACTGGATATGCGCGATCTGCAGCGGCTTGTTGAATTCGAGTTGCGCATCGAGACCGTCGAAACCGTTGTTCTTCGACGCGAACGGCGCGCCGTGCCAGGCGCTGTAGTTTTCCAGCTGGATCCAGCTCTGCCAGCCCGATGAATAGCCGCACGACATGCCGGCGGCCTTCAGCTTTTGTGCGTCCTGTTCGAGCTCGGGCCAGGTCTTCGGCGGCTGGTTCGGGTCGAGGCCGGCCTTCTTGAAGGCGTCCTTGTTGTAGTACAGCACCGGCGTCGAGCTGTTGAACGGCATCGAAATCAGATGGCCGGTTTTCGAGTCGCTGTAATAGCTCGCGATGGTCGGCACGAAGGCCTTTTCGTCGAGCGGCACGCCGGCCTGCTTGAACACGTCGGATACCGGAATCACCGCTTTTTTCGCCTGCATCATCGTCGCAGTGCCGACTTCGTAGACCTGCAGGATCGCCGGCGCATTGCCGCTGCGGTATGCGGCGATGCCGGCCGCCAGCGTCTGGTCGTAGCTGCCTTTGAAGACCGGCACGATCTTGTAGTCGCTTTGCGATGCGTTGAAGTCGTTGGCGATGTCGTTCAGGCGTTCGCCTAGCGCGGCCTCCATCGCGTGCCAGAACTGGATTTCGGTGGCGGCCTCTACATTCTGGGACGCGCCGGCAAAGATGACGGCAATGGCTGCGGCGGCGGAAAGCGAACGGATCAACGGCTTGCGGTGCATCGATTGTCTCCCTGTTGGTACGCGGATAAAGCTCGCGCGCGATTGTAGTTGCGGTCGATGACAGTCAGGCGAAAATGCGGCCGTGCCGCGCCGCAACGGATTTTAGAGGTCGGAATATTTGGTGGACTTGCCTTTGGCTTTTTCCACCGGGTAACGCGCTTCGTTTAGCTGCAATTTTTCCGCGGCGGCTTCGACCAGATCGAAGCCGGCCGCGTCGGCGGTCAAGAGCAGATACATCAGCACGTCCGCGCATTCGTGTTCGAGGTGTTTGCGCTGCGCCGGATCGGCAACCAGCGCCGCGATTTCTGCGTCGCTTTTCCACTGCACCGTTTCGAGCAGTTCGCCGGCTTCGATGCTGGCCGACATGACCAGATTGCGCACCGTGTGAAACTGACGCCAGTCGCGCGCGTCGCGGAATGCCAGCAATTGCCGGCGCAGTTCGTCGATCGTCATCGGTGTGTCGTGTTTGCGTGAGGCCATGCAGCATGGACTGCGCCGCATGCTCAGCGGTTAAACAAGGGGATATCGCGTCAAAAGTTAGCGTGATTTGCCCGCTTCTGACAAGACACCGCGCGACGCCGCTCCCGCCGACTGGTGGAGCAGCTCATTTTCAAGGAAAATGTAAGCCACGCTGGCAGGCAGCCATGCGATCCGATCCAGAATCTATTCATACGCGATGTCGACCCCACCGTCCGGCACTTTGATTGCCAAGCCCGCGACGCTTACTCAACAGGTAGCGCAGAAAATCGCGGGCGATATTCTGAGCGGAGTGTATCCGGTCGGTACGCGGCTGCCGTCCGGCAAGGAACTCGCGCAGAGCTTCGGGGTGAGTGCGGCGGTGATCCGCGAAGCCACCGAGCGTCTGCGCGCACAAGGCCTGATCGACAGCCGGCAAGGGTCCGGTTGCACGGTCCGGGCGCGAACCCAGAACGTCGGCTTCCAGGTGCCGGAAGTCAGCGATACGAACCGCACGGACCTGGCTCATGTGTTCGAGTTGCGGCTCGATCTGGAAGGGGCCGCCGCCGCGCTCGCGGCAGTGCGCCGTACAGCTGAGGACGTCGATGCGCTCGCAGCGATTCTCAGCGCGCTGGCCGACAATCTGTACGCGCCGGACCGTGCGGTCGAACTCGATATTGCGTTTCACGTCGCGCTGGGCGACGCGACGCACAACCGCTATTTCAAGGATCTGCTGCAGTATTTGAATCTGCAGATTCGCGAGTGTGTGCGCGCGGGCCGTACGCACTCGCTCGCTTTTCCGCAATTGCCCGACGAAGTGCATCGCGAGCACCTGCTGCTGCTCGACGCGATCCGTGCCGGCGATCCGGCCGCGGCGCGTGCTGCAGCGATGGCGCATTTGCAGAAGGCCGCGGCACGTCTCGAACTTTCGCTGCCCGGGCGCGACGCGCACGGTGAAATTGCCGCTGCGGGAAGTGAGGCCGTGTCGAACGAAGCACCGTCACGACCGGCGAAGGCGAAACGGGCCGGGCCGCGTCGCAAATCGACGCGATAGGCGAAGCATCAAGCCCGAAGCATCAATCGAAGCCCCAATCCAGGCATCAATCGACCCGCACTTCGACATCCTGCGCGCGACTATGCGCAATCGCCTGCAGCATCCCCGAGTCCGGATCGCGGCCGGGAATATCCAGTTCCAGATGGCACGCGGCACGCTGCAAATGCAGCATTACGGCTGCGCGCGCGGCATTCGCGTCGCTTGCGCGAATCGCCTCGAACACGGCCAGATGTTCGCGCTGCACGGTTTGCGGCAGCGGCTCGTTGACGAGCGCGTTATAGCGTGCCGCACGTACCGCCTGACGCAACTGCAGATTGAGGTACTTCAGCAGGTTGCCGTAATAGGGGTTGTGCGTTGCAACCGCAATCGCCGTGTGAAAGGCGAGATCGAGTTCCACCCCGGCATCGAGGTCGTGCAGATTATCGGCGAGCGAGCTCAGGATCCCTGACAGTTTGTCCAGATCCGCACTGGTGCGGCGCACCGCTGCGAGCCCTGCCGCGGCACCTTCGAGATCGAGGCGCAATTCGAACACACTGGACAGTTCCAGGTGGTCCGCGTGCCGGCTGTCGAACACCTTGAAGCCATCGGCTTCGGTGCGTGCTTTTACGATGCAGCCGGAGCCCTGACGGCTGTCGATCAAACCTTTCGAGCGCAGCCGCTCGGTCGCTTCGCGGATCACCGCCTGGCTCACGCCGTGCATGCGGCCCAGTTCCTTACCCGACGGCAGCTTGGTGCCCACCGGATAGATCCCCGCGTAAATGGCGTCCTGCAGCAGATCGGCAACCTGTGCTGTCAACGAATTGAGTCTTGCCGCCATAAGGTCCTCGTGCTGTCAGCCGCGATTACACATCGCGTAAGCCTGGCACCCGCCCAACCGTATTCGTTTCGGATTTCAGGGTTTACCTCACCGGTAGGGCTGTCAACTTATCATATAACATGGTTACACGCTAAGACGACAATCAACGTCAAATCCGCCGTCGATGCGATCAGCGCGCCGTTGTTGAGCCAATAACGAATGCCCTTGAAGGGCAGATACGCAGGTTCAGGAGACGTCAGTGAAGATCTATCAGGCGATAAATCGCGTACCCGGCGGTTTGATGGTAATACCGCTGTTCATCGGCATGCTGGTCAACACCTTCGCGCCCAACGCGCTGAAGATCGGCGGCTTTACCCAGGCGCTCACCAACGCCGGCTATCCGACCATTCTTGCGATGTACCTGTTCACGGCAGGCACCAAGATGACCTTGCGCGCCGCGCCGAAGATGCTGCGGCGCGGCTTCGGCATTCTGTTCGCGAAGGTCGGCATTGCCGTCGTGCTGGCGCTGGGCGTCGCGCATTTCTTCCACGGCAATTTCGTCGGCCTGTCGACGCTCGCCTTGCTCGCGGCGATGAACGACACCAACGGCGGCATGTTCCTCGCGTTGACCAGTGCATTCGGCACCAAGGAGGACGCAGGCACCTACGTCGTGCAGAGTATCGAGACCGGGCCGTTCGTCACGATGCTGGTGCTGGTCGGCGCAGGTCTCGCGGTGATTCCGTGGCTGACGATGGTGTCGGTGGTCGCGCCCATCGCCGCGGGCGCGATTCTCGGCAATCTCGATGAGGAACTGCGTGAGTTCTTCGGCCGCCACGAGCCGATCATCGTGCCGTTCATGGCCTTTACGCTGGGCGAGGGCATCAACCTGAAATCGGTGACGACGGCAGGCATGCCGGGCATTCTGCTCGGTGTCGCGGTGCTGGTGATCACGGGCATCGTCTGCATCGCTGCGGACCGTCTGCTGGGTGGTTCCGGGATTGCTGGCGCCGCGGCGTCGAGCACCGCGGGCAATGCGGCGGGCACGCCGCAAGCCGTGGCGATCGCGGATCCGACCTATGCCGCGATTGCACCGATCGCGACGGTGCAGGTAGCGGCATCGGTGATCGTTACCGCGATCCTGACGCCGATCCTGACTGCCTACGTCCATCGTCGCGTCAAACGCGCCGCGCTGAACGCGCAACCGACAGCCGGCGACAGCACGCGTCCCGACATCGACGACGCCGAGTCGCTCGATCATCCACATCCCGCGATAAATCACCCTTAGACATGAGGAACAGATGGCAGCAGTAGTAGAACTCGATCTTGAGCGTGCGCAACAACTTGTCAACGATGTCATTGCGCAAGCGCAGCAGCGCTTCGGCAAACCCGTATGTGTATCCGTGTGCGACGCGCACGGTTTTCTGCTCGCGTTTGCGCGGGCCGACGGCACGCCGGTGCGCAGCATCGCGCTGGCGCAGCAAAAAGCCTATACGTGCACCCGCATGTTAAGCACGACCACCGCGTTTCTCGAACGGCTGCGCCGCGAAGATCTGGCGATCGGCTACTTCTGCGATCCGCTGCTGACCGCGCTGCCGGGCGGCGCGTTGCTCGAAGACGGCAGTGGCCGTGTGATCGGTGCAGTCGGCATCAGCGGACTCGCGCCGGCCGACGACCAGCAACTCGCCGACGGCGGCAGCGGCGTGCTTGCGCGTCTGTCGCAGCGCGGCTAACCACACACCAGGAAAACACGGTAATGGCAAAGAAAAGCGTCTACGTCACGCGGGCGATTCCCGAGCAAACCATCGATACGCTGCGCGAACATTTCGCTGTGGAAGTGAATCCGCACGATCGCGCGCTGACGCGCGAAGAGTTGCTGCAAGCGGTGCGCGGCCGCGACGCGGTGGTCAGCCTGCTGACGGACAAGTTCGACGGCGAAGTGCTCGACGCCGCCGGCGCGCAATGCAAGATCGTCGCGAACTATGCGGTCGGCTTCAACAACTTCGATCTCGACGCAGCGACGAAGCGCGGCGTGATCATGACCAACACGCCCGGTGTGCTCGACGATGCCACTGCGACGCATGCGTGGGCGCTGCTGCTGGCGACGGCGCGCCGGGTCTCCGAATCCGAGCGCTACGTGCGTGCCGGCAAATGGCAAGGCTGGTCGCCGATGGCGTTCATCGGTCAGGATGTCGACAACAAGACGCTCGGCATCGCGGGTCTGGGCCGCATCGGTTCGAAGTTCGCGCGCAAGGCGGCGGCATTCGACATGAACATCATCTACACCGATGCGAACCGCAACGAAGCATTCGAGCGCGAGCATCGCGCACGTTTCGTCGACAAGGCGACGCTGCTGCGCGAAGCGGATTATCTGTCGCTGCATCTGCCGCTGCTACCGGACACGCATCACTACATCGGCGCGGCCGAGCTGGCGGCGATGAAACCGAGCGCGGTGCTGATCAACGCCGCGCGCGGGCCGCTGGTCGATGAAAAGGCGCTGGTCGCCGCATTGAAAGACAAGGTGATCTGGGGCGCGGGGCTCGACGTGTTCGAGGACGAGCCCGTGCTCGCGCCCGGGCTCGCGGAGCTCGACAACGTGGTGATCGTGCCGCACATCGCGTCGGCGACCACCCAGACCCGCCTCGCGATGGGCAAGATCGTCACCGACAACGTGATTCGCGTGCTGCGCGGCGACGCGCCGCTCAATTGCATCAATCCGCAAGTGCTCAAGTAAAGGCACAGCGGCAAGCACAGCAGTTATCGGCAGGCGGTTGACCGGCGCCCGGCTACGAAGGTCCGGCGCGGCACGGCGACATAGAAAAGAAGGGCGGCGGCCTGCGGGCAAGCCGCCCTTCTCTACATTGGAACCCCGCTCTGCTTACGCAAACGTTTCACTCTGCTTTTCACGTATTGCGAATGTCAAAAATTCGCAAGGCACGGAATGCCGGTTCGCCGCAACGCGACGTCGCCTGACTCGCGCGGACCCGGCGGATCTGGCGCTGCCGTGCGCTCGTGCGGACTCGGCGCGGTCTTTCGAGTCCGCCTCATAACCTTCGAAGAAAAAGAGGACGCAATGACCCCAGGCTTCAAACGAACTATCTTTGCAGCGGGTGTATTGGCGTATGCAGCAGCAGGTGCGGCGTGGGCGCAGGACGCGCCGCGTATTTATCCGCAAGATCCTGAGGCGATGGCGGCTGTCGCGCAGAATCTGAAAAACATCAAGATGCCCCCCGGCTTCAAGATCGAGTTGTACGCGATGGTGCCGGGCGCGCGCGCAATCGCCGTCGATCCGACCACCGGCACCGCCTATATCGGTACGCGCAAGAACGCCGTGTGGGTGTTGCACGACGACGGCAACGGCAAGGTGAGCCAGGTCACGGAGTTCTCGCCGGCAAGCAAGTTCAAGGATCCGAACGGCGTGTGCTTCTCGCCCGACGGCACGCTGTTTATCGCCGAACTCAATCGGATTCTGTCGTTCGCGAATCCGGGCAGCGCGACGCCGACGCAAAAGGTCGTCGTGCCTCAGGGCCAGCTGATTCCGGTCGGCGACGAAGCGTACAACCACGGTGCGCGCGTCTGCCGCATCGGTCCGGACGGCAAGCTGTACGTGACCGTCGGCCAGCACTACAACGTGCTGCCGCCGGAAAAATACGACGCGTACTACCAGGAGGGCATGGGCGCGATCGTGCGTTACAACCAGGACGGCACCGGCCGCGAGATCTACGCGCACGGCATCCGCAATTCGGTCGGTCTCGACTTCAACCCGAAAGACAAGACGCTGTGGTTCACGGATAACCAGACCGATACGCTCGGCGACGACCGGCCGCCCGGCGAACTGAATCGCGCCACCAGGGCCGGCGAGGATTTCGGCTATCCGTTCTACGGCGGCGGCCACGATCGCACGGTCGAGTACAAGGACAAGACCCCGCCGGCCGGCGTGGTGTTTCCGCAGGTGGACCTGCCGCCGCATGCGGCCGACCTCGGCATGTCGTTCTACGAGGGATCGTCGTTTCCGAAGCAGTATGACGGCGGCATTTTCGATGCGGAGCACGGCTCGTGGGTGCGCAAGCATCCGCTGGGCGCGCGGATCATGTTCACGCGTCTGAAGGCCGACGGCACCGCGGTGGGCACCCAGGTGTTCGCATCGGGATGGCTGACCGCCGACGGTCAGTACAAGGGGCGTCCGGTCGACGTGGAGCCGATGAGGGACGGCTCACTGCTCGTCTCGGACGATTTCGCCAGTGCGGTATATCGCATCACCTACGTGGGCAAGTAAGGGGCAAGCAGCGTGCGCAAGATTCTTTCGATCCTGTTTCTTTCGACGATGCTGGCATCGCTGGCTGAACCTAGCGTGGCCGCGGATATTGCCGCCGGCAAGACGCGCGCCGCGCAGTGCGCGGCCTGCCATGGTCCGGACGGTCATGCGGTGATGCCGCAAACGCCTAACCTCGCGGGCCAGGACGAGGATTACCTGGTCGAGCAGTTGAAGGCCTTTCGTTCGGGAGAGCGGCAGAACGAGACCATGTCGGTCATCGCGAAGCCGCTCAGCGACACGGAAATCGCCAATCTGGCCGGCTACTTTAACAGTCTGAAGTGAGCTCGCCGATGCTCGCGCGGGTCGCGAGCGAACGAGCGAATGACGGCCGACGTGCGATGCGCGTGCGGCCGAAACGATCAGGAGACAACACATGAAAATCAAAGGGACCGTTGCGCTGGCGTGCAGTTGCGCTGTTGCCGCGCTGGTGGCTGTGACGCCTGCGCGTGCGGCGTCCGATCCGCATGTCTTCACGCAGACCTGTCCGAACGGCGACAAGATCGCCGTCGACATGAACCGCAAGACGCTGGCTTTTACGCGCGGCTCGCAGACCTACCACGCGACCTATGACGACGGTTATGCGCTCACGTGGGCCGCCAGCAACCCGCCGTTGCCTGCCGGCGTGAAGACGATGCCGACCGGCGGCCAGATCGGCACCGACGGGGCGTTTTTCGGTGACGGCGACGTCGACAACAACGTCGTGTGTCCGCGCGACAAATGAAGTGCAGCGGACGTTTTTTCTTTTAACTTAAGGAGCCTTAGTCATGACCTGGACCACTCCGACTTACACCGATCTGCGTTTCGGTTTCGAAATCACGATGTATATCGCAACGCGTTGATCACGCCGATCCGGTGATCCAACACGCCGGGGCGGTTCGCCGCTCCGGCGTTCTTATTTCTGCCGCGCGTGCGACGAAAAAAATTCTCGTATGCTGTTGACCTTCCCACGGTGGCAATGCTTAGAGTTCATACATCGCTTTCCCGAACCGGGCCGACTCGCCGCCATGCGCCGCTTCAAACTGTTCACCGTCGTTGCCGTACTCTTCGCGCTGATCTTCGGTCAGCTGTGGGTGTCGGCCTACGCGTGCACAGCGGTAGGCCAGGCGATACAGTCCACTCAACATACGGCAGCGATGCAGGCATCCGTTCATGGCGATCTGCGCGATCAACATGCTGCGGCAAGCTGTCACCTGCATTGCAATAACCAGGCGCAACCCGATCACGCGGATTTGCCGACGCTGTCGCCGGCGATCTGGTTGCCCCTCGCGTGGGGACACTCAGCCGTCCTCGCGCTCGCCGCCCGTCCTGATCTGCCGGTCCATCCCGAGCCGATCCTGCTGTCGGCACCTCCTGCGCCGCGCATCCTCTTCCAGGTGTTCCGAACCTAGCGCCTCAACGCCGAGCGCGCGTCGTGCCTGCCTGAGCCGGCACGCGACCGCGCTCGCCACTCTGCCGTTCGCGCGTTTGCCGTCAAGCCGTCAATCACGCGTTCCGCGAGCGGACAGTCGAAATCTCCGTTGATACCGAAAGGCCGCACGTGCGCCTGCGCGCGCCGCTGCGCGGCCTGCCGCATTGGATCTATCGCCGTCGCTGCGCATCGGCGCAGGACGCTGTCGTCCCTACATCGGGCGCTACCTTTTTGAGGAAAGAATCATGAAAGCGATCTCTCTGCTGAACCGTACCGTCGTCGCCGCGCTGCTGGTCTCCGCTTCCGTCGCGGCGTTTGCCGCCGGTGGCGGTCCGCGTGGCTTTGCCCCGTATCCTTATTCGGACACGGTCGCTGTGTCGTCTTCCGTGCAGTTGGTCGCTGCAGTCGACCGCTCCGGCGGGCCGCTGTCGGTTGCCGCGGTGGAGCCGGCCGACGGCGCAGACGCGACCGGCAGCCAGGGCAAGACACGCGCCCAGGTGCGCGCCGAACTGATCGAGGCCGAGCAGGCAGGCGTCGTGCCGGCTGGAAATACCCGCTATCCGGCGGGCCCCAGCATGATCTCGCGCAACAAGATCGAATTTCAGAAGGCCAAAAGCTGGTGGGCGGCACATGGCCAGGGCGCGGCCTGGGGCGGCTGATCGCACCGCGTGAAGCGCGCGGATCGGCTGCCGATGACCGCGTCCGCGGTGTGTGCGACGCTCGCGCGATCCGCGCGAGCGCGCCCGCCGACACGGAAATTTCAGGAACCCGGTAACATAACGCGGCGCCTGCGCCACGAACCATGAAACTACTTCGGACCCTTCTACTGCTATTGCTATGCGCGATGCTGCCCATCAGTGGGCTGGCAGCGAGCGGCATGGCCGGTGAGTGTCCGATGCAATCGTCGGTGGCGATGCAGGACGACGGCACGATGTCTGCCGCGATGCCGGGCTGCGATTCGATGCAGCCGTCACCTGATGGCAAAGCGAAGGCCGGGTTCTGCAAGATGACCGCGCAATGCCAGTTCGGCAGCCTCTACTATCCCGGCGTCAGTGCGGCTACCGTCCGTCCGGCCGCGCCCGTGAACCGGCTGGTGCTGTTCCACTATTCGCAGTCGCTCTCCATCCGCGCACCGGATGGACTCTGGCGACCTCCGCGCTCCCTGTAACGCTCCGATCTTCTGGCACACCGCCTGTGCGCGGTGAAGTTCGTCCTGTGTCAGGACGTGAGCTGCCACGCCTTCTCTAGCCATGGCGTGAGCCGGCTCGACCATTCGGGGTTCACATGGTTTTCCCAATTTCGCCGCCGGGCCGCCGGTGGGTCGCGTTGCGTGTCGTCGCACTCGCTGCATTCGCCATGTTCGCCGCGCCTGCAACGTGGGCGCAGGGTACGGGCATGACGCTGGACGAGGCGCTGCAGGTCGCACAAGACCGCTCATCGTCGATTCAGGCGACACAGGCAGGCGTTGCCGGCGATGCGGCCGTGGTGGTCAAGGCAGGCCAACTGCCCAATCCCACGTTGAAGCTTAGCGTCGAAGATCTGCCGATCAACGGGTCGAAGGCTTTCACGATCGGCCAGGACGATTTCACGATGCGCGGCATCGGCATCGAGCAGGAGTGGGTGTCGCCGACCAAGCGGCGCCTGCGCACCGCGCTTGCCAACCGCAACGTCGACCAGGACCGGTCGACTTACCTGGAAAAGCTCGCCGAAGTGCGGCAGCAAACCGCGATGGCGTGGCTGAACGCCGTCTATGCGAAAAAAGCCATTGCGCTCGATCAGGCGCTGGTCGCTCACCTGAACGACGAGCTTGCCGCGCGTCAGGCGTCGTACCGCGGCGCGCAAGGCAGTGCAGTCGATATCGCCCAGGCGCGTGTGACGCTCGGCAACGCGCGCGACGCGCTGATCGATGCGCAACAGGACGAGAAAGCCGCGCTGATCGAGCTGTCGCGCTGGACCGCAGCCGGCAACGTACTCGAAGTCGCCGACCAGACACCGGTGCTCGATTCGACGGTGTCGGGCATGAGCGCGGAGCAGCTGCAGCAGGTGCAGCCCGTGCTGATTGCGGGACACGCCGCCATCTCGGTGGCCGACGCCGCGACCGATGTCGCGCGCAGCGACAGAAATCCGAACTGGACGTGGGGGCTGACCTACTTCAAGCGCGGCGGCAACTTCTCCGACTACGTGTCGTTCGGCGTATCGATTCCGTTGCCGATCAACCGCAAGAATCTCGAAGACCGCGACGTCGAGCAGAAATCGCAAATGGGCACCCAGGCGCGTCTCAACTACGAAGACACCGTGCGGCAGGTGATGGCCAACATCCAGAGTCTCGCGACCAAACTCGCCAGCGGCCGTGAGCGACTGGCCAATCTGCGGCAGACCGTGCTGCCCGCCGCCGACCAGAAAGTGCAACTGGCCAACGCGGCGTACCGGTCCGGTGCCGGCTCGCTCGCCGACGCCTTTGAAGCGCGGCACATGCAGCTCGAAGCGCAGCTCCAGGTGCTCAATCTCGAACGGCAGGTATCGCTGGTCTGGGCGGGGCTCGAATACCAGGTGCTGCCGCCTGATCTGATCGCGGCCGCAGGCCAGTGAGGACAACCATGAACAGAAAACTGATCGTACAGGCGCTCGCCTCCGTATTTGCCGGCATGGCATTGCTTGCTGCGGGTTATTTCGCCGGCAGCCATCGCGCGGCGGCGACGAACGCCGCGCCGATGTCGGCCGCAGAGCCGGTTGCGGCGATGGGCGGCAATGCCGATGCACAGGGCGGCCGCAAGGTGCTGTACTGGCACGACCCGATGGTGCCGAACCAGCACTTCGACAAGCCGGGCAAATCGCCTTTCATGGATATGCAGCTGCAGCCGGTCTATGCCGACGACGGCGGCGGCGGCACCGGCATCCGCATCGATCCGGGCTTGCAGCAGAACCTCGGCATCCGTTACGCCACCGTGCATCGCCGTGAAACCTCGGAAGGCTTCGACGCGGTCGGCACCACGCAATTCGACGAGTCGCAGGCCGATGTCATTCAATCGCGCGTGACCGGCTATATCGACCGTCTGTATGCGAGCGCGCCGATGCAGCGCATTGCGAAGGGCGCGCCGGTCGCATCGCTGTTCGTGCCCGACTGGCTGGCGGCGCAGGAGGAATACCTGTCGCTCAAACGCAGCGGCATGGACAGCGCGTTGCTGCAGGCGTCGCGGGCGCGGATGCGTGCCATGTCGATTCCGGAGAGCGTGATCGCCAGCCTCGATCGTACCGGCACGGCGCAGACGCATATCGTGCTGGCGTCGCCGGAAACGGGCGTGGTCAGCGAGCTGAACGTGCGCGACGGCGCGATGGTGACGCCCGGGCAGACGCTGGCGAAAGTCGCCGGGCTGTCGAAACTGTGGCTCGTGGTCGAGGTGCCGGAAGCGCTCGCGCTGCAGGCGCGCGTGGGCATGCGCGTCGACGCGACGTTCAGCGGCGATCCGACGCGGCACTTCAGCGGACGGATCCGCGAGATTCTGCCCGGCATCAGCACGACCAGCCGCACGCTGCAGGCGCGCCTCGAAATCGACAACGCCGACGGCCGGCTCACGCCCGGCATGCTGATGCGCGTGCGGGTCAGCGGCGCGCAGCCGGTGGCGCGGCTGCTGGTGCCGTCGGAGGCGGTGATTACGACCGGCAAGCGCTCGGTGGTGATCGTCAGGAACCACGATGGGCGTTTGCAGCCGGCGGATGTCACGGTGGGCAACGACGTCGGCAATGAAACCGAAGTGCTTGGCGGGTTGAACGACGGCGATACGGTGGTGGCGTCGGGGCAGTTTCTGATCGATTCGGAAGCGAGCCTGAAATCGGTGCTGCCGCGCATCGAGGCGGGGACGGCCAGCGACGTACCGGCGCCGGCCGCGCCCGCGATGGCGAGTGACGCAATGTCGAGTGACGCAATGGCGCCCGCCGCGACAAGTGCGATGGCCAGTAACGCAATGGCGCCCACCGGTGCGAGCGCAATGGCCAGTAGCGCACCCACACCCGCCGCGCCCGTTGCAACGCCCACCCCTACCGCACAAACCTTCGACACCACCGGCAAGGTTGAAAAAGTCACCCCCACCGACATGACCTTCTCGCACCAGCCGATCCCCGCACTGGGCTGGCCCGCGATGACGATGTCGTTCAGCAAACCCGCGCCCGACGCGTTTGCCGGCGTCAAGGTCGGCGACACCGTGCACTTCGTGTTCAGGCAGTCCGGCGACAGCTACCAGCTGACCAAGGTCGAACCCGCAGGAGGCGTCAAATGATCGCGCGCATCATTCGCTGGTCCATCCAGAACCGCTTCCTCGTATTGCTGGCCACGGTGCTGGTGGTCGCATGGGGCGTCTATTCACTGCATCAAACGCCGCTCGATGCGCTGCCCGATCTGTCGGATACGCAGGTGATCATCAAGGCCTCGTATCCGGGCAAGGCGCCGCAGGTCATCGAAGACCAGGTGACCTATCCGCTCACCACCACGCTGCTCGGCGTGCCGGGCGCAAAGACGATCCGCGCGTATTCGTCGTTCGGCGATGCGTTCGTCTATGTGCTGTTCGACGACAAGACCGATCAGTACTGGGCCCGCTCGCGCGTGCTCGAGTATCTGAACCAGGTGCAAAGCCGTCTGCCGCCGGGCGCGACGGTATCGCTAGGGCCGGACGCCACCGGCGTCGGCTGGGTCTACGAGTACGCGCTCGTCGATAAAACCGGCCATCACGATCTCGGGCAACTGCGCGCGCTCAATGACTGGTTCCTGAAGTTCGAGCTGAAGTCGGTGCCGGACGTTTCCGAAGTGGCCAGCATCGGCGGCATGGTGCGCCAGTACCAGGTCGTGCTCGATCCGGACAAGCTGCGCGCCTACGGCATCACGCAGCAGCAGATTGCCGACGCGCTCGGCAAGGCCAACCAGGAGTCGGGCGGCTCGGTGGTGGAGATGGCCGAATCGGAGTACATGGTGCGCTCGTCGGGCTATCTGCATTCGCTCGACGATTTCCGCAACGTCGTGCTGCGCACCGACGAAGCCGGCACACCGGTGCTGCTCGGCGACGTCGCGCGGATTCAGATCGGTCCCGAAACGCGCCGCGGCGTGGCCGAGCTGAACGGCCAGGGCGAAGTGACGGGCGGCGTGATCGTGATGCGTTCGGGCAAGAACGCGCTGACCACGATCGAGGGCGTCAAGGCGAAGCTGGCCGACCTGAAGCGCTCGCTGCCGCCCGGCGTCGAGATCGTCACCACCTACGACCGCTCGCAGCTGATCGAGCGTGCCGTCGACAACCTGCAGGACAAGCTGATCGAGGAGTTCATCATCGTCGCGCTGGTGTGCGCGGTGTTCCTGTTCCATCTGCGCAGCGCACTGGTGGCGATCCTGTCGCTGCCGCTCGGCGTGCTGGCCGCCTTTATCGTGATGCGCTACCAGGGCGTCAACGCGAACCTGATGTCGCTCGGCGGTATTGCGATCGCAATCGGCGCGATGATCGATGCGGCGATCGTGATGATCGAGAACGCGCACAAGCATCTCGAGGCGTACGAGCATGAGCATCCCGACGCGCCGCTGACGCACGCGCAACGCTGGGAGGTGATTGCCACGGCGGCGGCGGAGGTCGGCCCGGCGCTGTTCTTTTCGCTGCTGATCATCACGCTGTCGTTCATTCCGGTGTTTTCGCTGGAAGGGCAGGAGGGCAAGCTGTTCGCGCCGCTGGCGTTCACCAAGACCTATACGATCGCGGCGGCGGCGGGCCTGTCGGTGACGCTCGTGCCGGTGCTGATGGGATACCTGATCCGCGGGCGAATTCCGCACGAGAACGCCAATCCGCTCAATCGCGTGCTGGTGAAGCTGTACCGTCCGCTGCTCGAAGCGACGCTGCGACGGCCGTGGTTCGTGATCGGCCTGGCCGCGATCGCGCTGGCTTTGACCGCCGTGCCGATCGCGCGGCTCGGCGGCGAATTCATGCCGCCGCTCGACGAAGGCGATCTACTGTACATGCCGACCGCGCTACCCGGCATTTCGGTGGAAAAGGCCGCGGAACTGCTGCAGCAAACCGATCGGCTGATCAAGACCGTGCCGGAAGTGGCCACCGTGTTCGGCAAGTCGGGGCGTGCCGATACGGCAACCGATCCGGCACCGCTCGAGATGTTCGAGACGACGATCCAGTTCAAGCCGCGCAGCGAATGGCGCCCGGGTATGACGCCGCAGAAACTGGTCGACGAACTGGACCGCACCGTGAAGGTGCCCGGCCTGTCGAACGTATGGGTGCCGCCGATCCGCAATCGCCTCGACATGCTGTCGACCGGCATCAAGACGCCGGTGGGCGTGAAGATCTCCGGGCCGGATCTCGCGCAGATCGACAAGGTGGCCGCGCAGGTCGAAGCCGCCGTGAAGGACGTGCCGGGCGTCACGTCGGCACTGGCGGAGCGGCTGAACGGCGGACGTTACATCGACGTCGACATCGACCGGCAGGCAGCCGCCCGCTACGGGCTGGCGGTGGGCGATATCCAGCAGGTGGTGTCGTCGGCGGTCGGCGGCGACAACGTCGGTGAAGTGATTGCGGGCCGGGAGCGCTTCCCGATCAATATCCGCTATCCGCGCGAAGTACGCGACTCGATCGACAAACTGCGCGAGCTGCCGGTCGTCACAAGTCGCGGTGCGCAGATCACGCTCGGCGATGTGTCGCATATCTCGATCGAGGACGGACCACCGATGATCCGCAGCGAGAATGCGCGGCTGTCGGGTTATGTGTACGTCGATATTCGCAACGTCGATCTCGAGTCAGCGGTGAAGGCGATGCAGCAGGCCGTCGCCGACAAGGTGACGCTGCCGCCTGGTTATTCGATTGCGTGGTCCGGGCAGTTCGAATACCTGGAGCGGGCGGCCGCGAAGCTGCGTGCGGTGATCCCGGTCACGCTGGTCGTGATCTTCGTGCTGCTGTTCCTCACCTTCAACTCCGCCGCCGATGCGCTGCTGCTGATGTCGACCGTGCCGTTCGCGCTGGTCGGCGGGTTCTGGCTGATCTGGATGCTCGGTCACGCGGTATCGGTGGCGACGTCGGTGGGCTTTATCGCGCTGGCCGGCGTCGCAGCCGAATTCGGTGTGGTGATGCTGCTGTACCTGAAGGAAGCGTTGAACCGCAGATTGAAAGCCGGCGAAGCGCTGAACGAGGCCACGCTGGTCGATGCGATCCGCGAGGGCGCCGTGCTGCGCGTGCGGCCCAAGGCCATGACGGTGGCCGTGGTGCTGGCGGGGCTGATTCCGATCATGGTCGGACATGGCGCCGGGTCGGAGGTGATGCAGCGGATTGCCGCGCCGATGGTCGGCGGCATGATCACCGCGCCGCTGCTGTCGATGTTCGTGATTCCTGCCGCGTGGCTGCTGCTGCAGCGCCGCCGTTTGCCGCGCAGCCGCGGCGTTCCGAAAGCTTATGCGGTTCCCACTGGCACAGCTGTGCCGTCTTCTATCGGCA
This sequence comes from Paraburkholderia sp., assembly GCA_035536055.1. Classification (GTDB taxonomy): domain Bacteria; phylum Pseudomonadota; class Gammaproteobacteria; order Burkholderiales; family Burkholderiaceae; genus Paraburkholderia. The sequence goes on along the minus strand of DATLOW010000091.1, from coordinate 4,015 downwards.
CGCCTGTGCCTTCATCTCAGACTGGAGAAACATCATGAAGAAATCGATCGTCCAATGCGCGGTGTTGATGGCCGCCCTTGTTGCTGCCAGTGCCGCATTTGCGGACGACATGGCCGGCATGAAGATGAGCGGCGGCGCGATGAGTCACGCGTCTGCGCCCGGCAATGCCGCGTTGACTGACGCGGTCGTCAAACATGTCGATGCCGCGGGCGGCATGATCACGCTCAAGCACGGCGCGCTCGCCAACGTCGGCATGCCGCCGATGACGATGGCCTTCAAGGCCGGAGATGCCGCGATGGTGAACGAGGTGAAGGAGGGCGACAGCGTGAAGGTGCGTGTCGAAAACCTGAATGGCGAACTGACGATTGTGAAGCTGGCGAAGCAGTAAGCAGCGATGTGCGGCGTGGACAGTCGGCTTTCGGTTGCCGAAGGTCCACGCCCGATGCCCGCCGGCGGCAGGCCGCCTGTTTATTAGACGTTGAACAGGAAGTTCATCACGTCGCCATCGTGCACGACGTATTCCTTGCCTTCAGCGCGCATCTTGCCGGCTTCCTTCGCGCCCTGTTCGCCTTTGTACGCGATGTAATCGTCGAAGCCGATGGTCTGCGCACGAATAAAGCCGCGCTCGAAATCGGTGTGAATCGCGCCTGCCGCCTGCGGCGCCGTATCGCCGATATGGATGGTCCACGCGCGCACTTCCTTCACACCGGCCGTGAAGTAGGTTTGCAGACCGAGCAGCTTGAAGCCCGCGCGAATCACGCGGTTCAGGCCCGGCTCGTCCATGCCCATGTCGGCGAGGAACACTTCCTTGTCTTCGTCGGCGAGGTCGGCGATTTCCGCTTCGATCGCCGCGCATACCGCGACCACCGGCGATTTTTCGCCTTCCGCGTATTTGCGCACCGCATCCAGATGTGGGTTGTTTTCGAAGCCGTCTTCTTTTACGTTGGCCACGTACATCGCCGGCTTCGCGGTGATCAGGCAGAACGGCTTGATCAGCAACTGTTCTTCGTCGTTCAGATCGAGGCCGCGCACCGCCTTCGCCTGATCCAGTTGCGCGCGCACCTTTTCCAGCACCGCGGCGAGCTTGACCGCTTCCTTGTCGTTGCCGGATTTCGCGGCCTTTGCATAACGCGTCAGCGCCTTTTCGACCGTCGCGAGGTCGGCCAGCGCGAGTTCGGTGTTGATCACCTCGATATCCGACAGCGGATCGACCTTGCCGGCCACGTGAATCACGTTGTCGTCTTCGAAGCAGCGCACCACGTGCGTGATCGCGTCGGTTTCGCGGATGTTCGCGAGGAACTGGTTGCCGAGCCCTTCACCCTTGCTCGCGCCGGCCACCAGACCCGCGATGTCGACGAACTCGACCACCGCCGGCATGATGCGCTCCGGCTTCACGATTTCGGCGAGCGCCTGCAGACGCTTGTCCGGCACTTCGACCACGCCGACGTTCGGTTCGATCGTGCAGAACGGATAGTTTTCGGCGGCGATGCCCGCCTTGGTCAGCGCGTTGAACAGGGTGGACTTGCCGACGTTGGGCAAGCCGACGATGCCGCATTTGAGGCTCATGGAACTCTCTCGGTGAACAATGGGTTGCGTGATGCGCTCGACGCTGCGGGAGGATGCCTGCGGGCGTCCTGGAGTCGTGGCGGAAAGCCGCGGCGGAGCGGGACGGCGCATCCGGTCGGGCGCTGGCTCTCGATCGGTTGCGCGTTTGTCACGGAAACCGGGATTGTAACTCTTTCAGCTGTAGGCCCTAACGCCGTGTCCGCCGGATCGCGTGCCGCTGCGCGCCGCGCACCCCCACCCCGCCGCGTCATACCCGGCAGCTATAATGCGCGCATGAATCCCCACCACCAAAGCTTCGACGTCGCCGTGATCGGCGGCGGCCTCGTCGGCAAGACCGCGGCGCTCGCGCTGACGCAAACCGGCCTGCGTGTCGCGCTGCTCGCGCAGCATTGCGCGCCGCTGCCGGCCGATGCGGCGTTCGACTCGCGCATCTATGCGCTATCGGCCAGTTCGCAGGCGTTGCTCGAACGGCTGCGCGTGTGGCAAGCGCTCGATCTCGGCAGGCTGTCGCCGGTCTACGATATGCGCGTGTACGGCGATGCCCACGCCGAGCTGCATTTCTCCGCCTTTCAGGCGTCGGTCGCGCAGCTGGCGTGGATCGTCGAATCGTCGTTGATCGAACAGGCGCTAGATGCGGCGCTGCGCTTCCAGCCGAATGTCACGTGGCTCGACACGCGCGCGCAAGGGCTCGACATCAAGCCGGGCAGCGCGACCATCGGCCTCGACAACGGCACTCTGCTCGATGCGGATCTGGTGGTCGGCGCGGACGGCGCGCATTCGTGGGTGCGTGCCCAGATCGGCTCGAAGGTGAACAAACGCGATTACCGGCAGACTGGCGTGGTGGCCAATTTCAAGGCCGAGCGGCCGCATGGCGAAACCGCGTATCAATGGTTTCGCGACGGCGAGATCGTCGCGCTGCTGCCGTTGCCGGACGGTCACGTGTCGCTGGTATGGTCGGCACGCACCGAGCATGCGGAAGAACTGCTGGCGCTTGCGCCGGAGCGCCTCGCCGCCGAAGTCGAACGCGTGACGACAGGTGCGCTCGGCGCGCTCGAATGCGTAACCCCGGCGAAAGGTTTCCCGCTCGCGCTGCAGACCGTCGAGCGGTTGGCGGCGCCGCGCGTGGTGCTGGTCGGCGATGCCGCGCATCTGATTCATCCACTGGCGGGGCAGGGCATGAATCTCGGCTTGCGTGACGTCGCGTCGCTGACCGACGTGATCGCAAACAAGGAAGCGTTCCGCGATCTCGGCGATATGGTGCTGCTGCGTCGCTATGAGCGCTCCCGCAGCGAAGACATCCGCGCGCTGATGGTCGCCACCGACGGCTTGCAGCGCCTGTTCGCGGTGCCGGGCTTCGTCGCGCGTGCGGTGCGCAATGCTGGCATGGCGTTCGTCGGCGCGCAGCCGCTCGTCAAGCGCTGGCTGGTATCGGCGGCATTGGGCTGACGAGGCGCGCGGCGAAGGTGCGCCGCCGCACAGTCAGCAGACGGACAACAGCGAACGGTGACATGTGCGCCGTTCCCGAACGACATACACCAGCGGAAGCCAATCGCAGCATTGCGACCGCGCCCGCCGCATGCATCGCGCACGCGGCGCCACCGAACCAGGGAGTACAGACATGAAGAAACGTATTCGTATCGCCGCACTCGCGCTGGCCGTCGCGGCCGCGGCGCTCGGCTGCTCCGCGCAGGCCGACCAGACCACCGACAAGCTCAAGGCGACGCTGCAGACGCGGCTCGGCGAGGTGACGATCAAGAGCATCTCGAAGTCGCCGATCGCGGGGCTCTACGAGGTGAACCTCGGCACGCAGATCGTCTATAGCGACGCGAACGGCGATTACCTGGTGCTCGGCGATATCGTCGATGCAAAGACGCGCAAGAACCTGACCGATGCGCGCCTGCAGGAAACCAACCGGATCGATTTCGCCAGCCTGCCGCTCGCCAACGCGGTCAAGGTGGTGAAGGGCGACGGCAGCCGCAAGATCGCGGTGTTCTCGGACCCGAACTGCCCGTATTGCCGGCAGCTCGAAAGCACGCTGAAGTCGTTCGACAACATCACCGTGTACACCTTCCTGTATCCGGTGCTGTCGCCGGATTCGACGGTCAAGTCGAAGTCGATCTGGTGCTCGACCGACCGCGCGAAAGCGTGGGAATCCTGGATGCTCGAGCGTCATGCGCCGACGGCTGCCGGTACCTGCGACACCGCGGCGATCGACAAGAACCTCGCGCTCGGGCGTGCGATGAACGTGAACGGCACGCCAACCGTGTTTCTCGCCGATGGCCGCCGTCTGCCCGGCGCGGTGCCGGCGGATCAGCTGGACAAGGAAATCGCCGCTGCGCATTGAGCGAGCGCGTTTCGCTGCCGGCCGGAACGCGCGACGCCGATGCGGTGTCGCGCTGCGGCTGGTACGCTCCGGCGCCCGATGCAGGGTCTGAGCGATGGCAGTCGC
>DATLOW010000090.1:0-6818 GCA_035536055.1 Paraburkholderia sp. | reverse complement strand
ACGCAGCGCGTCGCCGCGTTCGAAAGCTGGCTGTTCGACGAAGCCGCGCGCGACGCGCTCGATCTGCAGGCCGCCGATCGGCAAGCGTCCGACGCGCGCGGCCTGCACTGACGCCGTTGCCTGCCCACGCTTTGCGCCGATGACCGCCCGATCCCATCGTCCGAGCACGCCTGCCGTGCACACGTCGCCCGAGTTGCTGAATCTCGGCCATCTGCATGTGTTCGTGCGCGTCGCGCAGCTCGGCAGCGCGACGCGTGCCGCCGAAGCGCTGTATCGCGCGCAGTCGGCCGTGACACGCGCGATCCACGAACTCGAGCACACGCTCGACGTGCCGCTGTTCGAGAGGCACCCCACCGGCATGCTGCCGACGCCGACCGGACGCGCGGTGCTCGAGCGCGCGCAGCGCGTGTTCGGCGAGCTTGAAGCGCTCGCTTCGTGGTGTGCGGCGCGGCAGCCGGCACGGCGCCTGAATGCGCCGCATGGCGTGCCGTCGTCGCTGTTAAATACGCGCCGCCTGCAACTGCTGGTCGAGCTCGCGCGTCACCGGCATATGCCGAGCGCGGCACGCGCGCTTGGCATCAGCCAGCCGGCGGTCAGCAGCGCGATCCGCATTCTTGAAACCGGCGCGGGCTTCGCGCTGTTCGACCGCAACGCACGCGGCCTGCAACCGACGCCGGACGGCGAGACCTTTGTGCTGCACGTGCGCCGCGCGCTGAACGAACTGCGTCACGTGCCGGACGACGTCGCCGCATTGCAAGGCACGATTCGCGGCCACGTCGCGGTCGGCGCACTGCCGCTCGCCCGCACGCTGATCCTGCCGGCCGCAGTGGCACGGGTGGTCAATGCGTTTCCGGGCGTGCGCATCGTCACCGACGAAAGCGCCTACGAGACGCTTGCGGCCGGCCTGCGCGCGGGCGATATCGACTTCATTCTCGGCGCGTTGCGCGAACCGGACCCGGCGAGCGGCCTCGTCACCGAAACGCTGATGTCCGAGCCGATGGTGGTGCTGGCACGGCCCGGCCATCCGCTCGCGGGCGTGCGCAAATTGACGCTCAGACAGATGACCGGCGTGCGCTGGGTACTGCCGCGCAGCCATTCGCCGGGGCGCGCGATTCTCGATGCGCTGTTCGAGCACAGCCGGCTTGCGCCGCCGGTGCCGGCGGTGGAAACCGCAGATCTCGCGATGATTCGCGGCTTGCTGCTGCAATCGGACATGGTGGCCGCGCTTTCGTCGCATCAAATGCAGTACGAGTGCGAGCTGGGGCAGCTCGCGGTGCTCGACGTGCCGATGCCGAACACCGCGCGCGACATCGGCCTGACACTGCGCGCAGCCGCCGAACCGTCGCCGGCCGCACGCAAGCTGATCGACGCGATCCGCGCCGTGGTCGCGCAATCGTTGCCGGGCGGGACGCCGCGCTGAGCGGACGCTCACGCGGGCCTGTGCATTGAAAACCGCACCAGCGTCGGCAAGCGGACCGGCCAAAGAATGGACTGTTTGTGTCATGGTCGAAATGCTTGACGGAATAAATCCAGATAACTGAGCGTTGAGGGAGTCAGTGACCTGATTTCAATCGCGCCGGCACCCTGCCCGCGCGAAATGACCAGATGGAGGAACGAATTGAACACGACTCTTTCCAACGGCAAGCGCGCCCCCTTGCAGCAGCTTCCGCTACGGCTGCATCACCACGCCTTCACCACCGACGACCACGAGGCTAACCGGCGCTTTTACGAAGACGTGCTGGGCATTCCGCTGACGGCAATGTTCATCGAGAAGGAGTTCATCCAGGGCGAATGGGTCGAGCTGGGCCATGCGTTCTATTCGCTGCAGGACGGCAGCGCGCTGGCGTTCTTCAATTTCGCGGACCAGAACAAGCAACGCGTATGGAAGGCACGCGAGCAGTCGATCTTCATTCACGTGTCGCTGCTGGTCGAAGCGAATACGCAGAAGGAACTGAAGGAGCGGATCGACGCGGCAGGCCTCGAATCGTTCGTGCTGGAGCACGGCTTTTGCACGTCGCTGTATGTGAAGGATCCGAATGGCCTGCTGGTGGAATTCACCGTCGATCATCCGGATGCGGCGGCGATCGCAGTCGAGATGGCGGAGCGTGCGCATCGCGATCTGCAGCAATGGGTGGCGGGAGACCGGACGCCGAATAACCGTTGGCGCCCGGAGGTGAGTGGCGCCGATGCTGCCTGAAAAATGCTAGCCGGCGTGCGCGGCCGGAGCTCGGTGTGATTCGCGAGATGATCGCAGAATCGCTGCCGGGCGGCTGCGCCCTGCGCTAGAACAACGTCCGGATCCCCGCCCCATACGTATTCCCCAGCCCATGTCCGCTCAGCTTGTCGGCCGAATAAACGAGGTACACGTCGGTGTGCCTCGAAAAGAAATGATCGAGCGCAAGCGCGCCGGTATTGCGCAACTGGTTATTGGTCTTGCCACCTGAGCGCCGCGTGCGCGCCCATTCCGCGAGAATGAAATTGGTCGGCGACAGCGGCACCGATGCGCCCAGTTCGTACGTATGCGTACCGGTCTCTGGGCCGATATTCGACGTCATTTCCGCCGCTGCATAAAGCCGCACGACCTTGAAGTCGTAAGCTGCGCCCGCAAGATACGCGTACTGCGCCGAGGTTGGCGCCACTGCCACCGTGCGCACGCGCTGCGCGGAGAACACCGCGGTCAGCGCGCTGCCGACATAAGTGACGTGCAAGCCGAGATCCGCGACACCCGGCTTGCCTGCCACACCGCCGACACCGTACACCGCAGTGCCCGTCAGCCCCTTGTACGTCGGCGTCGCATACTCGATCACGTTGTTCCATACCGTATCGCCGATAATCGCACCGCCATAACTCGCGACGAACGACTGCAGCACCAGCGGCGAAAACACCACCGACGAGCCGAACGGATTGACCATCTGCATCGTCACGTAAGTCGGATTGGTCTGCCGCCCTAAGGTCAGCTTGCCGTAGCGGTTGTTCGACAAACCGACGTACGCATTGCGCGACCAGAACGGGTCGCTGCTGCTGCGGCCCTGCCCGCCGTTGTTCGGCTGAAAGAAGCTTTCCAGCGAAAAGATCGCGCTGGTGCCGCCGCCCAGATTCTCTTTGCCGCGCAATCCCCAGAACGACGTGACCAGGCCGCCGCTGCCTTCCTGCACCTGATGCGCGCTCATGTCGCTGCGCTTCAGGCTATCCACATATGTGCCGACGAGGCCGTACACCTGCACCGAGCTGCCGTCGTCCGCGTGCGCGCGCCCGCATAGTGCGGCAAGCGGCAATACGGCGCAGCACGCCACGCGGATTTTCCACTTTTTCGTTTTCCGGTTCTTGCGCGGGTCGCGCGTCAGGCAGGTATGACGAGCGTCGACAGCGTCGCAAGTGTTGCGCTTGATCTCCAAGTTCGATCTCCAAGGGTTTTTCTGGTCGTGACAAACCCTCCCCCTGCAGCTCGCGCGCAAGCGCAAGCCGCATAGGAAAATACGGGCGAATGTCGCGGGTTGAATGCCCGCGCGTCACGGAAGCGTCGTGTCTCGGCGTGGCACTGGCTTGCATGGCCAGGCCTTTCGACGGCACGTCGGTTTATCTTTTGAGTACGGCTGGCTGAGTGCTTTGTCTCCGGCTTGCTGCTTTTCGAGTCATGCCTTTGTCAGCGCATTCTCGTTGCGTCTTCAACAACTTCCATCGCAATGGCGCCGCGCTGCAGGGCCCAGATTCGCGCAACCCGACATTGCGCAAGCTGGCCCCGTGCGCGCCGCAGCGATAGCGCCTGCAGCACTTGCCGCCTGTGCTGCTAGCGCTGGCGCGGCGGTATTCATCCCACCTGGTTTGAGCGCCCCTTCATCACCGCATCCAGCTTGTCGCGATCGAGTTCGTGCTCCCATGCGGACACCACCAGCGTCGCCACGCCGTTGCCGATCGTATTGACGATCGCAAGGCCGGTGCCCATAAAGCGGTGAATGCCGAGAATCAGCACCATGCCCGCCACCGGAATCACCGGGAACACGAGCAGCGTCGAGGTCAGCATGATGAATGCCGCGCCCGCCACACCGCTCGCGCCCTTCGACGTGATCATCGCGACCAGGATCAACGTCAGTTCCTGCGACCACGACAAATCGATGTTGAATGCCTGCGCGATAAACAGCACAGCCATCGTCAGATAGATGTTGGTGCCGTCCAGATTGAACGAATAGCCGGCCGGAATCACCAGACCGACCACTGGTTTCGAGCAGCCGAGCCGCTCGAGCTTTTCGAGCATCTGCGGCAGCGCCGCTTCGGACGAGCTGGTGCCGAGCACGATCAGGATTTCTTCGCGGATATAGCCCATGAAGCGGAAAATGCTGAAGCCCATCGCGCGCGACACGAGCCCGAGCACCACCACGATAAACACCACCAGCGTCAGATAGAACGCGCCGATCAGCTTCAGCAGCGGCACCACCGACCCCACGCCGTAGGTGCCGATCGTGAACGCGATCGCACCGAATGCGCCGAGCGCGGCCACCTTCATGATGATGTGCACGACGCCGAAGAACGTATGCGCAATGCCGCCGATGAAATCGCTGACCAGCTTGCCGCGCTCGCCGAGCGCGGCAAGCGCGGCGCCGAACAGCACCGACACCAGCAGGATCTGCAGCACATTGCCGGTGACGAACGCGTCGCTGACGGTGTTCGGAATGATGTGCATCAGGAAGTCGACCGTGTTCTGCTCGTGCGCCTTGGTCGCATAGCCCGCGAGCGCGGACGTATCGAGCTTGGCCGGATCGAGATTGAAGCCGGCGCCCGGCTTCAGCAGATGCCCGGCCACGAGGCCGATGATCAGCGAGAAGGTCGACACCACTTCAAAGTAGAGCAGCGCCTTGCCACCCACCCGGCCGACCTTCTTCATATCGCCCATGCCGGCGATACCGGACACCACCGTACAGAAGATGATCGGGCCGATCACCATCTTGATCAGCTTGATGAACGCATCGCCGAGCGGCTTCATCTTCACCGCAAGCTGCGGATCGTAGTGACCGAGCGCGATGCCGATCAGGATCGCAATGAAAACCTGTACGTACAGCTGACGGTAAAACGGCAGCTTCGCTTTCTGCGTGCCCGCCGGGGACGTGACCGCGTTCGAAGTCATTGCGGCCCCTTTGCGCGCTCGACGCGGCGCTGACGGTGGTTGCGTGAATCCATCGATAGTCTCCTCCAAACTGGATGTGCCGCGGCCTCTCGCAGGGCCGTCGGATGCGGCCCTCGCGAGGCCGCGCGTTGCCCCGCTCAGAGCGGGCTGAAATCGTACAGACGTTCCGGGTTTTCGACGAGCAGCTTGCGCAGCAGCACCGGATCGTCGCAGATGCGGAACAGCAGATTGACGAGCTCGCCGTCGTTCGGCATGTCCTTCGAGATGTTCGGGTGCGGCCAGTCGGTGCCCCACAGCACGCGGTCCGGCGCGGCGTCGATCAGTGCGCGCGCGAACGGGATCGCATCGTCGAACGGCCTGCGGCCCACCGACACGCGCTCCGAGCCGCATACCTTGACCCATGCGAGCGGGTTGCGCATCAGTTCGAGCAACTGCTTGAACGGCTGCTGTTCGAGGCCGGCTTCCGCGCGCACGCGGCCCATATGGTCGATCACGAACGGCACGCGGATCTGGTTGATCAGCGGCGTGTACTGCACGATGTCCTGCGCGTCCAGATGCAGCACGACGTGCCAGTTCAGCGCTTCGATCCGGCGCAGCACGGCGTCGAACACGTCGAGGTCCGGTGCGCCGCCCAGGTGCGCGACGAAATTGAAGCGCACGCCGCGCACGCCTGCGGCGTTCAGCTCGGCCAGCTCGTCATCGGTCACGCTGGCGTCGACGATCGCCACGCCGCGATAACGGCCGTTGCCGCGGTGGATCGCATCGATCATCGCGGTGTTGTCGGTGCCGTGGCAGCTCGCCTGCACGATCACGCCGCGCGTCAGGCCCAGATGGTCGTGCAGCGCCATCAGCGATTCGAACGGTGCGTCGGGCGGCGTATAGCTGCGATCGGGCGCATACGGAAACGTGGCGGCCGGGCCGAACACGTGGCAGTGCGCGTCGCATGCGCCGGCCGGCAAGGCAAACGAAGGCTTCACAGGGTTCGGATCGGGCGGAAGGCAGGTTTTCATCGAATGCGTTCAGTAGTGGGTGCGGCTTGCCTGTAAAACAGCGCCGGGCGCGGCCCGCAGCACAGTTGCGGACGGCCGGGGCCAGTGGTCAGCAACGATTGTCCGGATTTGCCGAGATCGATACAATCGGCATATCGGACTACCTGTTATACAGATTGTGAATAGCCAAGTACGGAACCGGGCATGGAACTGAAGCAGCTGGAAGCCTTCGTGCACGTCGTCGAATTGGGCAGCTTTTCGCGCGCGGCCACCATCCTCGATACCAATCAGCCCACCCTGAGCCGCCTTGTGCGACAGCTCGAAGTGGAATTGCGGCAGACCCTGCTGCGCCGCCATGGCCGCGGCGTAACTGCCACCGCGGCCGGCCAGGTGATGCTCGGTCACGCGAAGGGCATGCTGCAGCAGGCCGAACGCGCGCGGCACGACTTGCAGAAGCTGCGCGGCGAGGTCGGCGGGCATTTCAGCGTGGGGCTGGCGCCGAGCTTCGCCAAGGTCGTCACGCCGGAACTGGTACGGCGCTTTCGGCTGCACTTTCCCGGCGCGACCATTTCGGTGGCCGAGGGCCTGTCCACCTATCTGACCGAATGGCTGATGATGGGCCGCATCGACGCCGCGGTGATGTACGACACGCCCGGCACGCAGCTGATCGAAAAGCGGCCGGTGTTCGAGGAAGAGCTGTTTCTGCTCGG
>DATLOW010000089.1:0-8260 GCA_035536055.1 Paraburkholderia sp. | reverse complement strand
GGCTATACGAATCTCGCGGCGATGGTGCCGGCCGACGCGTCGTCGCTGTACGCGCGCAACCTGCTCGATTTCGTCAAGCTGATCGTCACGAAGGAAGGGGCGCTGAACATCGATCTGGCCGACGACATCGTCGCGGCCACGCTGCTCACGCGCGACGGCGAACTCGCGCGCAAAGGCTGAGGCCACGCACAAGGAGAAATGGCGATGGAAGTCATCAATCACACTGTGATCAACCTGATCATCTTCGTGCTGGCGATCTATGTCGGCTACCACGTCGTCTGGAACGTTACGCCGGCGCTGCACACACCGCTGATGGCGGTGACCAATGCGATCTCGGCGATCGTGATCGTCGGCGCGATGCTGGCGGTCGGGCTGACGGTGGGCGGCACCGGCAAGTTCTTCGGCACGGTGGCCGTGGCGCTCGCCGCGGTCAACGTGTTCGGCGGTTTTCTGGTCACGAGACGCATGCTCGAGATGTTCAGGAAAAAAGAACCGAAAAAGCTCGCGGGCCCGGCCGGCAACAAGGAGGGCGCGTAAATGAGCATGAACGTCGTTACGCTGCTGTACCTGGTCGCATCGGTGTGCTTCATCCAGGCGCTCAAAGGCCTGTCGAACCCGAAGAGCGCGCGCGCGGGCAACCTGTTCGGCATGGTCGGCATGGCGATCGCGATCCTCACGACCATCGCGCTGATCGTCAAGCAGGCGGCGCTGCTGGGCTCGGACCTGACGCTCGGTCTCGGCCTGCTGCTCGCCGGGCTGGTGGTGGGCGGCGCGATCGGCGCGCTGGTTGCCGCGCGCGTCGAGATGACCAAGATGCCCGAGCTGGTCGCCGCGATGCACTCGCTGATCGGTCTGGCGGCGGTGTGCATCGCCTATGCAGTGGTATCGGAGCCGGCTGCGTTCGGTCTGGGTGCCGAGGACGCGCCGTACCCGAACTTCCTGCCGTACGGCAACCGCATCGAGCTGTTTATCGGCACCTTCGTCGGCGCGATCACGTTCTCCGGTTCGGTGATCGCGTTCGGCAAGCTGTCGGGCAAGTACAAGTTCCGGCTGTTCCAGGGCGCGCCGGTGGTGTACGCCGGCCAGCACATGATCAACCTGCTGCTCGCACTGGCGATGATCGGCTTCGGCGTGCTGTTCTTTCTGACGCAGTCGTGGCTGCCGTTCATCATCATGACGTTGATCGCGTTCGTGCTGGGCGTGCTGATCATCATCCCGATCGGCGGCGCGGACATGCCGGTGGTGGTGTCGATGCTGAACTCGTACTCCGGCTGGGCGGCGGCGGGCATCGGCTTCTCGCTGAACAACGCGATGCTGATCATCGCGGGCTCGCTGGTGGGCTCGTCGGGGGCGATCCTGTCGTACATCATGTGCCATGCGATGAACCGCTCGTTCTTCAACGTGCTGTTAGGTGGCTTCGGCGCGGAAGCTGGGGCAGCCGCGGCGGGCGGCGCGCAGGAGCAACGGCCGGTGAAGTCGGGCTCCGCCGAGGACGCGTCGTTCATGCTGGGCAATGCGGAGTCGGTGGTGATCGTGCCGGGCTACGGCCTGGCGGTGGCGCGCGCGCAGCATGCGTTAAAGGAACTGACCGACAAGCTGGTGGAAAAGGGCATCGACGTGCGTTACGCGATTCACCCGGTGGCCGGCCGCATGCCCGGGCATATGAACGTGCTGCTGGCGGAAGCCGAAGTGCCGTACGACCTCGTGTTCGAGATGGACGACATCAACAACGAGTTCGGCCAGACCGACGTGGTGCTGGTGCTGGGTGCAAACGACGTGGTGAACCCGGCGGCCAAGAACGATCCGAAATCGCCGATCGCGGGCATGCCGATCATCGAGGCGTACAAGGCGCGCACGGTGATCGTCAACAAGCGCTCGATGGCGGCGGGCTACGCGGGGCTCGACAACGACCTGTTCTATATGGACAAGACGATGATGGTGTTCGGCGACGCGAAGAAGGTGATCGAGGATATGGTGAAGTCGGTGGAGTGAGCGGTCGAGTGACGTGTGAGACGGGGAGCGCGTCGGCGCGCGCTCCGTCTCCACCGTCGATTTGCGTTCTGCCTTGTCCGCCGGCGGCACCAGGCCCGTTACACGCGGTCATGCCACACAGCGTCAAGCGCTCAGATCCACGCAAATCACGCGCCCAAATCACGCACCCAAATCACGCGTCAGCGCGACCCATAAGTGAACCGATGCACGATCTCCGCAACCTGTTTGCCGAGATGCTGGGCCGTATCGCGGTCCGCTTGCGGCGGTGCGACGTCCGTGCCCTCGTCGGCATTGGCTTGCGCCATCGCGCCGAGAAACCCGCCGACCCGGTTCAGATCGCTCGGTGAGCCGGTGCTGGTGTAGTTGCCCGGCATCATGCCGAGCGGCGCCCACAGCATCGAATGCTGCGCGGCGAAGACCGCCATCTGCATCAGCGTATTCAGCTTGTCGCCGCTCCAGCACGCCGAGCAGGTGAAGCCCGCGGCGACCTTGTTACGCCAGCCCTGTCTGATCCACACGCTGGCGGTGGAGTCCATGAACTGCTTGAACTCGGCCGGCACGTTGCCCATAAAGGTGGGCGCGCCGAATACGATCGCGTCGGCGGCGTCGAGTTGCTGTGCATGGTCGTCTGCCTTGCTGACGGGAATCAGCGTGGCCTCGGTGCCGGCCACCGAAAGGGCGCCTCGGCGGACTGCTTCAGCGAGCACGGCGGTATGGCCATTGTTGCTTTGAAAAACGATCGCCACTTTGGGCATGAAACGGCTCCTTGTCAGAAACGGTGAATGAATGCGTGAATACCCGGCGCGTGCGGATGCGGTGACGGCGTCACAGCCTGCTTAACCGGTGCAGTGCCCGGCTTGGCCAGTTCATCTCGCGTCGCCAGGCAGCATGCTTTTGCTGTGCCTCACGCTCGACGCGCAGCGAGTTCTGCTGCGCGAGCGCAAGCGCTTCCGCGACACTGCGCGCCGTCGACCATCCGTAACGGTCGACGATCTGTGCGAGCCGCGCCTCGACTGTGCCGCTGACCACGTGCACCGGAATGCGCAGACGTTGCAGCGTATCGAGCAGCATTTGCTCGGTCAGCCGCCGGAACGACTCGGATACCGGACGATGTCCGTCGTCGCGCAACGGAAACTCGATTGGCAGATGCACGACCTCGTCGTACGCAGACTTCGCGTGTGCTTCGACCGCATGGATGAGCCGGTCGAAGACCCGCCGGTAGGTGCGTCGCGCACCCGTCTGCGTGGCGTGCAGCAAGCTGCGCGTAACCGGGCCGTGTGCGGGGTTGACGCCGGTATCCAGACGCGCACGCGCGTAGATCCATTCATGCAGGCACGAGCCGTCGGAAATGAATGAGCTGCCGCATGCCTGTTCCGCTGCGACGCGTTCCTTGAAGCGCCACAGGCAGAGTTCCATCAGCTCGGCCAGACTGCATTGCTCGAGAACCTTGCCGGGCAGCGCATCGGGCAGGATCTCCCGCATCGTGCGCGCGTGAGTGCGGCGGATGCCGGTCAGATAGGCCAGCGCATCGGTGAGCGTGGTCTTGCCGGTGGAGTAGGTGCCGGAGATGACGACGCGCATTAGTTGCGCTCCGTGGCATCAGCTGCGGCTTGCACACCTTCGAGCCGGTGCGCAAACGTGAAGGTCGCACCCAGCGGACCGAGGCGGCACGAGAAACGGTACACCGACCACGCGTCGCCGCCGATGGTTTGCCGCTTGTGGTTGAGCGTGCGCAATTCGATCAGTTGCGGTTCGCTGACTCCGCAATGCGCCGCGGCGGCAATCCTGAAGTCGCGCATCCACAGCGTATTGCTGTGTGCGCGCTGGATGCGGTCGGTTCGATAGATGATCGCCTGCGCGAGCTGCGCACTGGCCAGCGCGAACTCGACATACGACAGCAGCCGGTAGCCTGGCGCTGCCTGCCCGAACCGTATCTCCGCACAAGCCCGCAGGCCCGCGCGGTCGAGCAGCACGTGTTGCAGGTCGACCTGATGCGCGCCCTCGGTGGCGAGCCGGCAGGCTTGCGTTTGCGGGCCTTGCGAAGCGAGCGGGTCGGGTTGCCGCGTGGTGTTGCCATATTCGAATACAGCGTTATGCGCGATTTCTACCTCCAGCTGCATCGCGCCGATGCGCAGTTGCAACGACGTGTTCAGGCCGTAGGGGGAAGCGCGGTCCTTGTTCGGTGCGGTGCCGATGCTGCGCAGCGTGAAGGGTAGTGCTTCGAGGTTTTCGTCTGGCGCGGCGCCGCTCTTGAGCTCGCAATGAGTGATCAGCGGTGTGGGATGGCGTAGCGGCGCAGCGAACGCAAAATGCAATGCCCATTCCGACAGTGCGGTGCCCAGATACACTGCATCGATCGTCGACAGGTGAGGCCGCAACCGGCGCGGCGCCGCTTTGACAGACCAGTTGACCGGATAACGCACGCATACCGATCCGTCGGCAAGCGACGGACCGCGCTCGGATGCGGCGACCGCCGCCCCGTACCGGACGCGCTGGAACCCGCTGCCGAAGTAGCGAGATTCGCGCGGGCCGAGAATCGCGTCGATATGCGGAAAGTAGTCGTTGTTCGTGCCGAACAGCGCGGGGTCGATCAAACGGGATGCGAAAGATTGCGGGCCACGGTCCATGCATGCCTCTCACACGGGTCAACGGAATCTGGAGCCGGAGTAGTTTCGGCTGAGGTCCAGGTGATGGCCATACTCCGCCCGGAGTATTGGCAAAGCAGCGCATAGCGGGCTCGTCGACCTGAACGATGCGACGATTCGACATCCTCATTGGGACGTTTCTGATTCGGCAGCGCTGCGATACACCGCAGAATGTCTGGGCTTCAGGCCGACGCCAGGTCAGTGTGTTCGAGGGGGATGCGATGGAAGACGACAACTGCAGCGCAATCGCGAGTCGCGACGATTTCGCGCGATGGGTCGGCAGCTGGTTGCCCGGGCTGATGCCTTACGACGGCGCTGTGTTCGGCATCGCCACGAAATGCACGCTCGGCGTCAGGATTCTCGAATCGCTTGCGGTCGATCTGCCCGCGCAGTATCTACGCGAGGTGACCGAACAGGCGGAGGTTGGCTGTCCGGTGCTGTCGCACTGGCTGCTGATGCGCCGGCCGCAATACGTCGAAGCGGGCAGGCACGGCGCAGCGGCTGTGCTGCTCAGCCGGTTCGGCTTGCGCAACGTGCTGCTGCACGGCTATGTCGACGCGCAGCGGGCGGTGGCGACGTATTTCGCGCTGTTCAACGTTCGCCGTGCGGCACAGGAAACGGAAGCGGATGCGGATGCGCGGGCCGACTACATCGCCGGCCGCCTGCATCACGCGATACTGGCCTGGCATGACGCGACGGCTGTGGGCGCTGCGCATCAGCATCAGCGTAAGCCGGACCCCGAGGCGGTCTCACCGCTGCTTACTCCGGCCGAACAGCGGGTATTCCGCTGGCTGCGTGAAGGCAAGACCAACTGGGAGATCGCGCGCATTCTGAACAAGAGCGAATGGACCGTGAAAACGCAGGTCCAGCAGATTCTACGCAAACTGAATGCGCAAAGCCGCCGCGACGCGGTGGCGGTTTACCGGCATGGCGCGGCAAGCGCGGAAGTCTTGGAGCCAACGCGCGAGGGTACCCGCGACACCATGACATGACGGCCGCCTGGGCGGCGGCCGCTTCGCTCAGTCTTTAGCCTGGTCGCCGCTCGCGGGCCGTGCCTTGACGCTGCCCGCCACCAGATCGAAACGGAACAGCCGGCACTCAAGCGCGCCGTTAAAGAGCGGCGTCTTCGCGGATTCGCGCAGCCGCAACTGGCCCGGCAGCTTGCGATCGGAGCTCAGGAAGAACGCGTGCCAGCCGGTGAAGCGCTGCTTCAACGCATCGCCGAGCGACTGGAAGAATTCGCTGTCCGGCGTATCGGCGTGGCTGCGGCGAAACGCGTCGTCGTCGCGCGCTTCGCGGGCCGGCGTGCGGATTTCACCGCGCGGGCCGCGGCCGCGCACCTCGATGCGTTCGCCGTACGGCGGATTCGCGACGAGGATGCCGGGCGCCGCCGACGGCGGCGTCATCCCGCGTGCATCGACCTGCTTCAGCGGCAGATCGGGCAGACCGGCGCGTGCGATGTTGGCGCGCGCCTTGTCGAGCATATCGCCGGAGATGTCACTGCCGAAGATCTGCAGATCGCTGCTGCGCGCCGCGCGGGCGGCCCGTTTGGCATCCTGGGCGGCGACCTTTAGCGTTTGCCACGCGTTGACGTCGTACTGTTTAAGCCGCTCGAAGCCGAAGCGCCGTTCGACGCCGGGCGCGACGTGCAGGGCGATTTGCGCGGCTTCGGCGAGGAAGGTGCCGCTGCCGCACATCGGATCGAACAGCGGCGTGCCGGGTGCCCAGCCGGTCAGGCGCAGAATGCCGGCCGCGAGGTTTTCGCGCAGCGGCGCGGCGCCCTTGTCGAGCCGCCAGCCGCGCTTGAATAGCGGCTCACCGGACGTATCGAGGTACAGCGTGCAGTCGGTTGCGGTCAGAAACGCGAACACGCGCACGTCCGGGGCGCCGGTGTCGATGCTCGGGCGCGCGCCGCTGACTTCGCGCAGACGGTCGCAGACCGCATCCTTGACGCGCAGCGTGGCGAATTCGAGGCTGCGCAGCGGCGACTTGATCGCGGTGACGTCCACCCGCAGCGTTTCATTGGCGGAAAACCATTGCTCCCAGCGCTGTTCGAGCGCGAGCGCGTAGACATCCTGTTCGTTGCGGTACGGCCGCGCGGCGATTTTCAGCAGTACCCGGCTCGCGATCCGCGAATGCAGGTTGGCGGCCATGCCGGCGGCCCAGCCGCCGCGGAAATGCACGCCACCCGGCACTTGCGCGCCGGCGCTGAACGGCGCGCCATTCAGATGGCGCGCGGCGATTTCCGCGAGTTCGGCGGCGAGCGCGGCTTCGAGGCCGCGCGGACAGGGGACGAAAAAATCGAAGGACATTGAGCGATGCCGGGGCGGGCGTGGAACAAGGCGCCATTGTACGCGGTTGGGGTGGGGCGCCGGTGTCGTTGGGCTGGCCCTTTTCGGGTTGGCGCTCACGTTACGTACCAGACTTGGTACGATGCGCGATGATTCCACTCAAGGAGTGTGTCGTGGCAAACAAGCACATCGGATCAAATTTCGATGATTTTCTTGCCGAAGAGAATGTACTGGAAGAGGTAACCGCAGTGGCGATCAAGCGTGTGATCGCCTGGCAGATCGAGCAGGAAATGAAGGCGCAGCACATCACAAAGACGATGATGGCGAGCCGCATGAAGACCAGCCGCTCGGCCTTGAATCGCTTGCTGGACCAAAACGACACGAGCCTGACGCTCGCAACGCTTGCCAGCGCCGCAGCGGCGCTGGGCAAGCGATTCCGCTTCGAATTGACATCGGCATAGGCCTGCCGCGAGGACAAGCGGCGGTGTTACCTTGCCGCGCGCGGGCGACCTATACCTGCAGCCTCGTCCGACATACGTTGCACGCGAACTCGACCTAGCCGCCCGCGCCCAGCGCCGCCACCCCCGGCGTCGCCGACGCGCCCGGACACGCCAGCACCGCGCCTTTCGGCGGCGCCGCCGCCAGCGTGCGCACCGCCGCCGAAATCTGCGTCGCGATCTGCCGTACCGCGCGCCGATGTCCTTCGGCGAGCGCGTCGTAGCTGCCGCTCACCGGCTGGCTGACCACGCTGCGGCAGGTCAGTACCGCCTGCGTGCGCACCGCGCGCACGCTCCACACCGCGTCGATCAGCGCATGCGAGCCGGGCCACGATTCGAAACGCTGCACGTTCACGCTGATCCGATACACCGGCACGCGATCCGGATACGGCGTGCCATACACGTCGAAGGTACCGAGCTGCTGCGTCAGCACGTTCGACAGCGCGCGACGGATCTCGTCGCCCGGCAGCGACGCCCAGCGCTCCTCTTCGAGCACGCGCACCTGCGTTTCGCCGGTTTGCACCACCATCTGGTTCTTCGCGACCTGCGGCGGCACATCCACCGGCGGCACTTCGATCAGAAACGCCGGATTGGCCACGGTCGCCACCGGCTGGGTCGACGTATCGCCGGCGCTCAGCGTATAGAAGCGGCTCGACGGCGACGAGCACGCCGCCAGCGTCAGCGCCGCGATGCCGAGCGCGGTGCCGAGGCCCGCAACGCGTGCCGCGGCCTTCGGCGCCGCCGCGCCCGCCGGCGCGCCGGTGCGTGTGCCCGTGCCTGCCGCGGTGCCGCCAGCCGCCGCGCCGCGCCGCGCGCGCAACGAACGGGTAGCCAC
>DATLOW010000088.1:0-6237 GCA_035536055.1 Paraburkholderia sp. | reverse complement strand
CCGCGCAAACATGCATGACACGCGCGACATGCGGTACGACAGCACCGTGATGCCGAGGCGCTGCAAATTTTTCAAGCGTGCCAGCTCGCGCTTCGATGTGATCCGCGTCACGCACGCAACGCGTCAAGACCCGCTATGCTTTCGGTTTTCCGCGTCGATTCGCGCCCCATTCCTTTCGTTCACATTGCGGAGAGTCGTTCCATGCAATATCGCAAATTCGGCCGCACCGGTCTGACCGTATCGAATCTCTGTCTCGGCACGATGACCTTCGGCCTGCAAACCGAAGAAGCTGCGTCGCACGCCATTCTCGACAAGGCCACCGACGCAGGCGTGACCTTCATCGACACCGCCGACGTCTATCCGCTCGGCGCGACCGTCGACCAGACCGGCCGCACCGAGGAAATCATCGGCCGCTGGCTGAAAGGCAAACGCAGCCGCTTTATCGTCGCGACCAAGGCGTACAACAAGGTCGGCCCGTCGGATTGGGACCAGGGTTCGTCGCGCAAGCATCTGCTCGATGCGATCGACAACTCGCTGCGCCGGCTGAACACCGATTACGTCGACCTGTATCAGCTGCATAACGACGATCACGATACGCCGCTCGAAGAAACGCTCGAAGCGCTCGACACGATCGTGCGCTGCGGCAAGGCGCGCTATATCGGCGTGTCGAATTTTCTCGCCTATCGGCTCGCGCGCGCGCTCGGCCGCGCGGACGTGCTGCGTGTCGCGCGTTTCATCTCGGTGCAGCCGCGCTACAACCTGCTGTTCCGGCAGATCGAGCGTGAACTGCTGCCGCTCGCCAGCGAAGAAGGCCTCGCGGTGATGCCGTACAACCCGCTGGCTGGCGGCCTGCTGACCGGCAAGCATCGTCACGATGCGAAGCCGAGCGAAGGACGCTTCACGGCAACGGTCGGCAAAGCGGGCGAGATGTATACGGAACGCTATTGGCACGAGCGCGAATTCACGACCATCGACAAGCTGACCAGGCTCGTGGCCCAAAGCGGCCAGTCGCTGGCGCAGACGTCGATTGCGTGGGTGCTGGCCAATCCGGCCGTGTCGTCGGCGATCATCGGCGCGAGCCGCCCCGAGCAGCTCGACGAAACGCTGGCCGCCGCGGATCTGGTGCTCGACCCTGAACTGAAGAAGCAGCTCGACGACGCGACCGTCGAATATCGCTGGGGCGACGCGGCGCGCTGAGTGGTTCGATGCGCCAAAGCGCCGGCGGCAGTGTCGAGCGCCGGCGCAGAACGATGCAAAAAGCGGCACGCCTTTGGCGTGCCGCTCGCGCTTCAAAGGTCCGTCGCGCGTATCGGACTACTTCTTCTTCCTGAATGCCCCGCTCGGCGGCGCCGCTTCCGGCCCACGCGTCTCGCGCACTGCCTGCCGGTACCACAGCTTCGCGCCGCCTTCGATACCTGCCGAGTTCGATACGATCGCCACGTTCGCCGGCAGCTTGAACTTCAGATTCACGGCGTTGCCGCCGCCGATCCATAGCTTGTCGTAATTCACGACCCTCGACAGAATCGCGATGATCTTCTCGACGCGCTTGTTCCAGCGCTTGTCGCCGACGTCGTCGCGCTCCGCGCTGCCCACGTACTCGTCGTACGTGCGGCCCTTGCTGACCGGATGCTGCGACATCTCGAGGTGCGGCATCAGTTCGCCGTCGCGAAAGAGCGCGGTGCCCGCGCCGGTGCCAAGCGTCAGCACCAGTTCGAGGCCCTTGCCTTCGATCACCGCGAAGCCCTGCACTTCGGCGTCGTTGATCATGCGCACCGGCAGGCCGCCGAGACGCTCCGCAAGCGATGCCGCGACCGGCACGCCATGCCAGCCTTCGTCGCCCAGATGCGGCGCGGTCAGGATCAGGTTGTCGCGCACCACGCCCGGAAAGCCGATCGAGATGCGCGTCAGCTGATGTTGCGCGCGCAACGGTTCGACCAGCGTCGCGAGCGTATCGACCAGTTGATCCGGCGTGCACGGGTGCGGCGTGGCGACGCGGACGCGCTCGCTGATCATCTTGCCGGCCGAATCGAGCACCGCCGCTTTCAGACCGGTGCCGCCGACGTCGATCGACAGAATGCGTTCGTGAGCGGCGTCCGGGGCGAGCGCCGAGTGGTGATGCGACGCGCTGGGGGCGGCAGTGGAGGCGGTGCGTTTTGCTGCCGGCGTGGCGGCGGGTTTCACAGCAGTGGGCTTCACCGCCGAGGACTTCACCGCGCGCTTCGCTGGCTTACGCGCGGTCTGCTGCACGGCCTTTCTCGCCGACGCAGAGGTGCCGGGCCGGCCGGCGGGGCCCTTCTTCGCCGCGGCCGCAGCCGTGCCCGCGCCGGCGGCCGCGCGGCTAGCCGGCGCGCGCCTGGCCGCGCCCGTCCCCGTACGGCGCGCAGCAGTCTTTGCTGCACGCTTCGCCGAAGTCTTGCCTGTTGCCATGTCCGTTTCTCCGTTGGCTATTGGGGGCTATTGTGCGATCCGTGGTTACCCGTCATTGCCGGATCGTTGCACGCTCAACGTTTCGCCGGCTCGTCGTCGAGCGGCCGCCATGCGCGGCCATCGCGCGCGAGCAGCTCGTCGGACTGCACCGGCCCGCTGCTGCCGGCCGCATAGCCGTACACCGGAATCGGCGCGTCCGACGGATGCAGCACCTCGTCCACCGCGGCCCAGCTCGCCTCGATACCGTCGGCGCGCTGGAACAGCGTCTCGTCGCCGAGCATGCAGTCGTACAGCAGCGTTTCATAGCCAACGTTGGCACGCTCCGCGAAAAAGTCGCTGTAATCGAACGACGACCGCGCCCGGCCAATCTGCATCGTCGGCCCCGGCACCTTCACGTTGAAATCGAAACGCGTGCCGTGCGCCGGATCGATACGGATGGTCAGCACGTTCGGTGTCAGCGCATCGACCGGCGTGTCGCGGAACATCAGGAACGGCACGCGCTTGAGCTGCACCGCGATCTCGGTGCGGCGCGTGGTGAGCCGCTTGCCGGTGCGCAGATAGAACGGCACGCCGGCCCAGCGCCAGTTGTCCAGATACACGCGCGCGGCGGCATAGGTTTCGGTGCGACTGTCGGGCGCGACCTTCGGCTCGCTGCGATACGCGACGCCCGCCGGACCCGCCTCGTACTGGCCGAACACCACGTCTTCGCAGCACAGCGGCTGGATCGCCGCGAATACCTCGGCTTTCTTGTCGCGCACCACTTCGGCGTCGAACGAATTGGGCGGCTCCATCGCGACCATCGCGAGCACCTGGAACAGGTGGTTCGGCAGCATGTCGCGAAACGCGCCGGTGCGTTCGTAGAACGGCCCGCGCGCCTCGACGCCGAGCGTTTCCGCGGCGGTGATCTGCACGCTGTCGATATACTCGCGGCGCCACACCGGCTCGAACAGCGCATTCGCGAAGCGCACCGCGAGAATGCTCTGCACCGTGTCCTTGCCGAGAAAGTGATCGATGCGGTACACCTGCTGTTCGTTCGCGTACTGCAGGATATGCGCGTTCAGCTCGCGCGCCGACGCGAGATCGTTGCCGAACGGCTTTTCGATCACCAGATGGCGAAAGCCGCGCGCCTGCTGTTCGTCGAGCAGGCCGGCGTTGCCGAGCTGTTCGACGATCGGCTTGAAGAAGCCCTCGCCGACGGCAAGGTAGAACAGCGCATTGCTGACGCTGTTCTTGCCGATCTGCTGCTTGACGCGCTCGAACGTGCCGGGCTCGCTGAAGTCGCCGGCCACGTAATCGAGCCGCTTGGCGAGCCAGTTCCACGCGTCGTCGTCGAGCTTGCGCTGCGGCGAACGTTCTTCCGCGAACTGCTTGAGCGACACATGCAGATCGTCGCGCCAGTCGTCGAGCGTGCGCTCGCCGCGATTCACGCCGACGATGCGCATGCCGTCATCGAGCAGGCCGTCGATCACGAGGTTGTACAGCGCCGGCATCAGCAGCCGCTTGGTCAGGTCACCGGCGGCGCCGAAGATCACCAGCGTGCACGGTGGCGCCGGACGGTTGCCGGCAGCGGCGGCGGGATGGCCGCCGTTCGCGGGGCCGGCCGTGGCCTGCAGCTTCTTTTGCGCGCACGCGCTGCGCGCTTCCGGGGTGTTGCGGACATTCGACTCGGACGGCATGGCGATCCCTCGCATAAGGAAGCCAATCAATGGCGATACGAAGATGACCCGCGAGCAAGCCGCACAGTTCAATCGGATTGCACGGCGCTCGCGGCACGCAAGACTTCTGTAAAGCCGCGCAGGCTGACGCGACAGCGACTGCATGTGCACGGCGCACCGCGTGCGCCGTCCCTTACTTGGCCGCGACTGCCTGCTCGACCTCGCCGGGCGCCGGCACGACGCCGGAGCTGGCCAGGTCGCGCGGTTGCAGCAGCAGCGCCACCAGCCCGCTCCAGCCGGTCTGATGCGACGCGCCGACGCCGCGCCCGGTGTCGCCGTGAAAGTACTCGTGGAACAGCACGAGGTCCCGCGAACGCGGATCGGCTTGCAGCTGCGGATAGGCGGCCATCACCGGCCGCTCGCCGTTGCTGTTTTTCAGGAACAGCTTCGTGGTGCGTTGCGCGAGACCATCGGCAATCTCGCGCAGCGACACGCGGTTACCCGAGCCAGTCGGATACTCGACGCGGAACTCGTCGCCGTAGTAGCGGTGAAACTCGTACAGCGATTCGATCAGCAGATAGTTGACCGGCATCCAGATCGGCCCGCGCCAGTTCGAGTTGCCGCCGAACACGCGCGAGTCCGATTCGGCCGGCAGATACTTGACGCAAAACTCCTTGCCGTCGTGCCGGTAGATAAACGGCTCGTCGCGATGCACGCGCGACAGTGCGCGCACGCCGTAGTCCGACAGGAACTCCGATTCGTCGAGTGCACGGCGCAGCAGCGCTTTCATCCGGTGACCGCGCAACAGCGACAGCAGCAGACTATTGCCCTTGCCCGGCTCGTTCCAGCGCGACACCAGCCGCGCCAGATCCTTGCGATGCTGCAGGAACCACACCAGCCGCTCGCGCAGCGTCGGCAGCGAACCGTGCAGCCGCTCTTCGAGCACGTGCACCGCGAACAGCGGAATCAGGCCGACGATCGAGCGCACCCGCATCGGCTCGTTCGTGCCGTCGGGCAGCCGCAGCTTGTCGTAGAAGAAGCTGTCCTCGCTGTCCCACAGCCCGGTGTCGCAACCGTCTTCGCAGCTGACCGCTTCGGCGATATACAGGAAGTGCTCGAAGAACTTGATGCCGATATCGACGAACACGTGGTTCGCGTACGCGAGTTCGAGCGCGATGCGCATCAGGTCGAGCGCATACGCGGCCATCCATGCTGTGCCGTCGGCCTGGTCGATATGGCCGCCGGTCGGCAGCGGCGAAGAACGGTCGAAGATGCCGACGTTGTCGAGGCCGAGAAAACCGCCCTGGAAGATGTTGTGGCCGTCCGCGTCCTTGCGGTTCACCCACCACGAGAAATTCAGCAGCAGCTTGTGGAACACCAGTTCGAGGAAGTCGCGGTCGCCCTCGCCGGTCAGCGCGCGGTCGATTTCGTAGACGCGCCACGCGGCCCATGCATGCACCGGCGGGTTGGCGTCGCTGAAGGCCCACTCGTAGGCGGGCAACTGCCCGTTCGGATGCATGTAGCGGTCTTTCACCAGCAGCAGCAACTGGCGCTTCGCAAACGCCGGATCGATCAGTGCGAACGCGGCCGCATGGAACGCCAGGTCCCACGACGCGTACCACGGGTACTCCCACTTGTCCGGCATCGATACGATGTCGGCATTGCACAGATGCCGCCAGTCCGCATTGCGGCCGCGCCGGCGGCCGGCAGGCGGCAGCGGCTGCGCCGGGTCGCCGTCCATCCAGCGCTGCACGTCGAACTGGTAATACTGCTTCGACCACAGCATGCCGGCCAGCGCCTGACGCTGCACGAGGCGCGCGTCCGGATCGTCGATGTCCTGCTGCAGTGCCCCGTAGAATTCGTCCGCTTCCGCGAGTCGCTGCGCGAACAGCGCTTCTGCATCGAGCGGCACTTCGTCCGGCGTCGATGCGCAACGCCAGCGCAAATACACGACGGCGCGGCCGTGCGGCGGCAGCGCGAGCGGCATATGCGCGCCGGCCTTCGAGCCGGCATCGCGGCGCACCGCGTCGCGATCGCCTTGCACGAGGTAGTCGTTGAAGCCGTCCTTGAACGGACCGATCGCATCGGTGCCGTACAGCCGCCTGACGTTCGTCTCGTTCTCGCAGAACAGCCAGTTCACACCGCTGCAATCGGG
>DATLOW010000087.1:0-2428 GCA_035536055.1 Paraburkholderia sp. | reverse complement strand
CAGGTTGTCGAGGCGCTCGCCGGTCGCCTGATCGCGGCTGTCCGCGATAAAGCGATAGGCTTGCAACAGGCCCGCCGGACCGACGAACTTGTCCGGGTTCCACCAGAAGCTCGGGCACGACGTCGAGCAGCTCGCGCACAGAATGCACTCGTACAGGCCGTCGAGCTCGTCGCGCTCTTCCGGCGACTGCAGACGCTCTTTCTCTGGCGGCGGCGTATCGTTGATCAGGTACGGCTTGATCGAGTGATACTGGTTGAAGAACTGCGTCATGTCGACGATCAGGTCGCGGATCACCGGCAGGCCCGGCAGCGGGCGCAGCACGATGGTTTGCGGCAGGTCGTTCAGATTCGTCAGGCAAGCAAGGCCGTTCTTGCCGTTGATGTTCATCGCGTCCGAGCCGCACACGCCTTCGCGGCACGAACGGCGGAACGACAGCGTCTCGTCCAGCGCCTTCAGCTTGACGAGCGCGTCGAGCAGCATGCGCTCGTGCTCGAGGTCGAGCTCATAACGCTGCATGCGCGGCGCTGCATCCTTGTCCGGATCGTAGCGGTAGATTTCGAAAATACGCTTGGCCATATTGTGGGTCCTTGAACTTGTGGCTGTACCTTAGAAGGTCCGTGCCTTCGGCGGCACCGATTCGACCGTCAGCGGCTTCATGTGAACCGGCTTGTAGTCGAGGCGATCGCCTTCGCTGAACCACAGCGTATGGCGCAGCCAGTTTTCGTCGTCGCGGTGTTCGAAGTCGCTCTGCGCGTGCGCGCCGCGGCTTTCCTTACGGGCTTCGGCCGACACCATCGTGGCGCGGGCGGTTTCGATCAGGTTGGCCAGTTCGAGCGCTTCGACGCGCGCGGTGTTGAACACCTTCGACTTGTCCTTCAGGTGCACGTTGGCGACGCGTGCCGACAGTTCCTTCATCTTGTCGACGCCTTCGGCGAGCAGCTTCGACGTGCGGAACACGCCAGCATGCGATTGCATCGTCGAGCGGATGTCGTTGGCGATGTCCTGCGTGTATTCGCCCGACGAGGAAGCTTCGAGCTTCGCGAGGCGCTCGAGCGCGCGGTCGGCCGCGTCGGCCGGCAGCGGCTTGTGCTCCTTCATGTCCTTCGCGTGCTTGATGATGTGGTTGCCGGCCGCGCGGCCGAACACCACGAGGTCGAGCAGCGAGTTGGTGCCCAGACGGTTCGCGCCGTGCACCGACACGCACGAGCATTCGCCGACCGCGTAGAAGCCGTTGACCGGCTCTTCGTGATCGCGCGACGTGCCGACCACCTGGCCGTGCATGTTGGTCGGAATCCCGCCCATCTGATAATGGATGGTCGGTACAACCGGAATCGGTTCCTTGATGCAATCGACGTTCGCGAATTTCAGTGCGATTTCGCGAATCGACGGCAGACGCTTCATGATCGTCTCGGCGCCGATGTGCGACAGGTCGAGCAGCACGTGGTCCTTGTTCGGACCCACGCCGCGGCCTTCCTTGATTTCCTGGTCCATCGAACGCGAAACGAAGTCGCGCGGCGCGAGGTCTTTCAGCGTCGGCGCATAGCGCTCCATGAAGCGCTCGCCGTCCGCGTTACGCAGAATGCCGCCTTCGCCGCGCACGCCTTCGGTAATCAGCACGCCCGCGCCGGCCACGCCGGTCGGGTGGAATTGCCAGAACTCCATGTCCTGCAGCGCGATGCCCGAACGCGCCGCCATGCCGAGGCCGTCGCCGGTGTTGATGAACGCGTTGGTCGATGCCGCGAAGATCCGGCCTGCGCCGCCGGTGGCGAACAGCGTGGTCTTGCCTTCGAGGATGTAGACGTCGCCGGTTTCCATTTCTAGCGCGGTGACGCCGAGCACGTCGCCGTCCGCGTCGCGGATCAGATCGAGCGCCATCCATTCGACGAAGAACTGCGTCTTCGCTTCGACGTTCTGCTGATACAGCGTGTGCAGCAGTGCGTGACCGGTACGGTCGGCAGCCGCGCAGGCGCGCTGCACCGGCTTTTCGCCGTAGTTCGCGGTGTGGCCGCCGAACGGGCGCTGATAGATCGTGCCGTCGGCGTTACGGTCGAACGGCATGCCCATGTGTTCGAGTTCGTACACGGCGTTCGGCGCTTCGCGGCACATGAACTCGATCGCGTCCTGGTCGCCGAGCCAGTCGGAGCCCTTGATCGTGTCGTAGAAGTGATAGTGCCAGTTGTCTTCGCTCATGTTGCCGAGCGACGCACCGATACCGCCTTGCGCGGCCACCGTATGCGAACGGGTCGGGAACACTTTCGACAGCACGCACACCGACAGGCCGGCGCGTGCCAGTTGCAGCGACGCGCGCATCCCCGAGCCGCCCGCGCCGACGATCACCACGTCGAAGCGGCGACGCGGCAGAGAATTTTTGATTGCAGCCATTCTTTTACACTCTCCAGAGAATCTGCGCGGCGTAGCCGGCGCACGC
>DATLOW010000086.1:0-2671 GCA_035536055.1 Paraburkholderia sp. | reverse complement strand
GAACGATTTGACGATGCCGCGCATCTCCAGAAGCGCGGGTGCCGGGTGCGCCTGAGCCATGCGCGCTTGTGCCATGCGTTTTTCGTCCTGGATGCGTGGATGATTCAACGACGCGCGCACCTCGCCACGTGGTGCGCGCTCGACTGCCGCTCGAGGGCCAGGCTCGAGCCCGCTTCAGCGGGGCTGCGCGGGCAGCCTGGTGGGCGACCTAGTTGCCGGCCAGTTGCGCCTGCGTATAGAAGCCGTCCTTGATCACCACGTCGACGTTGGCCTTCGTCAGCAGCGTCGGCTGCAGCAGCACCGTGTCGACCAGCTTCATGCCGTTGTCGTACTTCGCGTTGAACGACGGCTTGTTGCCCTTGGCCAGATCGACCGACAGCTTGGCCGCCTCACCGGCGATCAGCTTCAGCGGCTTGTACACCGTCATCGTCTGCGTGCCGGCGACGAGGCGCTTCACCGCCGCGAGGTCAGCATCCTGGCCCGATACCGGCACCTTGCCTGCCAGATGCTGCGCGGCGAGTGCCTGAATCGCACCGCCCGCGGTGCCGTCGTTCGACGCGACGATCGCATCGATCTTGTTGTTGTTCGCCGTCAGCGCATCCTCGGTGATGCGCAGCGCCGTCGATGCGCTCCACTCCGGCACCCACTGCTGGCCGACGATCTTCACGTCGCCGCGATCGATGGCCGGCTTCAGCACTTTCATCTGGCCTTCGCGCAGCATCTTCGCGTTGTTGTCGGTCGGCGCGCCGCCGAGCAGGAAGTAGTTGCCCTTCGGCTGCGCGTTGTAGACGCCCTGCGCCTGCAGTTCGCCGACCTTCTCGTTGTCGAACGAGATATACGCATCGACGTCGGCATCGAGAATCAGGCGGTCGTACGACACCACCTTGATGCCGGCCTTATGCGCTTCGGCGATCACGTTGCCGAGCGTCTTCGAATTGAACGGCACGATCACGATCACATCGACGCCACGCGAGATCAGGTTTTCGATCTGCGAGATCTGACGGGCCTCGCTCGCATCGGCGGATTGCACCGATACTTTCGCGCCGAGCTTCTGCGCGGCTTCGACGAAGTAGTCGCGATCGCGCGACCAGCGCTCGACGCGCAGATCGTCGATGCAGAAGCCGATTTCGGGTTTGTCCTTGCTTGCATGCGCGAGCGGCGCGAGCGCCGTCAGACCGGCAAACATCGCCGCGCAGACGAGCGAATTCAGAACGGAACGACGCATAGCAGATTTCATGTCTCTCTCCTTTTATGGTTGGCTGCCGCGCATTCCCAATATGCGAGAGAAGGAACACGCCGGCGAAAACCTGTGGATGCGACGCGAATTCGTGTCCGCGGTCGTCGGTTATTAGAGGCCGCCTGATTGAGTGCGCTGGTAGCGTGAACTCGGGCATGCATGCCGGGCAATTGCGAAATTGACCGGTTCAATTAACGTTTTTTACCGGCTCGCTGCGGGCCGCCGCGGGTTATCCGCAGCGGCCCGCAATTGCCGATAGTGTGCGGTGTGTGCGCTCAACGCAGCGGGTCGTAGATCGCCTGGTTGACAACGTTTTCAAGCCGCTCCTGCTGGCCGCTGACGTGGCGCGGCGCGATGCCGCGCGCAATCGCGTCCTGCGCCAGCGTTTCGAGCGTAAAGCCGCCGGCCAGCACCTTACGGCCGTAATCGGAATCCCATCCCGCATAACGCTGCTGTCTGAACGCCGTCAGCTGATCGCGCTCGACCAGGCGCGCCGCGCGTTCGAGCGCCACCGCGAGCGTATCGATCGCGCCGATATGGCCATGGAACAGATCGTCCGGATCGACGCTCTGGCGCCGCACCTTCGCATCGAAGTTCATGCCGCCGGTCGTGAAGCCGCCGTGGCGCAGGATTTCGTAGAACGCCAGCGTCAACTCCTCGACGCTGTTCGGAAACTGGTCGGTGTCCCAGCCGTTTTGCGGATCGCCGCGATTCGCGTCGACGCTGCCGAAGATGCCGAGCGCGAACGCGTTGGCGATTTCGTGGTGGAACGAATGCCCTGCCAGCGTCGCGTGATTCGCCTCGATGTTGACGCGAATTTCGTTCTGCAAGCCGAACTGCGTCAGGAAGCCATGTACGGTGGCGACGTCGTAGTCGTATTGATGCTTGGTGGGTTCCTGCGGCTTCGGCTCGATCAGCAGCGTGCCCTTGAAGCCGCGTTTGTGCTTGTGCTCGACCACCATGCTCATAAAGCGGCCGAGCTGTTCGCGCTCGCGCTTCAGGTCGGTGTTCAGCAGCGTTTCATAACCTTCGCGACCGCCCCACAGCACGTAGTTCGTGCCACCCAGCCGCTGCGTCGCTTCAAGCGCTTCGAACACCTGCGTCGCAGCAAATGCGAACACATCGGGATTCGGATTGGTTGCCGCGCCTGCCGCATAACGCGGATGCGAGAACAGATTGGCCGTACCCCACAGCAGCCCGACGCCGGTCTCTTCCTGCTTGCGTCCCAGATAGTCGGCGAGCGCGCGGAAGTTGCTCACATATTGGTCGATGCTCTCGCCTTCGGGCGCGACATCGGTATCGTGAAACGTGTAGAACGGCGTGCCGAGCTTCGCGAACAGTTCGAACGCGAAATCCGCCTTCGCGTGTGCGCGTTTCAGCGCATCGCCGGCGCCGTGCCACGGCCGCTCGAAGGTACCCGGGCCGAACATGTCG
>DATLOW010000085.1:0-5809 GCA_035536055.1 Paraburkholderia sp. | reverse complement strand
CCTGCAGCGCTCGGTCAACGATATGGAAGAACTGGTCGCGCTCGAGGACGAACCGCTCGGCATCGAAGACCGGCCCGGCGCACGCGCCATCGCGATCGGCCAGGGCGAGATCCGCTTCGAACAGGTGACGTTCCGCTACGGCGCGCACCAGACGCCGCTGTACCACGACCTGTCGGTGCGGATCGCGCCCGGCGAGCGGATCGGTCTGGTCGGTCACTCGGGTTCGGGCAAGACAACCTTCGTCAAGCTGATCCAGCGGCTGTACGACATCGACGCGGGCCGCATCACGATCGACGGCCAGGACATCGCACAGGTGCAGCAGGCGTCGCTGCGCCGGCAGATCGCAATCGTGCAGCAGGAGCCGGTGCTGTTTCACCGGTCGCTGGCGGAGAACATCGCGTATGCGCGGCCCGATGCGAGCCGCGCGGATATCGTGCGCGCCGCGCAGCAGGCGAGCGCGCACGAGTTTATCGAGGCGCTGCCGCATGGCTACGATACGCTGGTCGGCGAGCGCGGCGTCAAGCTGTCGGGCGGCGAACGGCAGCGCATTGCGATTGCGCGCGCGTTTCTCGCCGATGCGCCGGTGCTGATCTTCGACGAAGCCACGTCGAGCCTCGACAGCGAAAGCGAAGTGCTGATCCAGCAGTCGATGGAGCGGCTGATGGCGGGCCGCACCACGCTGGTCGTCGCGCACCGGCTGTCGACGGTGCGCTCGCTCGACCGGCTGCTGGTGCTCGAGCGGGGCCGCATCGTCGAGGAAGGCCCGCACGACCGGCTGATCGAGCTGCCGGACGGACTGTACCGGCGACTCTTCACGCGCCAGGCGATGGAACTGGCCAAGGGCATGCTGGACGACGGCGCGCAGGCGCCGGTCCATGCGGACCCGGCGGAAGACGCGACGCTCGATGCGGATGTCGCGGATACGCCGGCGCCGGCGCATGCGGACGGGCCGACTACGGCACCGGGGCGGTAGCCGCGCGGCATGGCCGCGGTCAGGCCCGCGGTCAGGCCGGATTCGAGGTCGCATCGAGTTCAACATCTGAGACCGCATCCAGGACCGCATCGACTGCGCATCGATTGCGCACCGACGTCGCATCTGAGACCGCGTCTGAGACCGCATCGAAGCCGCATCGAAGCCGCATCGAAGCCGCATCGAGGCCGCATCGAGGCCGCATCGAGTGCCATGTGCGACTGCACCGAGGTGGCCTCCGATGCCACGCCGCATGGCTGCACAGACAGCGCGCCGCCCGCAGCCGGCGCCGCGGCGCGATACGCGCGCCGGCACCTCGCATCTCCCACCGCACCGCCTGAGCTCACTTGCGCTCACTCGCGTTCACTCGCGTTAGCTCACCGCCGGTTTGAGCCGATCGAGCATCCGATTGCGCCAATCGAACATCTCATCGCCGGTTCGCACCCACTACTCTGCAAAGCGTCGGCGGGCCACAACGCCCGCCTCGTGAAAAAACTTTAGCGGAGGTAGTTTATGACGACGGTCGAGCGGTTCGAATATGTGTTTCTCGGCGGCGGCAAGGGCGGCAAAACCCTGGCGATGGAGCTGGCCAAGGCCGGCAAACGGGTCGCCGTGGTCGAGCGCGGCATGATCGGCGGTTCATGCATCAACGTTGCCTGTATTCCGACCAAATCGCTGATCCAGACCGCGCGGCTGATGCACGCGGCGCGTGCCGCCGAGCAGCTCGGCGCGGCGCCGCAGACCGGCGGCCTCGACATGAAGCGCGTCTATCAGCGCGTGCGCAGTGTGGTCGACGGCATGGTCGATCTGAACCTCAGCGCGTTTCACGCGTCGGGCCTCGAACTGCTGATCGGCGAAGGCCGCTTTGTCGCGCCGCGCACGCTCGAGGTCACGTTCGCGGACGGTAGCCGTCGTGTCGTCGAAGGCGAGCACGCGTTCATCAACACCGGCACCACCGCGGCGATTCCCGACGTGCCCGGGCTCGCGCAGGCCGCGCCGCTGACCCACGTCGAAGCGCTCGAACTGCAGACGCTGCCCGAACACACGATCGTGTTCGGCGGCGGCTATATCGGCCTCGAAATGGCGCAGGCGCTGCGCCGCCTCGGCAGCCGCGTGACGGTTCTGCAGGAAGGCCCGCGCGTCGCGATGCGCGAAGATCCGGAGGTCGCCGCGGCAATCGTCGCCGCGCTGACGCACGAAGGCATCGACGTGCGCACCAGCGTGCACGCGGTCGGGGTAACGGGCCACTCGGGCGAAGCCGTCGAAGTGACGCTCGCCGACGGCGCGCGGCTCGCCGGCTCCCACATTCTGGTCGCGGCCGGTCGCACGCCGAACACACAGGGCATCGGCCTCGACGCCGCCGGCGTCGAACTGGACGCGCGCGGCTTCATCAAGACCGATGCGCGGCTGGCGACCAGCGCGCCGAATACGTGGGCGATCGGCGAGGTAGCCGGCACGCCGATGTTCACGCACGCGTCGCTCGACGACTACCGCGTACTGCAATCGAGCCTGTCGGGCGGCAGCTACACGACCGCCGGGCGGGTGATTCCGTATGCGCTGTTTATCGAGCCGGAACTTGCGCGCATCGGCCTGAACGAGACCGAAGCGGCCGAGCGCGGTATCGCGGTGCGGGTCGCGACGCTGCCGATGGCCGCCGTGCCGCGCGCGCGCACCAACGGCGAAACGGCAGGCTTCATGAAGGCGCTGGTGGCCGCCGATTCGGATCAGATCCTCGGCTTTACGATGCTCGGCGCACAAGCCGGCGAAGTGGTGTCGACCGTGCAGATGGCGATGCTCGGCAAGCTGCCGTACACCGCGGTGCGCGACGCGATCCTGAGCCATCCGACCATCGCCGAGGGGCTGAACCTGCTGTTTGCGAAGGTGCCGGCGCGCGCGTAACAGCGGTGCAGGCTGGCGCTGGCCGAACCTCCGGCGGATGGGTTCGGCCAGCGTGAAAAAGCCGGTGGAGCGCAACGCACCCCACAGCCAACCCACAGCAAAAAACGCGCAAAAAAACCCGCGAAAAATCCGGCGAAACCGGTCCGATCCCGACCGAGCCGCGCAGCGCATGCTTAAAACTCGCTGACACCTATGCAATAATCGCTGCTTTCGCCATCCGCGCATCCGCGCACGCTCGCCCCCATGCAGTCTGCCCAGAAGGGTCTCATTGCGCCATTCATCGTCGCGTTCGCGATGTTCATGGAGAGCGTCGATGCGAACGTGATCGTCACGGCGCTGCCTGAAATGGCGCGCACCTTCGGCCGCGATCCGGTCACGCTGAAAATCGCCGTGACGAGCTACGTGCTCGGCCTCGGCGTGTTCATTCCGGTGTGCGGCTGGCTGGCCGACCGCTTCGGCGCGCGCACCGTGTTTCGCACCGCGATCGGCATTTTCGTGGCCGGTTCGCTGATGTGCGCGGCCTCGTCGTCGCTTGCGCTGTTCACGGTGGCGCGCTTTATCCAGGGCGTCGGCGGCGCGATGATGGTGCCGGTCGGGCGCATCATCATTTTCCGCGTGGTCGAGCGCTCGGACTTCATCCGCGCGATGAACTATCTGAGTTTCACGTCGCTGCTCGGCCCGGCCGCGGGGCCGCTGCTCGGCGGCTTCATCACCACCTATCTGCACTGGCGGCTGATTTTCTTCATCAACATTCCGGTCGGCCTGTACGGCATCTATCTGACCAACAAGCACATCGCCAACACGCGCGAGCCGCATCCGGGCCCGCTCGACTGGTTTGGCTTCGTGCTGTCGGCGGGCGGCGCGTCGCTGTTTCTGCTCGGACTGTCGCTGATCGGCAGCGAGCTCGCGTCCAATTCGACCGCCGCGCTGATGACGCTGATCGGCGCGCTGATGCTGATCGCCTATGCGCTGTATGCGCGGCGCGCGACGCGGCCGCTGCTCGATCTGCGCTTTCTGCGCGTGCCGACGTTCCAGGCGAGCGTGATGGGCGGCTCGCTGTTTCGCATCGGCCTCGGCGCCGTGCCGTTTCTGCTGCCGCTCGCGCTGCAGGAAGGCCTCGCGATGAGTGCGTTCGAGTCGGGACTGATCACCTGCGCGTCGGCGTTCGGCGGGCTGTTTATGCGCACGCTGGCGTCGCGCGTGCTGCATCGCTTCGGCTTTCGCACGGTGCTGATCTATAACGCGGCGTTTTCCGGCATCGCGCTCGCCGCGTGCGGCACGTTCTTTCCGGGCACGCCGACGTGGCTCATCTGGCTGGTCGTGCTGCTCGGCGGATTCTTTCCCGCGCTGCAGTTCACCAGCCTGAACTCGATGACGTATGCCGAAATCGCCAGCCGCGACGTCGGCCGCGCCACCAGTCTCGGCAGCGTCGTGCAGCAGATATCGCTGGGGCTCGGCGTGACGGTGGCGGGTATCGTCGTGCAGATCACGCGCGCGCTGCATGGGCATGCCACCGTGCAGTGGTCGGATTTCTGGCCGGCGTTTCTGACGGTGGGGCTGCTGACCTTCGCGTCGATTCCGGTCACGCGCCGGCTCGCGCCGAATGCCGGCGATGAGATTGCGCGCGGCAAGCGGGTTGATGTTGAAGAAGCGCCGCATTAGGGTGCGTTAGTCGCGCGGCGTTGGTGAGCCGTGTTGGTGAGCCGTGTTGGTGAGCCGCGTTGGCAGGCCGCATTCGCAGGCCCATTGCTGGGCCGCGTACGCATGTCTCGTTGCTAGGTCCGATCCGTGGGCCAGAATTGCAGGCCGCATTGCCACCACACCGCATCGGCCAACCACCAGCGCGCAAAGACGGCGCCGCAGCGCGCGATGCTGCGCCTGCGCATCGCGCGCTACGACGCGCGTTACCCTTCTACCTCCCCCGCATGCGGCCACACCGATACGCCGCGCGGATCGATGCAAAAACACGCGTCGCCGGCCGCGTCCGGCACGCGGTCGTCGCAGGCGATATCGAAGCGATGTCCGCCGATGTCGAGCACCGCATAGCGGTCACCGTGACGCAGCTCGATGCCTGCGAGCGTGCCGTCGTAGCGGCACGCGTCGGCTGCCGCACCTGCCGCGATGCGATCCACGCTTTGCGGCGCATCCTCGCTTTGCGCCGCCCGCGCGCCGTGCGTTGCGCCGCCGTCGCTTCGCCCCGCCTCGTCGTCACGCAGCACCGCGATCGCACGCGGCGACACGCGCCACATCACGCGCTGCCCCGCCGGCAACCCGTGCGGCTCCGCGCTGACCAGCACCAGCCCGCGCGGCGTCTCGATGCGGCCATCGGTGCGCACCACCCCGTCGCCGGCATTGTGCAAACCGAGCAGCTCCGCGACGCGCGCCGTCGCCGGCCGCTCGAACACCGCGGCAATCGTGCCCGCCTGCAGCACACGGCCATGCTCGACGATCAGCACTTCGTCGGCGAGCAACGCCGCTTCGTCCGGATCGTGCGTGACCAGCACGGTGACCGCCTCGATCTCGCGCTGCAGCGCGCGCAGCGACTGCTGCAGACGGCGCCGGCGCGGCGTGTCGAGCGCCGCGAACGGCTCGTCGAACAGCAGCAGCTGGCTGTGCCGCGTCAGCGCCCGCGCGAGCGCGACACGCTGGCGCTGGCCGAACGACAGCTGGCGCGGCAGGCGCTGCGTCAGCGCGGCAAGGCCGAGATGCTCGAGCCAGTAGCGCGCGCTGGCCGGATCCGCATCGACCGGAAACGCCAGTTGCTGCGCCACCGTCATATGCGGAAACAGCCCGTAGTCTTGCGGCATATAGCCGATCTGCCGCTGCTCCGGCGCCAGCGCGGCGAGGTCGAGTTCGCCGAGCCGGACCGTGCAGCCTTCGTTGCGCTCGAGCCCGGCGATCAGCTTCAGCGCGAACGATTTGCCCGAGCCGGACGGGCCG
>DATLOW010000084.1:0-10585 GCA_035536055.1 Paraburkholderia sp. | reverse complement strand
GCGTCGATGCCCCAGTCGTCGGCGAGCAGGCGCGCTGCGGCCAGCACTTCGCCGAGAATCGCGCCCGAGCCCAGCAACTGCACGCGCGCCGGCTTGCCCGCGAAGGCCGGCAGCAGATACATGCCCTGCTGGATCGGCGCGCGCAACGCGGCGAAGGTCTCGGCATCGATCGCTGGCTGCGCGTAGTTTTCGTTGGTCACCGTCATGTAATAGAACACGTCGCGTTGCGCCTCGACCATTTCGTGCATGCCCGCGTCGACGATCGCCGCCACCTCGTACGCGAAGGCCGGATCGAACGCGCGGCAGTTCGGAATCGTCGACGCGGCCAGATGGCTCGAGCCGTCCTGATGCTGCAGTCCTTCGCCGCCGAGCGTGGTCTTGCCGGCCGTCGCGCCGATCAGGAACCCGCGGGCGCGCTGGTCGGCGGCCGCCCAGATCAGGTCGCCGATGCGCTGGAAGCCGAACATCGAGTAGTAGATGTAAAACGGCAGCATCGGCAGATCGTGCACGCTGTACGCGGTGGCCGCCGCAATCCATGACGACACCGCGCCTGCTTCCGAAATGCCCTCTTCGAGAATCTGCCCTTTGGTGTCCTCGCGGTAGTACAGCATCGAGCCGAGGTCTTCCGGCTCGTACAGCTGGCCGAGCGGCGAATAGATGCCGACCTGGCGGAACATGTTCGCCATGCCGAAGGTGCGCGCTTCGTCGGCGACGATCGGCACCACCCGCGAGCCGAGCGCGCGGTCTTTCAGCAGCGCGGTCAGCATCCGCACCAGCGCCATCGTCGTGGAGATCTCGCGCTGGTTGGTATCGAGCGCGAACTGCGCCCAGTCGGCCAGCGCCGGCACCGTCAGACCGCGCGTCGCGGTGCTGCGCCGGCGCGGCAGATAACCGCCGAGCGCGTCGCGCTGCGCGTGCAGGTACTGCATTTCCGGGCTGTCGGCGGCGGGCTTGTAGAACTTCAGCTGTTCGACGTCGTCGTCGGTCAGCGGCAGGCGGAAGCGGTCGCGGAACGCCTTCAGTTCGTCGAAGCCGAGCTTTTTCTGCTGGTGCGTCGTCATGCGGCCCTGCCCGGCCACGCCCATGCCGAAACCCTTCATCGTCTTCGCCAGAATCACCGTCGGCTGGCCGCGGTGCGCGCGCGCCTTGGCGTAGGCCGCGTGCAGTTTGCGCACGTCGTGGCCGCCGCGCCGCAGGCGGTCGATGTCGTCGTCGCTCATCTGCTCGACCAGCGCCGCAAGCTCCGGGTTCTGGCCAAAGAAGTGCGCGCGGTTGTACGCGCCGTCGTTTGCGGAGAACGTCTGGAACTGGCCGTCCACCGTGTGCGCGAATGCGCGCAGCAGCGCGCCGGTACGGTCGCGCTCGAACAGCGCGTCCCAGTCCGAACCCCACAGCACCTTGATCACGTTCCAGCCGGCGCCGTTGAACTGCGCTTCGAGTTCGTCGACGATGCGGCCGTTGCTGCGCACCGGACCGTCCAGCCGCTGCAGGTTGCAGTTGATCACGAACACCAGGTTGTCGAGCCCCTCGCGCGCGGCCAGCGACAGCGCGCCGATCGATTCGGGCTCGTCCATCTCGCCGTCGCCGAAAAAGCCCCACACGGTGCGCCCTTCGGTATGCGCGAGACCGCGGTTTTGCAGGTAGCGCATGAAGCGCGCCTGGTAAATCGAGTTGATCGGCCCGATGCCCATCGAGCCGGTCGGAAACTGCCAGAAATCCGGCATCAGCCACGGATGCGGATACGAACACAGACCCGGACCGGCGATTTCGCGGCGATAGTGCTGCAGATGCGCTTCGCTGAGAAAGCCTTCGAGAAACGCGCGCGCATAGACGCCCGGCGACGAGTGCGGCTGGAAGTACACGAGATCGCCGCCGTCGCCCGGCTGCGCGCCGGGCGCCGCCGCGCGGAAGAAATGATTGAAGCCGACTTCGAACAGATCGGCCGCCGATGCATAGCTGGCGATATGGCCGCCGAGTTCGCCGTAGGCCTTGTTGGCCCGCACCACCATCGCGAGCGCATTCCAGCGCAGCGCGGCAGCGAGCTTCTCTTCCAGTTCGACATTGCCCGGATAGCGGCCCTGCTGCGCGAGCGGGATGGTGTTCGCATACGGCGTCACGCGGGTGCGCGCCGATTCCATGCCGAGCGACAGCGCATGCTCGGCCAGCCGGTCGAACAGGAATTGCGCACGCTCACGCCCGACGTGTTCGACCACGCCTTCCAGCGCGGCCAGCCATTCGGCGGTTTCCTGCGGGTCCTGATCTTCGCGGCCGGCATCGAGCCGCCCGATCTGTTGGCTGCCGTTCGACAAGTCTGTCATTGCGCACTCCACTTCCGGGTTCAAAGAAAGGTTGAATATGCAGAACATGGTAGTGACGAACCCGCAGAATGTGCGTCTCATTTGCCTGGCTGCAGGCTTACGCGTAGAGTATTTATTCTTAACCGCGCGCCTTTTTCGGAATATTTACACTATGAGCTCCGCTGCCCGCCCGTCCCGCCGGCTCGACCGCATCGATATCGGCATCCTCAACCAGCTGCAGCAGGACGCGCGCATCACGAACGCGGAACTGGCGCGCGCGGTCAATCTGTCGCCGACGCCGTGCTTCAACCGGGTGCGCGCGCTCGACAAGATGGGACTGTTCAAGCAACAGGTGACGCTGCTGAATCCCGAGGTGCTCGGGCTGCAGGTCAACGTGTTTATTCAGGTCAGTCTGGAAAAGCAGGTAGAAGACGGGCTACGTCGCTTCGAGGCCGCCATCGACGAACGGCCGGAGGTGATGGAGTGCTATCTGATGACCGGCGACGCGGATTATCTGCTGCGCGTGGTGGTGCCGGACATTCATGCGCTGGAGCGCTTTATCGTCGACCATCTGACGAAGATTCCGGGCGTATCGAACATCCGCTCGAGCTTCGCGTTGAAGCAGGTGCGCTACAAGACCGCGCTGCCGCTGCCGGCGAAGGGGCTGACGCTGCATGCGCGGGATGACGAGGATGAGGTGTGACGGGCGTCAGGTTCGCAGGCCGAGCGCGCGCAGCCACGCATCGACCTGACCAAACGCGTCTTGCTGCCACTGGTCTGGGCTACGGTCACCCAGCACATTCGTGTCTTCGACGAAATGACGTACGCAGGTCGGGCCGAAACTATCGACGGCGTCGAATTTGCTGGCGATGAAGCCGTAACCGGCCGCGCCGCTTGCGTGATCGAGAAGCGGCAGGCAAGCGTGCGCCAGCGCTTCCGGGCCGCCGGGATAGTTGCGAACGCAATAGTAGATGTCGTAGGCATCCTTTTGCTTGTACCGTCCTTCGATCGCGTGACCTTTCATGGCAAGCAACGCCGGAATCGAACAGACAGCCACCTCGACCCGGTTCGTGCCGCCCGTCGGCATCGGGCCGGCAATGGCCACCATCTGATAGAAGCGTACGGCGAGATCGGCTCCATCCGCGCGCTGCACCGCAAAGTCACTGATCAACGGCGGCACGTTCTTGACGATCTCCGCATCGCGCGGCATCAGAAAGTCTATGACGACGTCGATGGGCACGCCGCCATCGTGCGCCGGCACGCGGCGAACCAGCTGAAAACGCCGCAGCTGCGTGCGTTGTTCGTAGCCGTGCCCGAGTAACGCGTCAACGAGGGTCGCATACTCGCCGTCGCCCAACGCCTCGGCGTCGAGGCCAAGGTCCACGTCGATAGTGCCGACGTGCGGCATGTCCTCATTGTTGCCGAGCAACAACCACGGCACAGCACCGCCGACGATCGCAAACTTGCCCTTGAAGCTGCCGAGAATCTGGCCGATTTCGACCAGTACTGTTTTGACGGCTGCCGTCGTGCGATCGTCGTAGTCCGAAGCGGATTGCGGTTCTCCCGGAATCATTTCTGCCATTTCAGTTTTTCCTGGCGTAGATGGTCCGCTGCCTCTCGTCCGCGTTCACCGGCAGCGGCAAGGTCCAGATAGGTTTGAACGGGGCTGGTACAGATGATGCCAGGAGCCGGCTCGACCGCGTCTCGAAATAGTCCGGGCTCTTCGAGCACCGTCACTACGACGTTCTCGCCTTTCGAGACAGGCGACAGCTTTAAAACCTCCCGCAGTTGTTCAAGCCCCGCGTCGTCGGCATAGAAGTACTGCATCCCCGTACGACCATAGGGTGCGAGCCACTGCGCCGCTGAAAAAGAGGCAAGCGCGGTCGACCCTCCCGGCAATCGCGTGCGCGACCTATCCTGCACCGCTTGCTCGAATGCACTGCCGTGCAACGGCGTGTAAAAGCCTGAGCGCTTACCTGCAGGTGGTTCGTAGACGTCGCGCCACTCGTCCAGGACCGCATCGGGATCAGACAGGAACAACCCATCGCCCGATACCGTCGCCCACTCTCGCTCAAGCAGGCTTGCCCGTACGTTGCTGACATGCCCGAGACTGACCCCGGCAACCTGCGCCAGTTCTGCGACTCGCCATGCGCGCGCGGGATCGCTGAGCATCGCGCGCAACACCTGCGCAGACTTGCGCTTGAACAGCGAGCGAATTTCGCGCCGCTCGGCAACGGGCTTGCTGGCCACCTGGCGTTCGATAAAGACGCTGCCGAATACCAGGTGAGCGTTACCTTCGAAATCCAGAAAGTTGGCGTGCTGTTCACGGCACAAGGCTTGTGCGCCAGGCGACAGGTAAGGCGCAATGAACACGGGCGTCGCATCCTGGGCCCGGCGCGTGACGTAGTTGCGAAGCTGCAGCAGACCGGTGCGGACATGGCGTGGCTGGCCGCTGGACCTTACCTCGCAGACGAGCGTGTGCCGGCTGCCACAGACGGTGACATGCGCGACGATGTCGATTTCATCCGCAGCGGCGGACCGCCGTTGTTGAACGTCGAAACGCTCGATCACGGGAATCTGCTTCAGAAGCAGACGCAGCGTTTCTAGCGCTTCGCGCTCCGTTTTCACTAGATCGACGGTTTTCATCATTTGCTGAAAGTAGCATTTCCCGTGAAAATGTCAACGCGATTTTCACTAAAACGATGGCTTTCAGCAAATGCTGAAACAGGCTGAAGCGGTGAAAATTTACGAAAAATGCCTTCTGCAACGAAGCGGCAAAGAAGGCGATCACGTGGGCAGCGCGACCGTCCCGGACCCGCCGCACAGGTCGTCGCGGACCGGATTCGCCCCCGTCAGGCATCCGTCCACTGCGCAAACGTCGCCGCCTGGCCGCGATACACCCCATCGCGATCGACCAGATTCCATACGATCGCTTCCTCGATCCAGAAGCGGCGCCCCGACTTCGCGATGCGCTGGCCGCGATAGTCGGCTGAAAAACCCTTGGTGCGCACGTCGTCCAGCAGGCGCGCGCGTTCGTCGCGATTCGGCTGCTCGGCCGACAGCCGCGAGTGCAGCGTCGTGAACTCGTCCCAGCCGTATTCGAAGCAGCGCTGCGCGGTGCGGTTCGCGTAGACGAAGCGCGGGTCCGCGTCGGTGTTGTGCGCGACCACGACGAACGGCGCGTCTTCGTAAAGCCAGCGCGCGGCGTCGGCGGCGGGTATCTCGACAGGCAATAGCGGTACGCCGACCAGCCGTTGATAACTGTCGGTGAGCAAAGCGGCGAAAGCGGGATCGGTAGCGAGGGAAGTCATCGGCGGAACGGACGGCGGATCGGAAGAGGTGGGCCGCATGCGGCGCCGGTGCGGACGCCAGATGCGAACGAACGGCCATACTAGCCGACGCCGGCGCGGCGTGCAGCGCCGCACGCGAAACGGCTTCGCGTGATGCGCCGATCGGCGGCGACGCAGTGCGGACCCACGAGGCCCCG
Organism: Paraburkholderia sp.; assembly: GCA_035536055.1. Lineage (GTDB taxonomy): Bacteria > Pseudomonadota > Gammaproteobacteria > Burkholderiales > Burkholderiaceae > Paraburkholderia. The sequence goes on along the minus strand of DATLOW010000084.1, from coordinate 4,801 downwards.
TGCAAGGCAACCGCAAGGCACCCGCAAGACACCCGGAGGCCCGCCTACACCTCGCGCGTCGTCCCGATCGTGCGCATCAGTTCGATCAGCATATCCGGGCTCACCGGCTTGACCAGATGATGCGCAAAACCCGACTCGCGCGAGCGCGCGAAGTCTTCCGGCTGGCTGAAGCCGGTCAGCGCGATCAGCACCGGGCACACGCGCAGCGGCCGCGCGGCCAGACGCCGCGCGATCTCATGGCCGCTCATGCCGGGCAGCGCGATATCGAGCAGTACGACATCCGGATCGAAGCGGTCGGCCAGTTCGAGCGCCGTCATGCCGTCGGCGGCGGTGCGCGTGTCGTGCATGTCGAGTACCAGCGCGAGCGACTCGGCCGCGTCGCGGTTGTCGTCGACGATCATGATGCGCAGGCGCCGCCCTCCCGCGCGCTTGCGCGCGGCGAGCGTCGCGTCGCCCGACAGCGCCGGCAGCGGCGCGCTTGCCAGCGGCAGCGTAATCGAAAATTCGCAGCCCTTGCCGAGCCCGTCGCTTGCCACCGAGATCGTGCCGCCGTGCATGTCCATCAGCTTGCGCGCCACAAAGAGACCAATGCCCAGCCCGTCGCGCGAGCGGCCCGACGGCGGGGGCGCCTGCACGAACAGGTCGAACAGCGCCGGCAGATCCGCCGCGGCCACGCCGATGCCGCTGTCCTTCACCGCAACGCGTGCGCGGCCGTCGGCCACCGTCGCGCTGATGTGGATGTCGCCGCCGTCGTCGGTGTATTTGATTGCGTTGTCCACCAGATTCGACAGCACCTGGGTGAGCCGCGTGCGGTCGCCGTCGACCGGAACCGGTGTCGCTTGCGTATTCAGAAAGATCCGGTGGCGGCGCTGCTCGGCTGCCGGGCCGTTGATTTCCATCGCGCGGCCGATCGCGTCGCGCAGATCGAGCACCTCGCGCTTCAGCTTGATGCGGCCAGTGGTAATCCGCGACACGTCGAGCAGATCGTCGATCAGATTCGACAGATGATGGCTTTGCCGCTCGAGCACCGCCTGCACCCAGCGGATCGTCGGCGGCAGCGTGCCGCTGCTTTGCTTCAGCACGTGCGCGGCGTTGCGGATCGGCGCGAGCGGATTGCGCAGTTCGTGCGCGAGTGTGGCGAGAAACACGTCCTTGCGGCGGTCGGCCTCCTGCAGCGCTTCCTGCGCGTTGGCGCGCGCGGTGATGTCGGCCAGCGTGCCGACGAACGAATGCGGCGCGCCATGCGCGTCGAAGCGGAAGCGTCCGTGCATTTCCAGCACGCGCAGCGCGCGGTCGCCGATCCGAAATGCGCGGAACACGATATGAAACGGCCGGTGCGCGCGCTCGTCGGCGCGATAGCGCTCGACGAAGCCGGGGCCGTCGTCCGGATGCATGAAGTCGCGCATAAACGCTTCGTCAGGCAGCGGGCCGGCCTCGACCGGCTGCCCGGTGATTTCGTACATGCGGGCGTTTTCCCACACCCCGTCGCGCGTCTGCGCGTTCCATTCGAAGATGCCGAGCCCCGCCGCGCCGGCCGCGATACGCAGCCGCTCGTCGCTTTCCTGGCGCGCGGCCAGTGCGCGGTCGCGCTCGCGCAGCGACGCGCCGATGCGCTGGTTTTGCTCGTCGAGCAGCTGACGGATCGCGCCGTGGATCGTCGCGCTGAAAAAACGCTCGATGATCTGGTGGGCGCCCGCCTGCACGCTGCGCGGCAGCCACGTATCGGCGAAATATTCGCGCACCACCTGCTGCACGCTGATCTGCAGCAGATCGAGCTCGCGATACAGCTCGTCGAGCTGATAGCCGTGCATCCAGCGGCGCCGGCCGTACTGGCGCGCGTCGAAATCGATCTGGGCATTCGGCACCGCATCGGGCGCGGCGCCAAGCGCCGCGTTGATCTCGCCGTACAGCTGCGGCAGCACGTCGATCAGTTGCCGGTTGGTCAGCCGGTCGGCCTGGCCGATGGACGGATCGGAGCGGACCGCGCGCAGCCAGCGGCGCGTGATGCGCCAGCGCCGGTCGCGCAGATGCATCGCGAGTTCTGCGTAGCGCCCGGCTTCGGGCGTTGTCGTCGTGTTCAAGCGTGTGAAAGGCGTAGGACGTCGGGTGCCCGAACATACCATGCGGCACGGCATCCGGATGTGTAGCACGCGAAAGCTGTTTCGCCGAAACGACGCGACGCCGCACACCGGCCGGAGGCAACCGTGGTGGCGCATGCCGGGGCACAGCCCTTGCTTGCGCTCTGATATGACGAGCCCTTTCCTCCTCCGCCGCACGGAGCGGCCATGACGGCCGAAGCGACGTGGTATCTGATCATCGGCGGCCTGCTGATCGCCATGGCGCTCGCGCGCCGCCTGATCGCGCATCTGCCGATGACGGGCGCAATGGTCTACCTGGTGGTCGGCTTCGTGCTCGGCCCGGCTGTGACCGGCCTGCTGAAGCCCAATCTGCTCGAAGGCGTGCACGCGCTGCGGCTCGTCACCGAGGCCGGGCTGGTGGTCTCGCTGTTCGCGATCGGCATGTATCTGCGCGTGCCGCTGCGCAACCGCCTGTGGCTGCTGCCGCTGCGCCTCGGCCTCGGGGCGATGCTGCTGACCATTGCCGCGATGGCTGCGCTCGCGTACTACGGACTCGGCCTTGAAGCAGGCCTCGCGCTGATCGTCGCGGCCGCGCTGGCGCCGACCGATCCGGTGCTGGCCAATGAGTTGCGGCCGCGGCAGGCCGGCGACGACGAGCCGTTGCGCTTCGCGCTGTCCGGCGAAGGCGGCTGCAACGATGGCGCTGCATGGCCGTTCATGCTGCTCGGACTGGCGTTGTGCGGTATCGATCTGCATGGCGGCTCGCTATTCAGCTTGCCGTTCGGCATTCATATCGGCAGCGGCGCGGCGAGCTTCGCCGCTTCGCTCGCATGGGGCCTCGGCAGCGCGGTCGCGATCGGCTGGCTGCTCGGCGCCGGGGTGGTGGCGCTCGTCACACGGCTGCGCATGCACACCGAAGTAGCGATCGGCGTCGAAGGTTTTCTGGCGTTGGGCTTGATGTCTGCGTGCTATGGCGCGACGCAACTGCTGCACGGCTATGCGTTCGTCGCGGTGTTCGTGGCGGGCGTCGCGCTGCGCCACGAGGAATTGCGCGCGACCGGCGGCGATGCCGCGCCCACCGAAATGCTCGAGAAAATCGAACACGGCGAGCGTTCCGAGGCCGCGCATACGCCCGGGCTTGCGCACGTGTTCGTCGCCGAATCGATGATGGCCTTTGCGGTTGAGATCGAACATACCGTCGAGCTGGTGCTGATGCTGATCATCGGCAGCGTCGTCTCGGCGTATTGGCGCGAGATTCTCGCGTGGCACGCGCTGTGGCCAGCGCTTGCGCTGCTGTTCGTGGTGCGGCCGCTGTGCACGCTGATCGCGCTGGCCGGGTCGCAGGCGACCTGGCCGCAACGCCTGCTGGCCGGCTGGCTCGGGATCCGCGGTGTCGGTGCGTTTTACTATCTGCTGTTCGCGATCGAGCAACTGCAACGCACCGCGCTCGATGCGGCGCTGGCCGTCGTGATGGCGGCGATCGTCGGTTCGGTGTTTCTGCACGGGGTGAGCGCGACCTTGCTGCTCGAACGGTATCTGCGAGCGCCTGCGCAGCGCGCGCGGCGGCACTGAAGGCGGCCTGGCAGCGAAGCCGCGGTGACGCCGCCGGTCCGCGGCGCTCGCTTACGCTTCAGGATTACTCAGGTCGGAATCCACCACCCGCTCGCCATAGGTCTGCGCTGCCGCGCGCGCGGCAGCGCCGTTGTCGAACGGGCCGATATCGGGGGCGCCGGCGAACGGAAACAGCAGCCGGCCGTCGATTTTGCGCACCACCTTCAGCAAGCCGATGAACGCCCCTTCGGTGGTCCGGCGGTAGGTCGCGTAAATCTCATAGTCCTGCCGCGATTCCGGCCGCACCGAGGCGGCGTCACGCGGTTTAGGGAAGATCATTCGGGGCCTCGTCATGGTGCTGCTCCGCTTGGCATCGCAAAGCCGGCGCTGCGGCCGGATCGGGGACATGACAAGTAAAGTGCAAGCGGTGTGCCTGTGGCGGGGCTCAGCCAGCGGATGGGTCCCTAACGCGCGTCCTCGAGGCCTGCATGCACCCGCGTCGGCGCTCGTTGAGGCTTTGTTGCCAGCGCACGCGCCTTTATGGCATCCATTGTTGAAACCCGGCTGGCATTTGTACCATCGCAGCAACGTTTCAACGCAAAGGCAACCATGCGCCCTTCCGAAGCCCTCGATCTGCAGCGAAATGCCGTGCGTGAAGCACCCGGCCGCTTTCGCGCTGCCAATCCACGTATCTTTGGCTCCGCGTGCTGCACGGCACAGACGAAGACGGCAGCGATCTCGATCTGCTGGTGGACGCGCTGCCCGGCGCAACGCTTTGCGACCTCGGTGGCCTTCAGGACGAGCTCGAATCGCTGCTCGGAATCCATGTCGACCTGCTGACGCCCGCTGCCTTGCCACCGAAGTTCCGCGCCAAGGTACTTGCCGAGGCGAAGCCGGTATGACTGAGAACCGGCTGGTCTGCCATCACAGAACCTGCCGCCGCCCCTCACCCTGCCTGCCGCGCGGGCGCCACCATCGCCCGGAAAATCATCATCAGATGATAGTAAAAGCGCATGCTGAAACCGTAGTTATACGCAAACAGATGCCCGAGCGCGATGCGCAGGCTGCGCCCCGGCGCGTTGTTGCGCGAGTACACCGACACCACGATCGGCACCATGCGCCGTAGCGCGACGCGCCGTGCCGCTTCGAGCGGCCGCGGCAAGTCGAGCCGG
>DATLOW010000083.1:0-6367 GCA_035536055.1 Paraburkholderia sp. | reverse complement strand
GTTGTCCGGCACCGCATCGATCTTGATGCGCACCGGCACGCGCTGCGCAAGCCGCACCCAGTTGAAGGTCGGATTCACGTCGGCGAGCAGTTCGCGGCTTTGCGGATTGTCGCGGTCGTAAATGCCGCGCGAAATGCTTTCGACATGCCCGTGCAGCACGCCGCCGCTCATCAGCCGCATGTCGGCCTGGTCGCCGATGCGCACGTGCGGCAGCTTGGTTTCCTCGAAGTAGCCGTACACCCAGAACGAATGGCTGTCGACGATCGCCAGGCGCGGCGAGCCGGCGATCGCATAGTCGCCGCGATAGACGGACAGATTCGTCACGTAGCCGTCGACCGGCGCGAGCACGCGGGTGCGCTCGAGGTTCAGCTTCGCCGCATCGAGCGCGGCAAGCGCCTGCTGATACTGTGCCTGCGCGGAACTGGCGGTATGCGACGCGTTCTCGCGGCTTTCCTTCGACACCACGAGGCTGTCCATGTCGGCGCGGCGCTTCGCATCGTCGAGGCGCATCTGCAGTTCGGCCTTGCGCGCGGCGACCGCGGCCTGTGCCTGCTCGACCGCGATCTGGTAGTGCGACGGGTCGATCTGCATCAGCAATTCGCCTTTCTTGACGAACTGGTTGTCGCGTACCGGCAGTTCGACCACCGCGCCGGACACGTCCGGCGCGATATTGATCACTTCGGCGCGCACGCGTCCGTCGCGGGTCCACGGTTCGTCCATGTAGTGAATCCACAGCACGCGGCCGATCAGCACCGCGACGGCGAAGATCACCGCGGTCGCGACGAAGCCCAGCATATTTCGGATAGTCATGATGCGACTCTTCTGATGTCAACGGTAAACGGCAAGTCCGAGCACGCCGCACACGCACACCAGCAGGCTCGCGCGGAACAGGGACGGGTGCCAGACGAAGCTGTACAGCCCGGTGAACGCGAGGATCCGGTCGACAAACCAGGTCAGCGCGGCGCCGGCCAGAAACAGCAGCACGATGGTCGGCATATAGGCGTCGAGGACGGCGATTTCACGAGGCATCGGAGGCTCCCTGCGGCGGGCTCGGGGTGGTGCTCGACGCCGGCGCGCCGGGCGCGGCCATTTCGCCGAGCGGCGATTGAGGATCGAGCAGCGCGCTGCGGATAAAGTGCGCGTGGCTCAGGATGCGCTGCAGCTGGTGACGTTCCGCGCGCGGCGGGTCGAACGCGGCGAGGGTCTGCTGGACAGCGGCGATCGCGTCGGTGGTCGCGATCAGCGCGCGGTCCAGACGACGTGCATCCGGTGTTTCGAACAGCTTGCCGACGGCGTCGCGCATTGCGCGCAGCTGCACGCGCCACGGCATCGACGCGGCGTAGCGCGGTTCGTGCGGCAGCGTGTCGATTGCGCGGCGCAGATCGATGATCGCGTTGCCCACTTCGAGCACCGCGAACAGCCAGCGCAGCGTTTCGCGTTTCTGTGCGGGTTCGCTCGCCAGTGCGTTGATCTGGAACATCATGTCGCGCGTGCCGCTTTCGAAGCGCGAGCGCAGACCGGCGAGCCGGCCGCGCGCGACGCTGACCGCCTGGCGGCGCAGATCGACCAGCAGGCGCCGGCGCATCCATGTCGACGAAGGCGGCAGCAACACGGCGAACGCGAACGCAGTGACAAGCATCGACAGCACCAGCGCGAGCGCGTCGTTCATAAAGCTCATCGGGTCGTAGACGATCAGGTTGTCCGGCCCCGCGAGAAAGCAGAAGTAGATGCAATAGCCGACGCCGTAGCCGGCCAGCTTCGGCCGGGTGGTCATCCATACGCCAAGCAGCAGGAACGGCGCGAGCGCGACGCACAGCAGCGGGAAGCCATCGATATGCGGATAGATGCCGAAGGTCAGCAGCATCGCCAGCGCCGACGACAGCACCGTGCCGAGCGCCATCTGCCATGCGGTGCGCGGCGGATTCGGCGACGACGACGCGAGCGCGCAGATTGCCGCGGCGTTCAGCGTCAACGTGGTGCCGCTCGGCCACGCGGTGGCGATCCAGAACGCGCCGAGCACGCACATCACGATCGCCGCACGCACGCCGGAAATGCCCGCCGACAGCAGGTTGGTCTTCGGTTCGTAACGCTCGGCCCAGCGCTCGCGCTCGTGCGACATCACGGCGAGCGACGCGTAGGTGGCCGTGTATGCGTGCAGGTCTTCGACGAAGCGGTACAGCAGCTCGGACGCGGTGTCGAAATCGAGCAGCGGCGCGTCGGGATGCGTGGTTTCGAGTTCGGCGCGAGTCGCGCGGATGCGTTTGGGCAGCGCCGTCTTGTACGCTTCGAGCTGGGTCGCGGCGGCGTTCGCATCGGCGGCGCTCAGCACCGGCTCGCCGGACTTGCGCAACAGCGGCGCGATCTCCTTGAAGTACGGCTCGAGCGTGTCGATGGTCGACCACGCGCTGGCCATATGCAGACGATTCATCAGCTGGTGCAGCGCGTGAAAGCGCGTCGACGCCGCCATGAACTCGCTGTTCAGACGCGACAGCCGGCCGCTGCGCAGCCGCGCCGACGGGCTCTCGAACACTGCCATGCTGCGCATGGCTTCGAGCCCGACGATATCGGCGATGAACTGCGCATTGGTCGCTTCGATCTGCGCACGTTCGATGCGGCCGCCGAGCACCATGCCGACGTATTCGACGAACGAGCTGAAGCGGGCGCGCACCGTGCCGCGCAGCTGTTCGCCGGTGTGTTGCGGGAACACCAGCGCACTGACCACGCCGGCGCAGACGATGCCGAGCAGCACCTCGGAGACCCGCGTCAGCGCCGACAGCAGCGCGCCGTCCGGGTGTTGCGAGGCTGGGATGCCGATCAGCGCAGCGGTGTAGCCCGCCAGCACAAAGCCGTACGAACGGAAATTGCGGTTGCGCGCGGCGCCCGCGGTGCAGATGCCGACCCATAGCGCGGTGGCGAGGATGAACAGCTCGGGCTGCTGCGGGAACAGCGCGAGCAGCGCGAGCATCACGACGAGGCCGACCAGCGTGCCGCCGGCGCGGTAGAAGCTCTTTGCGAACACCGCACCGCTTTGCGGCTGCATCACGATGAAGACGGTGGTCATCGCGGTGCGCGGCTGCGGCATCTCGAGCTTCATCGCGATCGCCAGCGACAGGAACGCCGCGGCCAGTGCCTTGAACAGGTAGATCCACGTGCGGCCGTCGTGCTGCGCCCAGTCGGCGGCGGCCTCGTAGAGCGCGGCGAGCGACCACGATGGGGTGGGTTGTGCGGAAGACGGGGTGGACATGGCGTGCGGCTCCCGGGTCAGCGCGCGATGCTCGCGTCGAGCGAGGCAGGCATGTGGGGGGCGGCGCTCGCGGCTGCCGGTGCCGCGGCACTGCCCACCGTTGCGCCGGCTGGCGCCGGCCGCTTGCCGTGGCTGCCGCCGTGCGCGGGCAGCACGTCGTCCTGCGACGGGCCGTCCGACGGGCTTGCGAGGCCGCCGCCGAGCGCCACCACGAGGGTTGCGCGCGCATTGAGCCGCTCCGCGTCGACCCGCGCCACGCCTTCCTGCGCGTGCAGCAGCTGGGTCTGCGCGATTAGCACGTTCACGTAGTCGGTCAGGCCGCGCCGATAGCCTTCACGCGACAACTGGTAGTTGCGGCTCGCGATGTCGACCGCGCGTTGCGCCTCGTTCGCCTGGGTTTCCAGCGAACGGATCCGCACCACCTGATCGGCGACGTCCTTCAGCGCGCCGACGATCGCCTGGTTGTATTGCTCGGCGGCCTCGTCGTAAGTGGCCGACGCGGAGCCAAGCTGCGCGCGCAGCCGGCCGCCGTCGAAGATCGGCAGCGACAGCGCCGGTCCCGCGGTCCAGCTGCCGTTGCGCGCCTTCAGGAACTGGAACAGCGGGCCCATCGCCGCATAGCCGCCGACCGATGCGAGCAGATCGATGTTCGGATAGAAGTCCGCATGCGCGACGTCGATGCCGCGCGCCTGCGCCGCCACCGTCCAGCGCGCCGCGACGATATCGGGACGATGACCGACCAGTTCGAACGGCAGCGTTGACGGCAAGCCGGCCGGGCCGTTCAGCGCAAGCTGCGGACGCGCGATCGTATCGCCGGCGCCCGGGCCCTTGCCGGCCAGCGCCGCCATCTGGTTGCGGCCGAGCGCGATGGCTTCCTCGAGCGCGTCGATGCGCCGTTCCGATTCGGGCAGCGGCGTTTCCGCCTGGCTCACTTCGAGCTGTGTGCCGAGGCCGCCCTTGAGCCGGCGGGTGGCCAGCGCCGCGACCTGCTGCTGCTGTTCGAGCGTGCTCTTCGCGCTGTCGAGCAGCGCATAGTTCAGCGAGATCTCGATATAGGTGCGTACCACGTTCGCTTCGATTTCGAGCTGTGCGGCGCGCGCGTCCGCGGCACGCGCGTGCGCGAGGTCGAGCGCGCTTTCGGCGGCGTTGCGGTCGCGGCCCCACAGGTCGAGGTGATACGACAGGCTTAGCGTGCCGGTGTTGTTCCAGGTGGTTTGATTCGCCAGCGGGCCCGGCCCGTAGTACACGTTGTCCGGCCAGTGTTCGCGCTGGATCGACAGATTGCCCTTCACCTGCGGCGCCAGATCCGCGGCGACCGAAGCCGCCAGCGCCTGCGCATCGCGCACGCGCGCCTGCGCGGCGGCCAGCGTCGGGTTGCCGCTCAGCGCACTTTCCATCCAGCTGTTCAGTTGCGGATCGCGATACGCGCGCCACCAATCGAGGTCGGGCCAATGCGCGTCGACGTCGGCCGCACGGATCGCCGCGCCCACGTCGAGCGTCGCCGGGTCGTTGCCGCCGCTGGTTTGCGGTGCAACACCTCCCGGTGTCGCGCAGCCGGCAATTATTGACGAGATCGCAAGAACCGCGAGCGCGGCGATCCCTTGTTTCACCGGAAACTGCACGATTCCCTCCGTGATCGACTATGAAACGAAGTGAGACATTATATTTTTCAGCCGATTGGCAAAATACCGGCAAAGATGCAAGGCATCTTTACGGAAACTGAGATAATCGCCGTTACCGATTGTGCAACAATCGCCACCAGTCTGCAGTTGAGGGTCATCTCATGGATACGCTTCAGAACATGCGTGTGTTCGCCCGCGTCGTCGAAGCCGGCAGCTTTACCGCCGCCGCACAACACCTGAATACGACCACCGCGTACGCGTCGCGCGCCGTGTCGGATCTCGAGGCGCATCTGCGCACGCGTCTGTTGAACCGCACGACGCGGCGGATCGCGCTGACCGAGGCGGGCGAGCGCTATCTGCAGCGCTGCGAGCAGATCCTCGCGTATGTCGATCAGGCAGAAGCCGAGGCCAGCGACGCGCATGCGCGGCCGTCGGGCCGGCTCAAAGTCCACGCGATGACGAGTTTCGGCCAGCATTACGTGGTGCCGGCGGTGGGCCGCTACCGGGAGCGCTATCCGGACGTGCATATCGAGCTGACGCTGGCGCAGCGGCTGCCCGATCTGCTCGACGAAGGCTACGACGTGTCGCTGGTGCTCGCGCATGCGCTGCCGGATTCGGGGCTCGTGTCGCAGCGTCTGGGCAGCGCGTTCAGCATCACCTGCGCGTCGCCCGGATATCTGGAGCGCAATGGCGTGCCGCGCACGCCGGCCGATCTGCAACGGCACACGTGTCTGCAGATGATCTCGCCGGTCTCGCCGCCCGACGAGTGGGTCTTCGACGGGCCGAGCGGCAAGGAGACCGTGGCGCTGGGCGCGGGAACCTTCGTCGTCAACGTGGCCGAGGCGCTGGCGGTCGCCGTGCGCGAAGGCATGGGCATCGGGCTGCTGCCGATCTATTCGGCGATCGCAGGGCTGCGCAGCGGGCAACTGGTGCGCGTGATGCCGGAGTACACGGCGCAGGAGATGAATCTGTATGCGTTGTATGCGTCGCGACAATATCTCGACGCGAAGATTCGCACGTGGGTCGAGTTCTTGCGTGATGAACTGCCGGCGACGCTGGCCAGCGATCACGCCGAATTGCGCAGGTTTGCACGGGTTTGAGGGGGAGGGGTGACGGCGCGTTGATATGGGGGCGCCGGGCTGCTTCAGGGTGCTTGCGTTCAGATGCTTGACGGCGGTGCTTCTTGCCACGCTTTTCGCCATCCGTCGCGCCGCGCTTCTCGCCGCGCTGTCGGGCGGTTTTTGGGCCGAGTTTTCGGCGCGCTTCTGGCCGCTTTCGGCGCGCCTGCAAAGCACCGGGCGCGCCGCATGCTGTTACATCTGGGCGCTGCATCGCAACACTTCCTTACTTTCCGGGCGGAGCTCTTTTGTTAACGTGGAGTTCATGCCGCTGCCGGAGCAACCCGGCGCACGCCGTAATCCACAACGAAAGAGGAACAGCATGGATACGAATCTGATGATCGGTGTGGCCGTGATTTTCGGTCTGATCGGCATTGCTGCGA
>DATLOW010000082.1:0-43113 GCA_035536055.1 Paraburkholderia sp. | reverse complement strand
AGGCCCCAGGCCCCAGGCCCCAGGCCCCAGGCCCCAGGCCCCAGGCCCCCCAAGCCCTAGGCCCCAAGCCCAGGCCCCACGCTCCAGGCCCTAGGCCCTAGGCTCCAGGCCCCAGGCCGCTAAGAGCGACCGCGCCGCCGCGCATGTCACTGAGGCCCACACGGCCGCGCCACGCCGTGCTCAAACCGTCGACGATGGTGCGCGAGCCGACCTGCGCGCGCCGTTACGGTGCATGTTTCGCGTACGCGGGCGGTGGACGGAACCTCGCCGGCGCGCTTTCGCTGGCAGCGTTCGAGGTCACCTGATCGCCGCCCGAAGGCGGCCAGCCCAGACCTCGCCATAACCGACGCACATGGCACGCCACGCACGATGCGATCGTTCCACGCGCCCGCAGCGCGTATGCCGCGGGTCTTCGCGGCCATGCGCAGCGCGTCGCCGCCAGCGCGCGCACAATGCGTTTTTCTGATTTCACCGGCCTCACGCCATGCGACGACTTCCGCCTTTGAACGCACTGCAGATCTTCGAGACCGTCGCGCGCCATCGCAGCTTCACACGCGCGGCGCAACACCTGTGTCTGACCCAGGGCGCCGTGAGCCGGCAGATCCTGCTGCTCGAGGACTACTACAGGTTTCCGCTATTCAAGCGGCACACCAAAGGCCTCACGCTGACCGCCGAAGGCGAGCAACTGCTGCCCGCGGTCGCAGAAAGCTTCACGCGCATCGAGGAAGTCTCGCTGCGCCTGACCCGCCAGCGCACCGATCTCGCGCTCAAGGTGCCGACCTGCGTGATGCGCTGGATGCTGCCGAAAATCATGCAGTTTCAGGCCGAATATCCGGACCTGCACGTGCAGATCACCACCACGTGGCAGCACGACGTCGATTTTCAGCTGGAGCCGTTCGATGCGGCGATCGTCTATGCGCGTGCACCGGGCGCGGCCATGCAGGCGTTGCCGCTATTCGACGAGCGTCTGACGCCGGTGTGTGCGCCGCAACTGCTGCAGGACAAACCGCTCGCGAGCGCCGCGGACCTCACGCGTCACACGCTGCTGCATCCGACGCGCGATCACCGCGACTGGCAGGCGTGGCTCGAACATATCGATGCGGCGCGCGACGTCGATGCGGGCCGCGGGCCGACCTTCGATACGCTCGATCTCGCGACCAATGCCGCGCTGCAGGGCTTCGGCGTGGCCATCAGCGACGTCGAGCTGACCGGCGAGGACGTGGCCGCGCAGCGCCTCGTGCGGCCGTTCGACGCGGTGCTGACGACCGGTGCGCGCTATTACTTCGTGTATCCGGACAGCGTCGCCCATCAGCAGAAAGTCGAGTTGTTTCGCGCGTGGCTGGCGGGGCGCTGCGGGAAGGACGCGAGCGGGCCGGCCGCGTGACGGGCACGCACCGGCCGGTTCAAGGCACCACAGACAAGAACAGGTAGGCCGCCAGCAGCGAAAGATGCACCGCGCCCTGCAGGATCGTGGTTCGGCCGGAGCTCAAGGTCAACGTGCCGACGATCAGCGTCAGCGTCAGCATGACCGTGTCCTTGCCGTCGATGCCGAGCAGCAGCGCCTGGCCATTGGCCAGAAACACCACGGCCACCGTTGGAATCGTCAGGCCGATGCTGGCAAGCGCGGAGCCGAGCGCGAGATTCAGGCTGGTCTGCAGCCGGTCGGCGCGCGCCGCGCGCACCGCGGCAACCCCTTCGGGCAGCAGCACCAGCGCGGCGATCACGATACCGACCGCGGCCGGCGGCGCGCCCGCGTCGGCCACCGCGCGCTCGACCGCCGGCGACAGCAGCTTGGCGAGCAGCACCACCGCCACCAGCGACACCACCAGCAACAGGCCGCTCAACAGCGCGACGGCCGTCCGCGGCGGTTCGGCATGGGCGTTTTCGTCGGGCACGTTGGCGAGGAAATAGTCGCGATGGCGCACCGTCTGCACGAACACGAACACGCCGTACAACACCAGCGACGACACGCCCGCGAACGCCAGCTGCGAGGGCGCCAGCATCGGGCCTGGGCTGGTATGTGTGTAGTTCGGCATCACCAGCGTCAGCACCGATAGCGACGCGAGCACGGCAAGCGCCGCGCTTGCGCCACGCGCCTGGAAGTCCTGCTCGCGATGACGCAGGCCGCCCACCAGCAGACAGATGCCGACAATGCCGTTGCACACCAGCATCACCGCGGCAAACACCGTATCGCGCGCGAGTCCGGCCTTCTCGGGCCCGCTCGACAACATTACGGAGACGATCAGCGCAACCTCGATCACCGTCACGGCGACCGCCAGCACCAGCGTGCCGAACGGCTCGCCGACGCGATGCGCGACCACTTCCGCATGATGCACGCCGGCGAACACCGAGCCGGCCAGCGCAATGCCGACCAGCGCGAGCAGCGCACCGTGGCCGGGCAGCGCGAATGCTGCGCCGAGCACGATCCATGCGACGATCGGCGTGATCAGGGTCCAGCGGGGTTGCACAGTCGACGTGGCCATTCGGATTATTCCTTTCGTATGGTTCGGCGCGTGCTCGCCACGCGCTTCGCGAAGCCGTCCGCTAAAGTTAATCTTCTAGATTAGAAATGTATGCTAATCCGTTAAAATATATAGTTATTTTATCGCAACCAGCATCTACATTGAGGCTTCGACGGTCGTGATCAGACATCAGGAAACCTTGAACCTGCTGCTCGACAGCATTACACGCTTCGTCCGTGAACGGCTCGTGCCGAACGAGGAAATCGTCGAACAGACCGACCAGATTCCGGCGCCGCTGCTGCAGGAAATGAAGGAGCTCGGACTGTTCGGCCTATGCCTTCCGGAAGAATACGGCGGGCTCGGCCTGACGATGGAGGAAGAGGTACTGGCCGCGTTCGAACTCGGCAAGACCTCGCCGGCGTTCCGCTCGGCGATCGGCAGCAACAACGGCATCGGCTCGACCGGCCTCGTGGTCGACGGCACACCGGCGCAGAAGCAGAAGTATCTGCCGCGGCTCGCGTCCGGCGACCTGATTGGTTCCTTTTGCCTGACCGAACCCGAGGCCGGTTCCGATGCGGCGTCGCTGCGCACCCGCGCCGTGCGCGACGGCGATCACTATGTGCTGAACGGGACCAAGCGCTTCATCACCAATGCGCCGGAGGCGGGCCTGTTTACCGTGATGGCGCGTACCGATCCGGCGGGCAAGGGCGCGGGCGCGATCTCGGCGTTTGTCGTCGAGGCGGGCACGGCGGGCCTGTCGCTCGGCAAGATCGATCGCAAGATGGGCCAGCGCGGCGCGCATACCTGCGACGTGATCTTCGACAACTGCCGCGTGCCGGCCGTCAATCTGATCGGCGAACAGGAGGGCATCGGCTTCAAGACCGCGATGAAAGTGCTCGACAAAGGGCGTCTGCATATCGCCGCGGTGGCAACCGGCGCCGCCGAGCGGATGCTCGCCGATGCGCTGCGCTATGCGATCGAGCGCAAGCAGTTCGGCAAACCGATCGTCGAATTCGAGCTGATCCAGGCGATGCTCGCCGATAGCCGCGCCGATATCTACGCGGCGCGCTGCATGATCGTCGATGCGGCGCGGCGCCGCGATGCCGGCGAGCGCGTCACCAGCGAGGCGTCGTGCGCGAAGATGTTCGCCACCGAAATGTGCGGGCGGGTTGCCGATCGCGCGGTACAGATCTTCGGCGGCGCGGGCTATATGAGCGAATACGGCATCGAGCGGTTCTACCGCGACGTGCGGCTGTTTCGCATCTACGAGGGCACCACGCAGATCCAGCAGATCGTGATTGCGCGGGAGATGCGGCGGGCGTTCGAGGGCTGAGTGACGCGATGGGAGATAGCGGTGCGGCGCAGCGGGAAGAATCGGCGCGATGCAGCGGTGGGAAGCGGATGGAGTAGCTGGGAAGCAGTTGGGAAGCAGTTTGAGCGGCTGGGAAGAACCGGCGGGAAGGCGCTTTGTTGGGGAGGCTTGTTGCCGCTTGAGGCGGACACCGCTCTTCACGAAGAAGAGCGGTGCATTGCATTACGGCTTACTGGCCGACCGGGCGAATCGTCAGCGCGTTCTTGACCGACTTCACACCGGGCACGCCTTGCGCCACCGTGGTAGCGAGGTCGACTTGCGGCTGCTCCGGCACCGAGCCTTCGAGGGTCACGTTGCCGTCGCGCGAGCGCACGAGGATGTTGGCTGCGCTGATGCCCTTCGCCTTCGCGAGTGCCGAACGTACCTTGCGCGCCTGTGCACGGTCCGCCTTCTTGACCGCCTTGTACTGCTGCTTGGCGCTTTGCTGCTGCGACATATCCGATGCAGCAGCGTCCGTCCCGCTGGCTTGTGCGAACGCGTTGATCGACGCGAGCACGATGATTGCGCCGCCTACCGCCTTGATTGCCTTGATCGCCTTCATTCACTTTCTCCTGTTGTCATGCTTGAGCGATGATCGGCCCCGCAAGGGGACCCCTGCACTGCCAACTTCTCTTTACTTCTGGGATGAAAACGCTTGGAACGGTGTTGCGGTCTACGGTACAAACCCGAGGTGAGCCCCGCGGCTGCTTCGTTACGGGCACCATGCGGATGTTTGTCGGAGTGTAAAGATACCGCAATTGGTTCCACAGTGACCGCATAACAAAGATGGGTGAGGTTTTGGCACAACGGATTGCGCCGCTGACGCGCGCGGACCTGCCGGTCGACACGGTGGAGCTGGCCCGCTATCTGGTCGGCAAGTGCCTCGTGCACGACTTGCCGGAAGGGCGCATCAGCGGACGGATCGTCGAGATGGAGGCGTACCCGCTCGGCGATTCGACGAGCCATGCGTTTCCCGGACGGCGGCCGTACAACGGCTCGATGTTTCTCGCGCGCGGCCATGCGTATGTGCGGCTCACCTATGGGGTGTCGTACATGCTGAACGTATCGAGCGAAGCGGAAGACGTCGGCGCCGGCGTGCTGGTCCGCGCGGTCGAGCCGCTCGACGGGCTCGTGCTGATGCAGGCACGCCGGCCCGGTGTCAGGCTGGCGGACCTTGCGCGCGGCCCGGGGCGTCTGACGCTTGCGTTCGGCATCGATGCATCGCTCGACGGTGTCGATCTGTGCACCGGTCGCGGGCTGTGGTTCGGCCGCCTCGAAGGGGGCGGCGCGGCGCCGGTGGCCGCGACCAAACGCATCGGGCTGTCGCGCGAGATGCACCAGCTGCTGCGCTTCTATGTGCCAGGCAGTCCGTTCGTCAGCGGTCCGCGCAAGCTGCTGGCGCTCGCCCCAGACGCCGATTCGGCGTCGTAAACCTAGCTTTCAATTCGTTTTCGTACCGAATTGCCGTCGATTTTTGCGCTGTCTGCAATTAATAATCTCCCGAATAGGGGTTTTCCCTTGGTGACACGGTGACTAAACTGTCGTTACTGACTTCCCGCACGGTGCGGGAGGCAAGGCAAAACAAAATTCTGGAGGTAATTGTCATGAAATCGCTGATCAAAGCCGTCGTTATCGCTACTGTCCTTGCTGCTCCTGTGGTGTCGTTCGCGCAGTCGAGCCAGGGCCTGACCCGCGCGCAAGTCCGCGCCGAACTGATTCAACTGGAAAAGGCCGGCTACAACCCGGCCACCGCCAACGACACGACGTACCCGCAAGACCTGCAGGCAGCGGAGCGCCGCGTCGAAGCGCAACAGGCGCAAGCAGTTGCGCAAGCGCCTGCCGCGAAGCCGGCGCCGGCAGCGGATACGGGCTACGGCAGCAACGCCGGCGGTTCGTCGCAGGCAGGCGCGCCGGCCACGCTGAACAACCAGCCGGGCTCGGTGTATTTCGGCCATTAAGCGATTAGAAGCGCGCAGTAAGCAGACGAGCGCCCAGCATGGCGCGGCACGCATCGGCCGCGCTTGCGCGTTTCGCTGCACAGATAACCGGGAGCATGCATACTGCGGATCGAGTCTGATCCACGCCTGACCCGGTCACCGTCAGCATTACCCCACGAACCGGCCCGCGTTGCTTCATCGATACGCGGGCCGGTTTGCGATGGGAGTTCCAGAACCTCCGCCGCCATTTATGGTGGCTTAGCCCAAGCCGAACGGATTGGGCTTTTTTTCCGCCTTTTTGTGCCCCGCAAGCCGCGCCGTGGCGTATTGCCCGCGCTTTTCGCGTGTTTGCGGCGCTTTGCCCAGCATTGGCGCCCGCATTTGCCCCGGGTTTGCCCCGCGTCTGCCCCGCGTCTGCCCAATACGCATGCACGACCTGCCATGCAGGCCGCCACTGTGCTGCGGTTCCGTGACGCGCTTTTAGCTTCGCTGTGCGCTTCCGGCAGCCGGCTAACTTGTGCCGGTGATGTATTGCTCCAGTTGCTGGATCGTGAACTGCTGCTCGGCGATGATGTTCTTCACGAGGTCGCCGATCGACACCATGCCGACCAGCTTGCCGTTCTCGAGCACCGGCAAGTGGCGCATGCGGCGTTCGGTCATCAGCGCCATGCAGTCGTCGGTGGTCTGGTCGGGGCGCACGAAGCGCACCGCCTTGCTCATGATCTCGCTGACCGGCGTCGATTTCGACGAGCGGTCCATCAGCACGACCTTTCGCGCATAGTCGCGTTCGGTGACGATGCCGGCAATCGCGCTGCCTTCGGTAACGAGCAGGGCACCGATCTGTTTTTCTGCCATCAGCTTGATTGCGTTGTAGACGGAATCTGACGCTTCGATCGTGTAGACCGTCAGGTCCGGTTTCGACTTGAGCACCTGGGCAACGCTAGTCATGGAGCGGCTCCGTTTTCGCAATGCAGCACACCGGTGCGGCGCGCTGTTGTTCTGGGACTGGCCAAACCAGTATAGGCGCAGCTTGCGCGCGCCGCGATGCGGGCCGGTGCGGATGCGCGCATTGGGTAGGAGTGCCTGCCGCGGCCGGCTTCGTGGCTGTTATGTGTCATGGCTGCGATTCATGCTGCACCGGTCGGGCGATGATTCGGGCGGTGATCAAAGCGGCGATCGAGGCCGCCATTCAAGCTTGCCTTCGGATTGCCTTCGGTCGCCTTCGGCCCTCCGCTTAGGTCTGCGACGAGCTGCCTGGCGCAGCGATGCGTGCAAGATGGAATTTGGCGTTTAGCGGTAAACTCCAGTTCCGTACTTCATCCCCGGTTTTTCACGGGTTCATGTCTGTCATTCGTTCAATGCCATGCCCACGTCTCACGATCTGTCGCTAGCCGACGGCACACGTAACGGCGAATGCGTCGTGCTCGACGCCCAAGCCACGCTTCCCACCCGCTACGGTACGTTTACTTCTTATGTGTTCCGCGTCGTCGACGGCGATGCGGAACACGTCGCGCTGGTGATGGGCGACGTCGCCGGCAAACAGTCAGTGCTGACCCGCCTGCACTCCGAATGCCTGACCGGCGACGTGCTCGGTTCGTATCGCTGCGACTGCGGCGAGCAACTCGACCTCGCGCTGCGCTATATCGCGGCGGAAGGCTGCGGCGTGCTGCTGTATCTGCGCGGTCACGAAGGGCGCGGCATCGGGCTGTCGAACAAGATCCGCGCGTACGCGCTGCAGGAGCAGGGGCGCGACACCGTCGAGGCGAATCTCGACCTCGGCCTGCCCGAAGACGCACGCGAATACGATTCGGCGGCCGGCATTCTGCGCATGCTGAGGGTCACGTCGGTACGGCTGATGAGCAACAACCCGAACAAGTTCGACACATTGACCAAACACGGCATTCCGGTATGCGAGCGCGTGGCGCTGGCGATTCCGATGCGCGAGGAAAACGAGCGCTATATCCGTACCAAGCAGGCCAAGTTTGGCCACTACTATTTCGAGGAAAACGAGTAACGCGCGGCGCGCCGTGAGGCCAGCTGTGCGCTGCGCCTCGCGCGCGCCGTCATGGCCGGTTCGTGTCGGCGCCGGCGTCAGCGGCGCGCTGCGGCCACAGGTTTTCGAACACGCAGGTGTCGAGCGGTACGCGTGTCGCCCAGTGTTCCATCTCCAGCATCGGTTCCGGATAGTACTCGTCGATTTGCCCGACGCATAAAATCGCCACCGGCTTTGCGCCTTCGGGCATGCGCAGCAGCGCGCGCACCTCGTTCGGATCGAACAGCGATACCCAGCCGATGCCGATGCCTTCCGCGCGTGCGGCGAGCCACATATTCTGGATCGCGCACGACACCGAGGCCAGATCCATCTCCGGCAGCGTGCGACGGCCGAATACATGCGTTTCGCGCCCGTCAATCAGCGCGATCACCAGCAGCTCGCCGCAGTCGAGCATGCCTTCCACCTTCAGCTTCATGAATTCGTCGCGCCGCTTGCCAAGCGCATCGGCGGTATTCACGCGCTCGCGTTCGACCGTTTCGTGCAGCGCGCGTCGCAGGGCCGGGTCGGTGATGCGCGCCATGCGCCATGGCTGCATATAGCCGACGCTGGGTGCATGATGCGCGGCCTCCAGCAGGCGCTGCAGCACGGCCGGATCGACCGGGCCGCGCACGAAGTGGCGCATGTCGCGCCTTTCGTAAATGGCGCGGTAGACCGCCGCGCGATCGGCATCGTTAAAACGCGTTGCCATGAAAGAGTGCCGCCGTAAACGCAGGGTTGGATGGCCAGTAGCTATGCATATAAGTCGCGACGATCGGGCCGGCGCGATACACCGCTTCGCCTAGGGTAGCCGATTGCGGCCGGAATGCGTGCGTGATGGGGGCGAGCGGCGTGTTCACCTGCGAATAGTGGAACGTGTGGCCGGTCAGCGTGCCGTGCAAGCCGTCGAGCTGCTGCATGCCGAGTGCGGAGAGGCGGGTTTGCATGCGCGCGTGACCGGGCAGCAGGCCGAGCATCGGCGTGGTCGTGCCATCGGTGTCGGTCAGGCTTTCGAGCAGGTATAGCAGACCGCCGCATTCGGCGAACACGGGTTTGTTCGCGGCGACGTGCGCGCGCACCGAGTTCGCGCTCGACGACTGCCGCGCGAGGGTTGCCGCATGCAGTTCCGGATAGCCGCCCGGCAGATACAGCGCGCTCGCGCAATCGGGTACTGGCTCGCCGGCCAAAGGGGAGAAGAAGCTGACCTGCGCGCCCAGCGTTTCGAGCAGCGCGAGGTTGGCCGGGTAGATGAACGAAAACGCCGCATCGCGCGCCACGGCGATATGTGCGCCTTCGAGCAGATGCGGCTGTACCGGCTGAGATTCGCCGGACAGGTTCGCCGGCGGCGTGTCGAACGATACGGCGGCCGGCAGTTGCGCGAGCGGTGTATGCGCGAGCGCATCGGCGGCGCGCTCGAGCCGCCGCTCCAGGTCGTCGATTTCCGCGGCCTGGACGAGGCCGAGATGCCGATCCGGCAGTTCGATGTCCGCGCTGCTGGCGATCGAGCCCATCCATCGCAGACCTTGCGGCAGCGCCTCTTCGAGCATCTGCGCATGCCGCGCCGAGCCGACGCGGTTCGCGAACACGCCATGCACCGGTACATCTTCGCGATAGTGGGCAAGGCCGAATGCGACCGCGCCGAAAGTTTGCGCCATCGCCTTCGCCGAGATCACCGCGACTACCGGCACGCCGAACGCGGCCGCAAGATCGGCGCTGCTCGGTGTGCCGTCGTACAGCCCCATCACGCCCTCGATCAGGATCAGATCGGCTTGTCGAGCGGCTTGCGCGAGCAGTGCGCGACAGCGCTCCGCACCGACCATCCACAAGTCGAGCGATTCGACCGGCGCGCCGCTCGCGCGCGCGAGAATCATCGGGTCGAGGAAATCCGGCCCGGTCTTGAACACCCGCACGCGCCGGCCCGCGCGGCGATGCAGCCGCGCGAGACCGGCAGTGATGGTGGTCTTGCCCTGGCCGGAAGCAGGTGCGCTGATGAAAAGCGCGGGACACGCTGTCATCGCTCAGAACTCCACGCCGCGCTGCGCCTTCACGTGCTGCTCGCGGTACGGATGCTTGACGATGCGCATCTCGGTGACGAGATCGGCTGCGTCGATCAGCGCGTCGGGCGCGTGGCGGCCGGTCACGACGACGTGCAGCATCGGCGGCCGCGCATTGAGCACGCCGAGCACTTCGTCGAGCGGCAGGTATTCGTACTTCAGCACCGTGTTCAGCTCGTCGAGAATCACCATCTGATAGTCGCCGCTTTCGATCATCCGGCGCGCCTCGGTCCAGCCTTTGCGTGCGGTCGCGATATCGGCGTCGCGGTTTTGCGTGTTCCACGTATAGCCATCGCCCATCGTGATGAACTCGCAGTTCGGCAGCCCGCCGAGGAAATCGCGTTCAGCGGTATGCAGCGCGCCCTTGATGAACTGCACGACGCCGAGCTTCATGCCGTGACCGAGCACGCGCACGGCCATGCCGAAGGCGGCGGTGGTCTTGCCTTTGCCGGTGCCGGTGTTGACGATCAGCAGGCCTTTTTCGATGGTGGCCTCGGCCTGCTTTTTCTCATGGCCTTCGCGGCGGCGCTGCGTCATGCGCAGATGCGCTTCGGGATCGGTTTTCATTGCGGGTCCTGTGCGTTGGATGGGGGTGCGGCGCGGCTTGTGCGGGTCGCATCGGTTGCGTTCGCGGCGCTGGTTGCGCTGGTTGCGCCGGCAACCGTATCGACAATTGCGATCGCAACGGTCACGCCGCCGAGCACGCGTTTCGGGGTAATCAGCTGGCCCGCTGGAGCGGCGAGCAGTGCGCACGGCTCGCAGACGCCGTCGATGCCGGCGTGCGCGCGCACGGCCGCCGAAGCTGTCGGCACAGCGGGCGCGTTCTCGATCTGCGCGCGCGAGAACGTCTGCAGCGGCAGTGCATACCGCGCGCAAAACGCCATCAGGCCAGGTTCTTGAGCTTTTGAATCGATGGTGGCGATGGTTGCGACTTCATCGATCGAATGCGTGCCGAGCGCGTCGCGCACGGCCGCGTCGATCTGTTCGACGGGCGTGCCGCGCCTGCAGCCGATGCCGAGCGCGAGGCGTTTCATCGGTCGCCGCCATGCACGGGAGGTGAGGCCAGCGCATGCCGGGTCTCGGCGAGCGCGAAATGAACAGACGTCATGCGATGTCACATAGCGGGCGCGATGACAGCAGCAGAGTGCACACCGCGCGTGGGCGCCCGTGTCCGTCCCCCGCGGAACCGGCGATCGGCGAGCGTGACGTTCGCCCCCTTGCGTCCGGCCGGTATCCGGGCTGACGGCCGCAGGCGCTTCACCTTCCCACCCGTGTCGACGGGCAGTGGCTTCGAAAACGCCTGTGCGGAATCGATCCGCTGGCCGCTTACCGTTGCGGGGACAGCACAGGTTTGGCGGCAACGGCGCAAGCCGCGCTTTCCTGTTTCCCGTTTAACCGCTCTGCGCATGAAGCGCAGAGCGGCACCGGACGCGCGCATACGATAGCACAGGCGGGTGGGTGGGCGACGGAGCGGTCGCCACCTGATCCAGTCGGTTTGCACGGACATTTGTCGCCGGGATCCTCGGCAACGACGATGGGTTGTGTTTTCAATTATTGACTGAATGATCAAGTTATGAAAATATGCGCGAATAAATTGTTTGCGAAATTCTTCTTATTTCTCGATGTTATTGATGGATAAGTCAATAACAGACGAAAGATCACAACTAGCGGCCAGCGCGCTGCACCTCCTTGGAGTAGCTTCATGCCCCACACAGTCTTCATCACCGGCACCAGCAGCGGCCTTGGCAAACGCACCGCGCTGCATTTGGCGGAACAGGGCTGGAACGTCGCCGCGACGCTGCGCGACACCACAGGCGGCGGCGAACTGGCGCAGCACGAGCGGATCCGTCTGTTCGAACTCGACGTGACCGACGCATCGCAAGCTCAACGCGCTGCGCGCGACGCGATCGCTACCTTCGGCAGTGTCGACGTAGTCGTCAACAACGCCGGCGTAGGCGCATACGGCCCGCTCGAATTCGCGAGCGAAGACACCATCGACTGGCAGCTGGCGGTCAACGTGCGCGGCCCGCTCAACGTGATCCGCGCGTTCCTGCCGCATCTGCGCGAGCAAAAGCGCGGCAAGGTCATCAACGTCAGTTCGTTTATGGGCGTGACGACGGCGGTGCCGACCGGCTCGCTGTACAACATGTCGAAGTTCGCGCTGGAGGGCTTGATCGAGGGGCTGTACTACGAACTCGCGCCGCTTGCGATCGATCTTCATCTGGTCGAGCCGGGCGGCTTCAAGGACAACAGCTTCGCGGCGAATATGAAGTTCAGCACGGACCCGCAGGTCAGGGACTACGATCGCATCGTCGAAAAAGTGCAGGCGCTGTTCGCGTCGAGCGACCCGAATCTGCGCGACGATCCGCAACTGATCGTCGACGAGATCTACGCACTCGCGACGGGCCGCAACAAGCAATTCCGCACGCTGGTCGGACAAATGTCGAAGGACCTGATGGCGCTGCGCGCGTCGATGCCGATCGAAGACTATCTGGCGAAGCTTGCTGCGCAATTTTCGTGAGCGCCGCCGCCCGGGCACGGCCTGAAGCGCATCCGCAGCGCAATGTGCCGCGATCCTTGCAGCCGGCTTTCTTGACGCACCGCATCGCGCGGCCTACACTCGCACGCACTTCTGGTGCTCGCGCGCGCGTTCCCGCGTGCGCAGTTAAACGGGAAACAGCGGGCCCGTCCGCCGCCGCGCGGCGACTGGGTCAACCTGTGCTGCCCCCGCAACGGAAGGCGAGCGCATCGCGTGAGGCGATGCAGAGCCGGCTTCGCTGGCGGCGCGCAAGGCCGCGCCCCCAGACAACCACTGCGCGAGAAATCGTCTACTCGTGTGGGAAGGTGAAGCGGCGCTCTCGCCAGCCCGGATACCGGCCGGAAGTGCAGGCTTGACGCCGCGGGGTGCGGCGTTCCGTCCACCACTTCATGCATTTCACGTCGCCCATGCAAACCCAGATGCGCAAGATCCCGGTGACGATCGTCACGGGCTTTCTCGGCAGCGGTAAAACCACACTGTTGCGCCATATTCTTCAACATGCCGGCGGCCTGAGGGTCGCGGTGATCGTCAACGAGTTCGGCGAACTCGGCATCGACGGCGAAATCTTCAAGGGATGCGGCATCGGTTGCGACGCGGACGGCCGCGAAATCGAGGGTCAACTGTACGAACTGGCAAACGGCTGCCTGTGCTGCACCGTGCAGGAAGAGTTTTTTCCCGTGATGGAAGAACTGGTCGAGCGGCGCGACAGCATCGATCACGTGCTGATCGAAACCTCCGGACTCGCGCTGCCCAAGCCGCTGGTGCAGGCCTTCAACTGGCCGTCGATCAAAAGCAGCTTCACCGTCGATGCGGTGGTGACGGTGGTCGACGGTCCGGCCGTGGCGGCCGGCCAGTTCGCCGAAGATCCTGCGGCCGTAGACGCGATGCGCAAGGCCGACGCGAATCTCGATCACGAATCGCCGCTGCACGAGCTGTTCGAAGACCAGTTGAGCGCGGCGGATCTGGTGATCCTGAACAAAACCGATCTGCTCGACGACGCGCAGCAAAATGCCGTCGAAACAACGATTCGCGCGGAAATTCCCGCACAGGTGAAGGTTGTGCGCGCACACAACGGCCAGCTCGATCTGCACGCGCTGCTGGGGCTCGAATCGGCTTCCGAGGAAACGATTCACCTGCGGCACGATCACCACGGTTCCGCGGAAGATGCCGATCACCATCATGACGAATTCGATTCGGTGGTGGTCGAGGCGCGCGCGAGCTCGCGCGAGGCGGTGCTTGCGGCGTTGCAGAGCGTGGTCGAGCAGCACACGATCTACCGCGTAAAGGGCTTCGCGGCGCTGCCCGAGGCGCCGATGCGTCTGGTGGTGCAGGGCGTCGGGCGCCGCTTCGACAGCTATTTCGACCGCCGCTGGCAACCGGGCGAAGCATCGTTGAGCCGTTTCGTGATGATCGGCGCGGATCTCGAGCAGCCGGTGCTGCAGCGCGCGCTGGACGACGCGCTGGCAGCGCACGCAGCGCCGCGCGCACAGCCTGCGCCGCAGGCATAACGCGGCGCCGTCATGCATTTGCTGCGCACCACACCGGGCGGCTTCGTCGACGATACGCAAGGCGTGATCCGCATCGATCAGCGGCCAGCCGACATCGTCGTGCTCAGTTCCGCGGATACGACGCTGTCGCTGCTGGCGAGCGTCGTGTCGCGTCTGCCTGCCGGCTTTCCGAGCGTGCGTCTCGCCAACGTCACGTATCTGCGCCAGCCCGCGTCGGTGGATTTCTACGTCGACGACGTGCTGCAGCATGCACGCGTCGTGGTGGTCGATCATCTGGGCGGCGAAGCCTACTGGCCCTACGGCATCGAGCAGGTGGTCGCGCTCGCCGAACGCAAACAGCAGACGCTCGCGATGTTTTCCGGCGATCTGCAGGAAGACCCGAACCTCACCGCGCGCAGCACCGCGGACGCACAACTGTGCCACCTGTTGTGGCGCTATCTGCGCGAAGGCGGCCAGCAGAATGCGGAAGGCTTCCTGCGCTGTATTGCGTGGCACGCGCTGGCGTGGGGGCGCGAGCCCGCGCCGCCGGTGCCGCTGCCCGCCGCCGCGCTCTACCATCCGGCGCACGACGTACCGACCATCGAGCACTGGCAGGCGCGCTGGCAGGCGGATGTCCCGGTGGTGGCGATCCTGTTCTACAAGGCGCATCTGCAGGCGGCCAACACGGCGGTGTTCGACGCGCTGATCGACGCGCTCGAAGCGCGCCGCATCAATCCGCTGCCGATCGCGATCACGTCGCTGAAAGATGCGTTGAGCCGCGCAGTCGTGCAACAGTTGTGCGAGCAACATGATGCCGCGCTGGTGCTGAATACCACAGCCTTCGCGGCGAGCGCGATCGACGATCCCGAACCGCTGGCAATCGCGGGCGACGCGCCGGTGCTGCAGGTGATTCTGAGCGGCGGCAATCGCGCCGACTGGCTCAAGGACAACCACGGCCTGAACGCGCGCGACATCGCGATGCACGTCGCGCTGCCCGAAGTCGACGGCCGCATCATTACGCGGGCGATCAGCTTCAAAGGGCTCGCGTATCGTTGCGCGCACACCGAAGTCGACGTGGTGCGCTACCAGCCGGACGCCGAGCGCATCGCGTTCGTCGCGGAACTGAGCCGGCGCTGGTGCCGGCTGCGCAAGCTCGACGATGCGGACAAAAAACTCGCGCTGATCCTCGCGAACTATCCGGTCAGCGAAGGACGTATCGGCAATGGCGTGGGGCTCGACACCCCGGCGTCGGTGGTCGGCATCCTGCGCATGTTGCGCGACGCGGGATACCGGCTCACCGAACCACTGCCTGCCGACGGCGACGCGCTGCTCGGCCTGCTGACGCAGGGCGTGACCAACGATCCGGCGGTGCGCGATCTGCGGCCCGCGCTGCAAAGCCTGTCGCTCGACGACTATCGCGTCCAGTTCGCGCGCCTGCCGGCGGCCGCGCGCGATGCGCTGAATGCGCACTGGGGCCCGCCGGAACAGGATCCGACGCTGCGCCGCGGCCGCTTTATGATCGCCGGCTGGCGCTGCGGCAACGTGTTCGTCGGCATCCAGCCAGCGCGCACCCGCACAGCCAACGACTACGCGAGCTACCACGACGCCGAACAGGTGCCGCCGCATGCCTATCTCGCGTTCTACTTCTGGCTGCGCGAGCAGTTCGGCATCGACGCGGTGGTGCACGTGGGCAAGCACGGCAACCTCGAGTGGCTGCCGGGCAAGAGCGTGGCATTGAGCGATGCATGCTGGCCCGACGCGATCCTCGGGCCATTGCCGCATCTGTATCCGTTTATCGTCAACGATCCGGGCGAAGGCAGCCAGGCCAAGCGCCGCGCGCAGGCGGTGATCGTCGATCATCTGATGCCGCCGCTGACGCGCGCGGAAAACTATGGGCCGTTGCAGGATCTCGAGCGTCAGGTCGACGAATACTACGAGGCGCTGATGGTCGACCCGCGCCGCGCGAAGCTGCTGCGCCGCACGATTCTCGCGACGATCGTGCAGCACCGGCTGCATGAGGAACTGAGCATTGCCGCGCCGCGCGGCCAGGATGCCGAAGACGAACTGCTGACACGCGTCGACGCATGGCTGTGCGAGCTGAAGGAAGCGCAGATCCGCGATGGCCTGCATACGTTCGGCGAATCGCCGCGCGGCGTGCAGCGCCGCGATACGCTGCTCGCGCTGGCGCGCTATCCGGTCGGCGGCGGGCAGGGCGCGCAGGCCGGCCTGATTCACGCGCTGGCGCGCGATCTGCGGGTGGACGCGCTGGTCGATGCGCCGTTCGATCCTTTGCACGCCGACTGGTCGGCGCCGTGGCATGGCGAGCGGCCCGCGCTGCTGCAACAGGTCAGCGATGCGCCGTGGCGCCATCACGGCGATACGCGCGAGCGGCTGGAACTGCTCGCGGCCGCGTTGCTCGCCGAGCTGCTCGCCGACCACGGTTGCGCGGCCAACCACCGCGCGCTGCATGTCGATGCCGGCGTGCTGCCGCAAACCGCGCTCGTACTGCAGCGCGTGCGCGACGATATCCTGCCGCGCCTCGACGCGTGCGGTCCGCAGGAAATGCTGCAGCTCCAACGCGGCCTCGCGGGCCGCTTCGTGCCGCCCGGGCCGAGCGGTTCGCCGTCGCGCGGCCGCCCCGATGTGCTGCCGACCGGCCGTAACTTCTATTCAGTCGATACCCGCGCGATCCCGACGCAAGCCGCGTGGGCGCTCGGAGTGAAATCCGCGCAGCAGCTGCTCGAGCGGCATCTGCAGGAGCACGGCGACTACCCGCGCGCGATCGGCCTGTCGGTATGGGGCACCGCCACGATGCGCACTGGTGGCGACGACATCGCGCAAGCGCTCGCGCTGATCGGCGTGCGGCCGAAATGGGCGCCCGGCAGCCACCGCGTAACCGACTTCGAGATCATGCCGATTGCCGCGTTCGACCGGCCGCGCATCGACGTGACGCTGCGCGTATCGGGCTTTTTCCGCGACGCGTTTCCGAACGTGATGCATCTGTTCGATGCGGCGGTGCAGGCAGTGGCCGATCTCGACGACGAGCCCGAGCATCTGAACCCGATCCGCGCGCGCGTGCTGCGCGAACGCGATGCGTGGATCGCGCGCGGCATCGATGCTGCCGAGGCGCGCCGCCGCGCGGGCTGGCGCGTGTTCAGCGCACGGCCCGGCAGCTATGGCGCCGGTTTGCAGCAGACGATCGACACCGGCCAGTGGCAGACCGACGCGGACCTGGCGAATGCATATCTCGCATCCGGCGGCTTCGCGTACACGCAAAAGAGCCACGGCGAAGAAGCGCGGCACGCGTTCGGCACGCGTCTCGCGACGCTCGACGTGGTGCTGCAAAACCAGGACAACCGCGAGCACGACCTGCTGGATTCGAACGACTATTACCAGTTTCAGGGCGGCATGGCCGCGGCCGTGCGGCATTTCGCCGGCGCACAGCCGCAGCTGTATCACGCCGACCACAGCAACCCGGACGCGCCGCGTGTGCGGCCGCTGAAAGAAGAAATCGCGCGTGTGGTGCGTGCGCGGGTCGTCAATCCGAAGTGGCTCGATGGCGTGAAGCGTCACGGCTACAAGGGCGCGGCGGAAATCGCCGCGACCGTCGACTATCTGTACGGCTATGACGCGACCGCGCGCGTGGTCGCGGATCATCAATACGCGCTGGTGGCCGATGCGTATCTGAACGACACGGCGACCCGCGAGTTCTTGCAGGCGCACAACCCGCATGCGCTGCACTCGATCTGCGCGCGTCTCGTCGAAGCGATGCAGCGCGGACTGTGGCAGTCGCCCGGCGCTTACCGCGCGCAGATCGAACAGCATCTGCTCGCGAGCGAACAGCTTATCGAAGGATCGCGCTGAGGAACGCCATGATGACTGCAACGATCAACGCAACCCCGGCCGACCGCGCTGCGATCTTCCCGTTCAGCGCTTTGCTCGGGCAGAGCGCGCTGCAGCAGGCGCTGCTGCTCGTCGCGGTGGACCCCGGCATCGGCGGCGTGCTGGTCAGCGGGCCGCGCGGCACGGCGAAGTCGACGGCGGCGCGCGCGCTGACCGAACTGCTGCCCGAAGGGCAATTCGTCACTTTGCCGCTCAACGCGAGCGAAGAGCGGCTGGCCGGCACGCTCGACGTCGAAGCCGCGCTGCGCGACGGCGCGGTGCGCTTTGCACCGGGCCTGCTGGCCGCCGCGCATCGCGGCGTGCTGTATGTGGACGAAGTGAATCTGTTGCCCGACGCGCTGGTCGACGCCTTGCTCGATGCGGCCGCGAGCGGCGTGAACACCGTCGAGCGCGACGGCGTATCGCACAGCCATGCGGCGAGCTTCGTGCTGATCGGCACGATGAATCCGGAAGAGGGCGAGTTGCGCCCGCAACTGACTGACCGCTTCGGCCTGATGGTGGCGCTGGAGAACTGCTACGACGCGCAATTGCGGCAGCGCATCGTCAAGGCACGCCTTGCGTTCGACCTGGACCCGCAGCTGTTTCGTGCGCAGTACGCGGCGCAACAGCAGGATTGTGCCGAGCGCATCCGTGCGGCTCGCGCGGCCTTGCCGTCGCTGCACTTCGACGACGCGGTGCACGAGCACGTCAGCGCATTGTGTATCGCCGCGCAGGTCGACGGCTTGCGTGCGGATCTGGTGATGCTGCGCGCAGCGCGTGCGCTCGCCGCATTCGAAGGCGCGGACGCGGTGACGACCACGCATGTCGACCGGGTGGCCGGTTCGGTATTGTTGCATCGACAACGACCTGAATCCGCGCCAGCGAATGAGCCGCGCGAGACGGCCGCGCAGCGGGATCAGCCGCGAGATCAGCCGCGCAATCCGGCCGCCGCAACGCACGCCGCGCAGAACCAGCCTCCCGCCGACGCGCGCGCGGGCCGCGACGCCGCAGACGGGGCCGACCCCGCAGAAAGCGCGCACGCCCCAGCCGAACCCGACTGGGGCTACCTGCCCGCCGAGCCGACCGGCACCACGCCGGTCAAACGCGTGATCCCGCTGCCGCTAAAAAAAACCTGAGCCATCGAAGCGGCGCCGCCGCTGACGCTTCGCGCAGCGGACTTCGATGGCCAGCCCCGGCAGGTGCACGCGCAAACGACGGCTTGCCGGGCACGCGCATCGCGTGGCTGCGCACCCTTGCGGCAAAAGGCCCGCAGCCGTTGCGCGCGAGCCATCTGCGCTATCTGCGCAACGCGCAGCCGCCGGGCGCGCTGCATTGCTTCGTGCTCGACTGTTCGGGTTCGATGCTGGCCGATGCGCGCCTCGCGCTCGCCAAAGGGCTGCTGCTCGCATGCTTCGAGCGCGCTCGCGCCGACCGTCACGAGGCCGCGCTGATCTGCTTCAGCGGCACGCGCGCGGCGTTGCGCTTCGGTCCCGCGGTGCCGCGCTGGTGGAACGAACGCTGGCTGCAGCCGATCGGCGGCGGCGGAGGTACGCCGTTGCAGACCGGCATCGACAGCGCTGCACAGCTGCTCGCACGCGCCGCGCGCCGCAAGCCGGCGCAGCAGCGCTGGCTGTGGGTGCTGTCGGATGGCCGCAGCGCCGATACGCCGCTGCGGCCGGCTGCAGCGGAGCACGTCGTGTTCGTCGATTTCGAGCGCGATGCGCCGCGGCTTAACCGCTGTGCTGCGCTCGCCAGCGCATGGGGCGGGGTGTGCATGCGCCCCGGCGAGCTGATCGCCGAGACCTGAACGGCCCGCTCAGCGCGTGCCGTTCGACCAGTACGACACATCGTCGATGCGGTCGAACACGAACGACTTCAGCGCAAGCTGCTGCGCTGCGTCGAGCTGCTCGAACTCAATACCGTGTGTCGCCAGGCCGCCGTCTTCGGTGGCAGGGTGCGCGTTACGGATGATCGCGGTGGTTTCCACCATCGTATCGACGTCCTTCGAGCGCAGCCGGAACGACACGCGCAGGCGGCGCCCAACTTCGCCGACCACCCACGGTGTCGCGAACGACATGCCGAACGCGCTGACGGTCTGCATCAGCCCGAGTCCTTCGTAAGCCGTGCCTTGCGGATCGAGGCCGAAGCGCACCGGCAGCCGCGCGCGCACGCGGATCGACTTGCGCTCGCGCAGCCGGCGGATCACGCCAGGCCTCGACAGCACCACATAGTCGAACGGCAGCTGACATACCGAATCGACGGTGCATACGAAACGGAACACCGCCTGGCTCGCGATCGCGACGATCTCGACGTTTTCGCCGATCGTCAGCGGCAGATGCCGGCCGCCCGATAACGGCGGCATCGCGAACAGCGACTGGTTCGGCGCAAAGCCGATGATGCGGCTCGGATACATCGGCCCGTTGCTGACGGTTTGCGGCCGCATGCCGATCAGTGCGCCGATCGCCAGATGCGTTTCGGGCAACGTCAGCGGCGTGTCCTGGTCGGCGTCGCTCGGCGCAGCGGCGGAGGCGGTCGGCTCATCGGTCACGTCGCCGCGCCGCGGCTGGAACTGCGCGAACAGAAAGCGCAGTTCGTCGGGCCCCAGCACGACGGCGCCGCGTTCGAACAGCAATGTGCCGTCTGCATCGACGATCGGCCATTCGAGCGGCGTGCCGACCGGCACCGTCTGCTCATTAAGTGAGACCGGAGGAGGGTTGGCGGCGGGCCCTGCGATGTCTTCGGTGGTCTGCATGGCGGACGGTGAAAGCGATGGAAGAGGTTAACTGTAGTTATCGTCCGCTGCCGCGCAAAGTTTAGCCACGCATAAACCTCGGGCGTTGCTTGCGCGCGCAACCGTCCCGCCAGCGTCGCATCAGCGATACCAGCGCGGCGTGTAGACCCATTCGCCGCCGCCGCTGCGCGCAAAGCCGCGCGTGGTCGACGAGCCGATGATCACCATCGTGCGCATGTCGACGGCGGCGCCCGTCAGTTCGCCGAGCGTCGTGGTAGCAAGCGACGCGCCCGGACGGCCGATATCGCGTCCGAGCACCACCCGGGTCTGCGGCGTGCGCCACTGGCGCACGATGTCGAGCGCCTTGTCGAGCTGCCACGGGCGGGCGCGCGACACCGGGTTGTACAGCGCGATGACCAGATCGGCCTCGGCGGCATGCCGCAAGCGCGTTTCGATGATCGACCACGGTTTCAGGTTGTCCGATAGCGACAGCATGCAGAAGTCGTGTCCGAGCGGCGCGCCGGCTTGCGCGGCGGTGGCCATTGCCGCGGAGACGCCCGGCACGATCTGCAGCTCGACGTCGGCCCAGCGCGGGTCGTCGGCGCCATCGAGCGCCTCGAGCACCGCGGCGGCCATCGCGAACACGCCTGGGTCGCCTGACGACACCATCACGACCTGCTTGCCCGCCGACGCCAGCTCGAACGCGTGGCGCGCGCGCTGCATTTCCTCGCGGTTGTCGGTGGCGTGCAACTGCTGACCGGCGCTAAATGGGCCGGCCATGTTCACGTACGTCGCGTAGCCGAGGATATCGGTGGCCTGCGTCAGCGCATCGCGCGCGGCCGGCGCCATCAGCTCAGCGCTGCCGGGGCCGAGGCCGATTACCGTCAGGCGGCCGCGCGCGCGGCCCAATGAGCCAGTATCGAGCGGCGCGGGCGCCAGCGCCAGCGCTACGCCGGCGGCGGCGGTTTCAAGGTATTCGCAAGGCTGCCGTAGAACGCTTGTCAGCAGACTGCGGGGCGTAGGCACAACGCGAGCAGTGCCGGCGTCGTGATCTTTTGACTGCTCGGTGTCGACTTCGGCAAAACGCAGCGGCACGCCCAATTCCCGCGCAGCCTGCTCGAGCGCGCGATCGCTGCAACTGTTTGCGGGCGCAACCAGTGCCGCCAGCGCCAGCGGCGCCAGCCCATGTGCCGCCAGCGCGTCGCGCACGCGCTGCGCCGCATCGGCGGCATGGTCGACGGCCGCGACCACGCTGCGCGGATGGATCAGCAGTTCGTCGGCGTTGCCGTCCCATGCGTGCGGCGTGATGCGAATCGCAAGGCGCGCCGACGCCGCGCGCGGCAGTTGCGCGGCATCGAGCCAGGGCGCGTCGCCTTCGACTCGCGTGCTTGCACCGGCAAGCAGATCCGACACGAAGCGTTTGCCTTGCGCGAGACTCGCGAGCGCATAGCCGTCCGGCGGATTCAGCACGCAGGTGCCGAAGCGTAGCTCGCCGCTGGTCGTGATCGCCGGCGCGATGCCGAGCGCCGCCGCGATCTCGCGCGCCATCACGTTGACGCCGGCGAGCCCGCCAAGCAGCGGCACGACCGCGCTGCCGTCCTCGGCAACGGCGAGCACCGGCGGCTCCGCGCCTTTGTTCGCGAGCAGCGGCGCCACGCAGCGGATCACGATACCGGCCGCGCACAATGCGACGATCGGTGTGCCGCGCGCATACAGGTCGCGCAGATGCGCGCCGAGTTCGTCGAACGCGAGGTCGGCTTCGGCTTCCACGCGGTCGCGCAGCCCATGCACACGCGCCTCCGGAAAACACTGCTGCAGGCGGCGCGCGGTGACGAGCGCGCCGCTGCCGAGCACGACGATCGCCGGCGCGGTCAGCCTTGCCATTTTTCCCCCGGCACGACGAGCAGCGAAAAATACGGCGACGCCATCGGGTCCACTTCAGCGAGCGGCACGATGCGCTGGTTCGCCATCGTCGCGCGCTCGACGTACAGCGCGCGATGCGCGAGGCCGAGTTCGTCGAGCACGCGCCGCACCTTGTCGAAGTTGCGGCCGAGCTTCATCACGACGGCTGCGTCGGCGTCCGCGAGGCGCCGCTTCAGTTCGGCTTCGGGCAACACGCCGGACAGCACCGACAGCGTCTGGTTGCGATACACGAGCGGCGCACCGAGCACCGCCGCACCGCCCAGCATCGAGCACACGCCGGGCACGACTTCGGCGTCGAAGCGCGCCGCGAGGCGGTCGTGCAGATACATGTACGAACCGTAGAAAAACGGATCGCCTTCGCAAATCACGGCGACGTCACGTCCTGCTTCGAGATGGCCGGCGAGCACCTGCGCGGCGGTGTCGTAGAAGTCGGCGATGATCGCTTCGTACGACAGCGGCGGTTCCAGCGCTTC
The DNA here is from genome assembly GCA_035536055.1 of Paraburkholderia sp. Taxonomy (GTDB): domain Bacteria; phylum Pseudomonadota; class Gammaproteobacteria; order Burkholderiales; family Burkholderiaceae; genus Paraburkholderia. Next base: position 20,245 of record DATLOW010000082.1, on the reverse strand, counting down.
GGTGGTGACCGGATAGACCAGCGGCAGATGGATCTGCGCGTCGTGCAGATGCGCTTCGATGATACTGAACGCGTTGCCTTTCTTGCCTTTCGCGACGAAATACGCGACCACCGGTGCGGCCTTCAGCAGCCGCAATGCCTTCACGGTGATCAGTTCTGGGTCGCCGGGCCCGACGCCGAGGCCCAGCAGCCGGCCGCGCGCATTGGCGCGCTGCGCGTCGGCCTGCGCGGTGCGCGGCGCGTGTGCCGTGGTGTCGGCATCTGGTTGTACGCTCATCTATTCGTCCTCCGCAGCCAGCGCATTGACGGCGGCTGCAGCCATTGCGCTGCCGCCGCGCCGGCCGGCGACGCTGACGAACGGCACGCCGCGGCTGTCCGCGGCAAGCAGCGCCTTCGATTCCGCCGCGCCGACGAAGCCGACCGGAAAGCCGAGAATCAGCGCGGGCCGCGGCGCGCCCGCATCGAGCATGTCGAGCAGATAGAACAGCGCAGTGGGCGCGTTGCCGATCACGACCACGCTGCCGGCCAGATGCGGCCGCCACAATTCGAGCGCAACCGCCGAACGCGTGTTGTTCAGCTCGCGCGCAAGCGCAGGCACGCTGGCGTCGCCGAGCGTGCAGAGCACGTCGTTGCCGGCCGGCAGGCGGGCCCGCGTGATCCCTTCGGCGACCATCCGCGCATCGCACAGGATCGGCGCGCCGGCCGCGAGCGCGGCGCGGCCGGCACGGCCGGCGCCCACGGAAAAACGCAGATCGTCGGCCACGTCGACCATGCCGCACGCGTGGATCACGCGTACCGCAAGCTTTTCGAGGTCGGCGGGAAGGTGCGACAGGTTCGCTTCCGCGCGGATCGTTGCGAACGACTGGCGATAGATTTCCTGGCCATCGCGGATGTAGTCAAGCATCGGGGAAACTCCGGGCGGACCGCTGCTGCAATAGCGTGGCGGCCGCGTCGATCGTCAGGTTATGGGCAATACACAGGCCGAAGCCCGGTTCGGCTTGCGGCGAGCGCGCCGCGTCGCGCAGGTACAGATCGTAGCGATCCGGCGCGGTGGCGAGCAGCGTGAACGGCACCGGATGCGCGGCCGCGCACGAGCGCGTGCAGCCGCTTAAATGCACTTCCGCTTGCGATGGCAGATCTGGCGCGAGACGCATTGCATCGGCTTTGGTGTCGGCGTGGCCTTTCGCACAGCCGGACGAACCCGCGCAGGCAATCAGGCGCGCCAGCGGCTGCGTGTGCGCGCAGGCGAAGCCCAACGCAGCGAGGCCGGCGAGCGCCGCCTGCGCGTTGCGCTCGGGTACATCGGGCAGCAGCACGCTTTGCCATGGCGTGACGCGCAGCATGCCGCTGCCGGCTTCACGCGCCAGCGTGGCGAGCGCGCGCAGCGAGGCGGCAGCGAGGCGCCCGAGCGGCGGCTGTGCGCCGACATGCGACAGGCCCGGGCTACGCTGCGGCTGCACGCCGAAACGTAACGCGGCACGCGCGGGCGAGCGGCGCCAGGCTGCGATCTGCGGGTCCCGCAGTAACGCGAAACCGCCGCGCGCCGCGGCGTGAGCGAGCAGCGCTTCGGCCGGTCGTTCGGCCAGCAGATCGCGCATGCGGGTCATCTCGGGCGTCGCCAGATCGACGAACGCGTGCAACAGCGCGCGCACCAGCGCCGGCACGTCGGCCGGCCGTACCGCGGCGAGTGCGGGTGGGTCGTGCGGTGCAACCGGCGCGCAACCGGCGAGGCCGAATGCGAAGCAGGGCCCGTCGGCGGCCGGAAGCGCGGCAAGCCAGATATCGTGTGGATGGCCGAGCATCGTCAACTGTTCGCCGCCATCGAGTTGCAGCGCGAATTTCGGCGATAGCGCGGCGAAGCGCGGCTCGTCGCGCAGCAGCGCGAGGATTGCTTCGGCAAGCGGCAGCGTGTCGATCAGCGCTGCGCGATCGCGGCCCGCGGTGGGGCTCAGCATCAGATTGCGTACGTCGTCGGCAGCGGGATTGGCGGGGTGCTGCGCGTGCACGGGGTTTACCGCGCCGGTGCTTGCGTCGATGCCGGTGGCTGCGGCGCCTCGCGCAATAGGCGCGATTCCGGCGGTCTCGGCGGTCTCGGCGGTCTCGGCGGTCTCGGCGCTTTGTGCATTCGCTGCGATCCCGGCGGCCCCAAAGGTTCCCGCAGGCCCAAGCCCGGCCGCAAGCAGCCGTTCGATCAGCGCGCGCTGTTCGCCCGGCCGCACACCGCGTATCTGCAGATTCGCGCGATTGGTCGCTTCGATCACGCCGGATGCATGCGCGAGCGCGGCTTGCGCGATCGCGTCCGCCGCATCTGCGCTGAGCGCGCCGCCGGGCAGCCTGATCCGGCACAGACCGCCGTCGCGCGCCGCGACGATGCGCACCAGCCCCGGACACGCCGAAGCACGTGGCGTGGCGGCGCTAGCGGGCGCATCGGCAGCAGGAAAGGCGTGGTTCAAGGCAGTTACCGGGTAAGCGTCGCGCGACGGCCCGGGCTCTCGCGGCGCATGGGCCGGCGGGAAAGCTCGGCATCGGTACACCCCGCCCGATGTTTGGCTGGCACGAACAGTGTTGCCGGCAGGTCTCCTGGCTCGCAGGTCGCTGTCTACATCCGCCTTCCCGGTTAGACCAGTGGCGCGGTTCAGATGCGGACTCGCTGCATACAGTTGCGGGGGCAGCCACGGTGACGCGTGTTCCCTCTTCGGCCCCGAAGGGCACCGGCGACGCTTATTATGCCTTTTTTCGCTACGCGAAACGACCACAGCGGGGCCGCCATACCGCGGTGCGGGCCGCGCGGCGCGCTGTGGAGGCGTTGTGCCGGATGCCGTGCCTAGTGCGTAGCGCCGACTTTGACGAGCGCATCGAACGCGCTCTGGTTGCCCTGCGTGCGCGCCGTGTCGAGTGCGGTGCTGCCGCGCGCGTCGGTGTGATCGGGGTTCGCGCCGCGCGCCACCAGTTCGGGCAACAGGTCGAGCCGGCCGAACAGCGCCGCGAACGACAACGCGGTTTCACCGGCGTTGTTGGTCTGGTCGATCGGGCACGAGGTCTGCATCAAGGTGCGGGCGATGCCGCTCTCGCCCTTGAACAGCGCGCCCATCAACGCGGTGTTGCCGTGCTGGTCGGCGGCGCACGGATTCGCGCCGGCCTTCAGCAGATACGCCAGCGCGTCGGGTCGATTGTCGTAGGCGGCCAGTACCAGCGCCGTATAACCTTGCGGCGTGGTCGCATCGAGCGGATAGCCGGCTTGCACCAGCGCCTGCAGGATATCGACGCGACCAAGACGCGCAGCGTCGAACCAGTCGTCGTCGTATTGCCGCAGTTGCTGCGCCGAAACCGCCGATGGCGGCGCATGCAGTTCACGGGTCGATGCGCATGCGGCGCACAGCGCGGCGCACACCGATAAAAGCGCGGCGAGCCGCGCGGCACGAAATCGCATCATGGGCTGAAATCGATCCGGGGGAAGGGCGGCGGGTCCTTGCATGCGCAACGGTTTGCCGTTGCCGGCCGACGGCTGCAAGCACAGCAACGCGCAGACGGCGGCGCCGGCAGGCATCGGCCGCCGCTGCAGCCGATGCCTGCGCGTGGCGCGCGCGGCGTGCCGCGCCGCCGGTCAGTTTTCCTGCAGCTTCGCCGCCATGTCCGCGACCCGCGCAACGTCCGCGTGCGTCGCGCCAGCAAGGCGCTTGCCGTAGTCGGCATCGGCCTTGTAGAAGTACGACAGCATCGTGTACTTGTTCGCGTCGTTGGTCACGTGGTTCAGGTCGGCCGACAGCGCGGTGACCAGATCGCTCTTGCCCTGCGACGACAGCGAGCGATAGTACTCACCGGCCTGGCGGAAGTTCAGCGTCTTGTGGATCGCCGCCTGCTGCGTGGTGCCGGCAAGCGGTGTCTGCACGTACTTGTACTTCGGGTCCTGCGGAATTTCGGCCAGCGTCGACGGCTCGTAGTTCACTTCGCCGGTGCGCTTGCCGGCGTTCTGCGCGCCGTCCTGGTTCACGTTGACCACCGGCACGATCGGCCGGTTGATCGGCAGATCGTTGAAGTTCGCGCCGAGGCGGTACATCTGCGTATCGGCGTACGCGAACAGCCGGCCCTGCAGCATGCGGTCTTCCGAAGCTTCGATGCCCGGTACCATGCGCGACGGCGCGAACGCCGATTCTTCCGTGGACTGGAAGTAGTTGTCCGGCACCTGGTTCAGTACCATCGTGCCGATCTTGCGCTCCGGCACGGTGTTCCAGACCTTGGTGTCGTCGAGCGCATCGTAGTCGAACTGGTTCAGGTCCTGCGGTTTCAGCACCTGGATGTACAGATCCCACTTCGGATAGTCGCCTTTACGGATTGCGCCGTAAAGATCGTTGGTCATCATGTTCCAGTCGTTGCCAATCGAAGCGGCAATATTTTGCGGACGAATCCCGTGAATTCCCTGTTCGCTTTTCCAATGGAATTTCACATAATTGACTTCGCCATTTGAATTGACGAATTTAAAAGCATGTACGGCAAATCCATCCATATGCCGATATGAATCCGGCATGCCTTCGTCGCTATAGAGACGGGTCAGCATATGGGTCGCTTCGGGCGTATGCGCGAAGAAGTCGAACGCGAGGTTGGCGTCCTGCACGCCGGTCACCGCGCTCGGCTTGTTCGCATGCACGAAGTCCGGGAACTTGATCGCATCGCGAATGAAGAAGATCGGCCAGTTGATGCCGACCATATCCCAGTTGCCCTGTGTCGTATAGAACTTGATCGCGAAGCCGCGCGGATCGCGCGCCTGCTCGGGCGAGCCGCGGTAGCCCATCACCGTCGAGAAGCGCACGAACACCTTGGTGCTGGTCCCCGGCGTGAACACCTTGGCGACCGTCAGATCGGAAATGTCGGCGTCGGGCGTGAAGGTGCCGAATGCGCCGGTGCCGCGTGCGTGCACGACACGTTCGGGAATGCGCTCGCGGTCGAAGCGCTGCAGCTTCTCGATCAGCTGCGAATCCTGCAATAGCGTCGGGCCACCCGGGCCGGCGGTTTGCGAATTTTCATTGTCTCCCACAGGCGAGCCGTTGTCGCGTGTCATGTTCTGCGCGTAGGCGCCGGATGCCAATGCAAACGCAATGGCAAACGGAACCGACCTGAATATGGTTTGCTTTGTCAGCATGCTTTTTTTCCTAAGGGGCGGGGCACTCAATATAAGCGTGATCGAAATAGGCTCACCAATTGATATTTGGAATCGGGCAAATAGCACTGCTTAATCGCAAGCCAATTGAACGGCGAATTTCGTTTTGCCGCACGTGGCATCGGATTGAACGATTCAACGCGCATCGGATATGTGTCGCTACGTATCGGTGTGGCGGATTTGCACGCGTTGGTGCGCTATGCGAATGTTTGCGCACATCTGCCGTATGTGGTGCTCCACCATCTCCTTTGCTGCGTGTGCATCGCCAGAATGGCGTCCATGTTCACTACGCGAGGAGGCAGCCCACAGCGCCAAGCACCGACGGTTCAGTTCTTCAGCATCGAGTGTCCGTAATCCATTCACTTACGAATCACGCTTTCGAAGGAGTCGAACATGCAAACGACGTCGCAAATCCCGTACGTTAACAACAACTACTATTTCCCCGCCAGCCAGCCTGTTCTGACGCCGCCGGTCTCCACCGGTGACGACGATACGGAGGGCCGCAAGCAGGGCGTAGCCGGGGGCGGCACCTGGCGGGAACGGGTCACCGACCAGATGGGCGTGCTGACGCGCTCGGTGGGCGACATCAATACACAGATGGGCAACATCGGTACTCAGATGGGCAACATCGGCTCGCAGATGGCGGATCAGACGCGCCGGACCAACGACATCGACAACGCCATTCGGTCCGTCGACGGCAAGCTGGACAAAGTCGATGAAGGGCTGAAGGTGCTCGCGCAAGGGCAGGAACTCAGCGCGAAACAGGCGGCAGCGCTGGAAGCCAAGGTCGACGGCGGCTTTGTGGCCTTGTCGAAGCAGCTGGAAGACTGTTGCACGAAGCTGATTCCGCATTCGCCCGCCCGCCCGTCGTCGGTTACGCCGAATGCGACGCGTCAGCAGTCGTCGGATGGCGGCGTGCGGGCTCCGGTACAAGGGGTGGTGGAGTAACTTCGCCGATGCGCAGCGGTACGACGCACGCGTGCATCGTTTGCCTGTCGTACGCTGCGCGAGGCACGCAGCGCGCAACGGTTGAAAGCCGGCCGGCGCGAGCCACGCGGTATCATGCGTGACTACGCGCCGCGTTGCTCGCGCAGCGCGGCGCACGCGAGGCCGAACCGGGAAGCTCCCGCGATCGGCCCGGCATCAACCCAACCCGTCGAGGACCCGCAGCATGCCGGCATGGCTAACCGTAGTAGGAATAGGCGATGACGGTTTTGCCGGGCTGGGGCGTGCGGCGCGGCGTGCGCTGCTCGATGCAGCGGTGATCTACGGCGGCGAACGCCATCTGTCGATGTTGCCGGCGCGCATCGCTGCGCGCCGCGAGCGCTGGCCCAGTCCGTTCGATATCGCACCGCTGCTCGCGCAACGCGACACAGCGGTGTGCGTGCTGGCGAGCGGCGACCCGATGCTGTTCGGCGTCGGCGCGACGCTTGCGCGGCATGTCGGCGCCGAGCAGATGCGCGTGCTACCCGCGCCATCTTCGTTATCGATCGCGGCAGCGCGGCTAGGCTGGCCGCTGCACGAAGTGGCCTGCGTGTCGCTGGTCGGCAGGCCGCTAGCCGCGCTCAATCTCCATCTGCATGACGGCGCACGCGTGCTGGTGCTGGGCAGCGACGCCGCGACGCCCGCACAACTGGCCGCGCATCTGACCGAACGCGGCTTCGGCGCGACGCGCATCACGGTGTTCGAACATCTGGGCGGTGCGCGCGAGCGCCGCATCGATGGTTGCGCAAACGCGTGGCAGGTACCGCCTGGAGCCACGCTGAATCTGCTCGCGCTGTGCTGTCGAGCGGATGGCGTGGCGCCGCGTGTCGCGCTGACGCCGGGTTTGCCCGACAGCGTATTTCGTCACGATGGCCAGCTGACCAAACGCGACGTGCGCGCGCTGACGCTCGGACGGTTGGCGCCGGCGCCCGGCGAGTTGCTGTGGGACGTCGGCGCGGGCTGCGGTTCGATCGGCATCGAATGGATGCGCGCGCATCCATCGTGTCGCGCGCTGGCCATCGAAGGCCATGCCGAACGGCGGCGCCTGATCGAACACAATCGCGACGCGCTCGGCGTGCCCGCGCTGCAGCTGGTGGCGGGCCGCGCGCCCGAGGCGCTGGCGGGGCTGCCGGCGCCGGATGCGATTTTCATCGGCGGCGGCGCGACCGTGCCCGGTGTGCTGGACGCATGCTGGAACGCGCTGAAGCCGGGCGGCCGCATGGTGGCCAACGCGGTGACGCTGCAAGGCGAGGCCGCGCTCGCCACATGGCGCGAGCAGCGCGGCGGCACGTTGACGCGCATCGCGCTGAGCGAAGCGCAGCCGCTCGGCGGCTTCGATACGTGGCGCTCCGCGCTGCCGATCACACTGTACGAATCTCGCAAGCCGTGACGTGATGCGCGACGAAACCCCCGAACAGCCCGCACCGCTGCGCAGCGGCTATACCACCGGCAGTTGCGCGACGGCCACCTCGCTCGCCGCGGCGCGACTGCTGCTGGGCGGCGGCGTCAGCGAGGTCGCCGAAATCGTGTTGCCGAAGGGGCAACGCGTGCCGATGCGGCTGACGTTCTGCCGCCTCACCGCCGACGGCGCCGAGGCCGGCACCATCAAGGATGCCGGCGACGATCCGGACGTCACGCATGGTGCCGTGGTGTTCGCGCGTGTGAAGTTGCGCGCGCAACCGGGCGTCGGCTTTTTCGCCGGGCCGGGCGTCGGCACCGTGACGCGCGCGGGGCTCACATTGGCGGTCGGTGAACCGGCGATCAACCCGGTGCCGCGCCAGATGATCGCGCAGCACCTCGCACAGCTCGCAGCCGAATTCGCGTACGGCGGCGGTTTCGACGTGACGATCGGCGTCGAAGACGGCGAGGCGCTCGCGCTGAAGACGATGAACCCGCGCCTGGGCATTGTCGGCGGCTTGTCGATTCTCGGCACGACGGGTATCGTGCGGCCGTTTTCGTGCTCGGCGTATATCGCGTCGATCCATCAGGGCATCGACGTCGCGCGCGCGAACGGCTATATGCATATCGCCGCGTGCACCGGCAATGCGAGCGAGGACGCGATGCGCAGACACTACGGCATGCCCGATATCGCGCTGATCGAAATGGGCGATTTCGCCGGCGCGGTGCTCAAGCATCTGAAGCGCGCGCCGGTCGAGCGGCTCAGCATGTGCGGCGGCTTCGGCAAGCTCAGCAAACTGGCCGCCGGTCATCTGGATCTGCACAGCAGTCATTCCAGTATCGATTTGCCGCAGCTGGCCGCATGGGCCGGCGCGCAGCGCGCGGATGCCGCGCTGCAGGCGGCGATCTGCGCAGCCAATACCAGCCAGCAGGCGCTGGCGCTGGCAAGCGCGGCCGGTGTGCCGCTCGGCGACATCGTGTGCGCGCACGCGTTGCAGGTTGCGCGCGGTATCGTGCCGGCTGCCGTCGAGGTCGAGATGTTCGCGATCGACCGCCAGGGCAATATCGTGGGAGCGGCGCGATGAAGCGCATTCTGCTGCTGGGCGGCACCGGCGACGCGTTGCAGATCGCGCGCGCTCTGGGCATGCCGCACGTGTACAGTCTTGCGGGTCTGGGCAGTGTGCCGCAACGGCTTGCGTGCGGTGTGCGCGTCGGTGGCTTTGGCGGCGCGCAAGGGCTGGCGCGCTACCTCGGCAGCGAAGGCATCACACTGGTTGCGGACGCAACGCATCCGTATGCAGCGCAAATCAGCGCGAATGCGGCTGCGGCATGCCGCACCGTCGGTGTGCCGTATTGGGCGCTGCGCCGCCCTGCCTGGCAGCCGCAGCCGGGTGACGACTGGCGCATGGTCGACGGCTGGCAAGGCGTATGCGCTGCGCTTGCGCCGTTTGCGCGCCCGCTGTTCACGCTGGGCCGCGAAGCGCTCGCGCATCTCGACGAGATTCCGGCACATCAGTTCTGGACCGTTCGGTGTCTGGACGCGCATCCGGGGCATGCGCGCGCCACCGTCATCGAGGCGCGCGGACCGTTCACGGTCGATGGCGAGCGGGCATTGTTCGATGCCGGCCGCTTCGACGTGATCGTCAGCAAGAACAGCGGCGGGGCGGCCACTGAGGCAAAGCTCGCCGTCGCGCGCGAGCGCGGCTTGCCGATCGTGATGGTCAGGCGCCCGGCGCTGCCGCACGCGGATCGCGAGTTCGATGCGGCTAGCGCGCTGCTCGACGCGCTGCGCGACGGCTGATGCCGGCAGCCGCCTGAGCGAACGCGTGTCGGCGGCGCGTTCAAAGGTCCTGGCGCGGCGGCGGCTGTTCGTGCGCGCGTGGTGGTTATCAAGGAGTTTGGCTGAATGACGGTTTTCTTTATCGGCGCGGGGCCAGGCGACCCCGAACTCGTGACGGTAAAAGGGCAGCGGTTGATCCGAAGCTGCCCGGTGATTCTCTACGCGGGCTCGCTGGTGCCGCCCGCGGTGCTGGCCGGTCACGTTGCATACCGTGTGGTCGATACGGCGCCGCTCGATCTCGACGCGATCGTCGCGTTGCTTGCCGAAGCGCATGCTCAAGGGCACGACGTCGCGCGCGTGCATTCGGGCGATCCGTCGTTATACGGCGCAATCGGCGAACAGATCCGGCGCTTGCGCGAACTGGGCATTCCGTACGAGATCGTGCCGGGCGTCACGGCGACCGCCGCATGTGCGGCCACGCTCGGCTGCGAGCTGACGTTGCCCGACGTGTCGCAAACGCTGATTCTGACGCGCTACGCGCGCAAGACGTCGATGCCCGCCGGCGAACAACTTGCCGATCTCGCGCGCCATCGCGCGACGCTGGCGATTCATCTGGGCGTGCGGCATCTGGCGGACATCGTCGAGGAATTGCTGCCGCATTACGGCGCGGACTGTCCGGTTGCGGTGGTGTATCGCGCCAGCTGGCCGGACGAAGAGAAAGTGACCGGCACGCTGGCGGATATCGTTGCTCGCGTGCAGGCAACCGATATCGAAAGGACCGCGCTGATCCTCGTCGGGCGTGTGCTTGCCGCCGAGGATTTTGCCGATTCGACGCTGTACGGCAAAGGTTCGCCGTCAGCGCCGCCTGGCAATTGATCACACGGCTTGCCTGGCCTCTTGCTGCCGGAGAAGCGCCTGGTCAAGCTTCAGCAGCTTCAGATCGGCTTCGGCCGCAAAGCGGGAGGACTTCGGTACCGGTACGTCAGACTTTGAATCGGGACCGAGAATCGTCGGCGCTGAATGCGGCGACTCGAACTGTTCAGGGTAGGAGACAAACGGCGGCGGTCCCCACTCCGGAAAGGTGTCGTTATGACCGTTGTGAACGGTGACTTGCTGGGAACTGAACATGAGCTACTCCTTCAAAAGTCGGATGGCCAGCTAGCGTGTGCTGTCGCGGCAGACCCGCCGCGTACTGCGGCGCGCCTTTCGCTGCCGGACAGCACACGTGTACATCCTCATGCAATGCGGCCTGCGCAAGGTAATGTGCGGATAGTGCGGCATCTGTGTCTGGGTCGAACAGCGCACCGGTTTTTGCCGCACGGCGGGCGTGCAAATTCGCCCACGCCGCCCATCGCTTGCGTCAAGCAGTCAGGCGCGTTGCCGCGGCGCAACCTTCGTGGCTCCGCCGTCGCCGCTGGTCTGTTGTCCGTACTGCGTAGTCCATCCGCCGCCGCCCGGCGGCGTCATCGACGCCGACTGGCTGCCGTCAGTGCCGAACTGGCGATCGAACCAGACGTGGCCGTCCGCGGACTTGAGCTGCACTTCGCGAAGATGACCCTGCGGGTCGTAGCAACTGTAGGAGCCGGCCTGCCCGGTTTGTCCGGGCTGTTGCCTGAATTCGTAGTGAACCTGGCCGTTCGGGTAGCAGGTGGTTTGTTGCGGCAATGCGTTCATAGGCATCCTGATCGAAGTGGGTTGGCGATTACGCATGGGGTGTATGCAGTGGCCCCGGCGTAGCTGTGACGCGACAGCGGCGCTGAACGTGCGTTGCGCACGGCTAACCGGCCACACAACCATTTTGTGCCTATGCGTTTCGGATCGGTGATGCGTGCATATGTGCCGGGCATAGTTGCTCAGGCGCACAGCAATGCGGCGAAGAGGGAGAGGCGAAACGAAGGAAGATGAGCAGCGCTGGCCGGCCAGCGCTGCCCGCGTGGTGCCAGCGCTTAGCGCGGCTGCGCGCGCGACTGCCCGGCTTGCGCATGCGGCTGCGTTAGCGCACTGACGATCGCGAACACGATCACGTTCAACGTCAACGCGACAAAGCCGATATTGACGTCTTTCAGCGCATCCGGCAGGAACGGCAGCAGTTGCCCGACGCTCAGGTGCATGATGGTTGTCGTCGCAACCACCAGTACGCCGACCGCGATCCCGCAGAACGCGCCCTGTTTCGTCGCGCGATTGCGCGCGGCGAGACTGCATACCACCGCCGGGAACAACTGCGTAACGAAGTTGTACCCCATCAGCAGCAGCGCGACGATGGTCTCGCCGCCGTGCAGCGTAAACAGCACGGCAACCACCGCGACGACCGGCACCATGAAGCGCGCCAGCTTCGTCACGCGCGCATCGGACGCGTCGCGCTGCAGCAGGCCGCGATAGATGTCGTTGGCGATCAGCGTCGACGCGGTGGTGAGGATCATCGAGCCCGGCACCAGCGCGGTCAGCACGCCCGCCGCGCCGACCACGCCGACGAACCATGGGTCGAAGGTCTGGATCGTCAGGCGGAACAGCGACAGATCGATATTGCCGCCGGTCAGGCCCGGCACCGTCAGCGTCGCCGCGAAGCCGACGAAGAACACGAACAGCAGGATCAGCTGATAGATCGGCAGCACCATCGCATTGCGCCGGAAGATGCGCTCGTCTTTCGCGGTGAACACCGAGCCGAACGTGTGCGGCCACATGAAAAAGCCAAGCGCAGTGAGCAGCACGGTCGACTGGAACCACACCACGCTGGAACTCGCGCCCTTGTCCGGGAAGGTCAGAAAGCCGGGCCGCGCGGTATCGATCGCATGGAACATATTGCCGAGGCTGCCGTAATGATGGATCGGCAGGTAGATGCCGAGAAACAGCACGACACCGAGAATCAGCAGATCCTTCACCACCGAGTTCCATGCGGAGCCGCGCACGCCGGAGGCCATCACGTAGACCGTCACGACTGCCGCGCCGATCCAGATCGCCGCGGTCGACGAGATCGCGCCATACGAGGTCGTCGCGACGATGATGCCGAGTCCCTTCAGTTGCAACACAAGGTACGGAATCAAGGCCGCCACGTCGACGATCGCCACCATCACGCCCAGCGCATCGCTATCGTATTTGCGCGCAAAGAAGTGCGGCTGCGACACCAGCCGGTGTGCCTTCGCGTAGCGCCATACGGGCGGTAGCAGCCAGTACGACAGCACATAGGCCAGCGTTGCGTACGCAAGGATGTAGTAGACGGGCGCGCCCTTGCCGTACGCAAAGCCGCTGCCGCCGAGAAACGTGAAGGTCGTATAGATCTCGCCGGCCATCAGCAGAAACACGAAGGCCGTGCCGAAGCTGCGGCCGCCGACGGTCCATTGCTCGAGATTCATGTCGTGCCCGCGGCGGGCACGGATACCCAGATACAGCGCAAACAGCGTCACGGCGATGATGATGATCAGCGCGCTGCTCATGGGCGGTCCTCCGCGGTGCGGCCTTCAGCTGCTGCGCGATTGGCCGGATCGAGCCGGTAGACCAGCGCCATGATCGCCGCGGTCAGCACTACCCACATCACGATCCACGCAAGCACGAGCGGCATGCCGAGCACCAGCGGCTCGACTCGATTGACGAACGGAACGCCGAGCAGAATGCCGATAAACGGCAGCACGGCCAGTAGACGAAAGGACATCGGGCAACTCCTCGAACGGTTGCTGCGGTCTCGGGTCGATACGCGTCGCTACGGCCTTAGGCGAAACAAGGCTCGGACGAATGTATGCCCGAGCGCAGGCTTGCGTAAAGCGAAAATCAAAAATATGCAGGCGAACAGTGCGAGTGCGTGCGATGCGTGCGGCTCGACCGTTGTCATTTATCGCGCATGAAGGCATATTGAAAGCGATGCGCGCATGCGCTGTACCTGCGAGCGCAAGCTATTACACTGTGCGGCATAACATGGATTGCGACAGCCCGTCCTGCACGGACGCCATAACAAGCAAACCCCAAGCGCACGCCAAATGACCAGCAGCCTGATCGCCGACATCCTGTTCGGTTTCACCGGATTGATCAGCATCATCAATCCGTTCGCCATCGCTTTCGTGTTTCTCGACCGCACCGAATCGCTGACCGTCGAGGAACGTTCGGCGCTCGCGCGGAGAGTGTCGATCAACGCATTCATCGTGCTGCTGGTAGCGTTTTTCGCGGGCACGCCGGTGCTGCACTTCTTCGGCATTTCGATCGAGGCGTTGCGCATCGGCGGGGGCCTCGCCGTGGCGGTCAGCGCATGGAACATGCTGAATGCGCCGGAAACCCGCACCGAGCAGGCGGCGGGCAAGCCGGTCGATCCGGACAACGCGATGTCCAAAGCTTTCTTCCCGCTGACAATGCCGCTCACCACCGGCCCCGGCACACTCGCCACCGCGATCGCGCTAAGCGCGAGCCGCTCGCACAAGCTGTCCGAATTCCTGCTGTCGTCGCTTGCGTCGGTGGTGATTTCGGTGCTTGTCGTGCTTGTCATTTATTTCACGTACAGTCGCTCCGCCTATATCGCGCACTTCCTCGGCAAGGAGGGCACACGGGTCGCTTTGCGCGTATCGGCGTTTCTGCTGCTTTGCATCGGCGTGCAGATCATGCTGACCGGCATTTCGGCGTTTCTCGCGCCGCTGGTCGGTTATCGGCCCGCACCGTAGCGCGGCGCAACGCGTCGCCGGCGGTGCTGGGCAGTCTTCTTTGTCGAGGAGGTAAACCATGTGCCGCTGGCTGGCTTACACAGGCAATCCGATCCAGCTCGAAACCGTGCTGTTTCGCGCCAGGCATTCGCTGATCGACCAGAGCCTGCATTCGCGAATGGGACATACCACCACCAACGGCGACGGCTTCGGCGTCGGCTGGTATGGACATCCGACCGACATACCGTTTCGCTACCGCTGCGCGCAACCGGCATGGAGCGACCGCAATCTGCGCGATGCCGCGCGTGCGGTGCGCGCGCCGCTGTTCGTCGCGCACATTCGCGCCGCCACCGATACGCCGGCGCAGGAAACCAACTGCCATCCGTTTCGCTACGGGCGCTGGCTGTTCATGCACAACGGTCTGGTGCGCGACTATCCGAAACTGCGCCGCGATCTGATGATGGCGATCGACGCAGACCTGTTCGCGTCGATCGAAGGCTCGACCGATTCGGAAGTACTGTTTTTCCTCGCGCTCAGCTTCGGCCTCGAACTCGATCCGGTCGAGGCGCTCGAGCGGATGGCCGGCGTCGTCGAGGACGCCGCGCGCCGCCGTGGCGTGGCCGAGCCGTTGAACATGACGGTATGCGCGACCGACGGCGAACGGATCGTCGCGGTACGCTATTCGAGCGAGCGGCAGTCGCGTTCGCTGTTTCACAGTGCTTCGATTCGCCATTTGCACGAGCTTTATCCGGACGATCCGCGTATCGAGGCAGTCGGCGACGACGCATTTCTGGTACTGTCTGAACCGCTCGTCGACTTGCCCGGATGGTGGGAGGAAATTCCGGAAAGTACGGCGATCGTCGCTAAAAACGGGGTGATCGAGCAGCGAACATTTAATCCGCATATTCAATGACGGGGAAAGCCCGTCGGCATGCGGGGAAATGTAAAGAAGCCGCGCAAACCTGGTGTTAACCCGGGTATATGAAAAGCGCGTAGCTGCCGATGTCGCAATGATGAATCGCCAAGAGACCGCAAACCGGATGATCGACAGTGAGCACAACAGTGAGCACGGTAGCCGCAGCTACAGGTCGAGCGTAGCCGCGCAGGTGCTGGAGTCCGAACGCAACGTGGTGCGTCTGCTGACGCGCAGCACGCCGTTGCCCGATCTGCTGGCCGAAGTGTGCCGGCGCGCCGAGACGCTGCTAGGCGACGGCGCCTCCTGCACCGTGCTGGTGCTGGCGCCCGACGGCCAGCATGCGAAGGTCGGCGCTGCGCCGTCGCTGCCGCTGTCGTTTCACGAGGCGCTGAGCCGTTTCGAAATCGGACCCGAGGCCGGCTCGTGCGGCACGGCGATGTACGAGCGGCGCATGGTGGTGGCCGAAGATCTCGAGAAAGATCCGCTATGGGCCAACTACCGGCATCTGGTGCAGCCGCACGGCTTGCGTGCCTGCTGGTCGATTCCATTCGAAGACGAGGCGGGCAGCGTGCTCGGCGCATTTGCGGTGTATTACCGCACGCCGCGCCGGCCTACCGACGTCGAAGAAACGATTCTGCGCGACATCGGCCGCAGCGTCGGCCTCGCGATTCATCAGGACCGGCTGCAGCAGCGGCTTGCGCAAAGCGAGGAACATCATCGCCTCGTGGTCGATCACCTGAACGAAGGCATCGTCGTGCAATCGCGCGGCGGCGAAGTGCTCGCCTGCAATCCGAGCGCGATGCGCATGCTGCGCACCACGTCTTCGATCATCGGCAGCAACATCTATTCGGTGATGCTGCGCGCGCGTCGTGAAGACGGCTCCGTCATCGAAACGCCCGAGCGGCCGACGCGCCTCGTGTTTGCCACCGGCAAGCCGGTACTCGGCATGACGATGGCGCTCGACCTGTTCAACGGCGAAACCATCTGGGTCACCGCGAACGTCGTGCCGATCTTCAAGCCGGGCGATAGCGAAGCACACGCGGTGCTGATTTCGTTCAACGACATCGGTCCGGTGCGCGCCGCCCAGCAACAGCTGAAGTATCTGGCCACGCGCGATTCGCTGACGGGCCTGTTCAACCGCGCGTATCTGTCGGACCGTATGCGCGAACTGCTCGAACCGGCGGAGCGCGGGCTGCACGTGCCGCGCGTCGCGGTGCTGTTTATCGATCTGGACGGCTTCAAGAAGGTCAACGATACCGGCGGCCACGACGCCGGCGATGCGCTGCTGCGCAGCGTCGCGCGGCGGCTCGCGGCGTGCGTGCATAAGGGCGATACGCTCGCGCGGGTGGGCGGCGACGAATTCGTGATCGTCGTGTCCGGCTATGAAAGCGCCGCGCATCTGACCGCGCTCGCGCGCCAGGTGATCGAGACGATCGCGATGCCGTTTGCGGTGGCGGACAACGAGTACTACCTGGGCGCATCGATCGGCATCAGCGTGTTTCCGGAAGATGGCCGCGATGCGACCACGCTGATGCGCAATGCCGATTCGGCGATGTACCAGGCCAAGCAGCGCGGCCGCAACGGCTTCGAATTCTTCACCAAGGAACTGCAGCGGCAACTGCAACGGCGCTTCATGATCGAGCAGGCGCTGCGGCGCGCGCTCGCCGCGGACGAGTTGCGGCTCGTCTATCAGCCGATCGTCGACGGCAACAGCGGCCGCACGGTTGGCGCCGAAGCGCTGATGCGCTGGCGCAGCAGCGAGCTCGGCGACGTGTCGCCGGCCGAATTCATTCCGGTGGCCGAAGATACTGGCCTGATCGTCACGCTCGGCCGCTGGTTGCTCGAACGCGCGTGCGAGCAGACCGCGCAATGGCGCAGAACCGTCGCACCGGATCTGATGATCGCGGTGAATCTGTCGCCGCGTCAGTTCAACGACGATCTGGTGCAGCAGGTCGCGCAGTGCCTCGTCGCCGCCGGGCTCGCGCCGGAAGCGCTAGAACTCGAGATCACCGAAGGCCTGCTGATGAGCGAGCGCGCGCCGGTGATGCCGATCCTGACGTCGCTGACGCGCATGGGGGTGCGTATTTCGGTCGACGACTTCGGCACCGGTTATTCGTCGCTGTCGTATCTGAAGCGCTTTCCGTTGCACAACCTGAAGGTCGACCGCTCGTTCGTCGCCGGGCTGCCCGATCATCGCGATGCGGTGGCGATCACGCATGCGGTGATCGCGATGGCCCATTCGCTCGGCATGGACGTCACCGCGGAAGGCGTGGAGACATCTGCGCAGGCCACGTATCTGCGCTCGATTGGTTGCGACCGGCAGCAGGGCTACCTGTTCGGCAGGCCGGTCGACGCGGGCGCCTATACGCAAATGCTGAACGAAACCGCGGGGCGCGAAGAAGGGACCGGCTTGCCTGCTTGACGACGCGTCGCCACGGCGACGCTGCGCCGAATCCGCGGCATCGCTTGCTGGAATCGGTGTGGGCCGATAGCTTGAGCAGTCTGGCGTCGTGGTGTACATGCGTGTCGTACCATAGCCTCGCGCAAGGCTTGCACGAGCGGTACGCCAAACGCCCCCATTCCCATTCGCGAGGAGCTGGCCATGCCGTTCAAATCGTTGCATCGCGCGGCGATCGAAGCGTCGCTCGACGCCGCGACCCGCCAGTATCTGGCCGGTGCGCTGCAACTGCCGCAGACGCTCGCGCATATTCACGACACCGACGTCGAGATCGGCATCTCCGACTACACGCAGCACGTGTTCGAAGCCGCGCATCGTCACGCGCACGCGAAGGAATACCAGTACGTGTTGCGCGGCATGACCGAGTACCACGACGTCGATACCGGTGAAGTGCTGCGCTTTACGAGCGGCGACTTCTACGTGATCTATCCGGGCACGGCCTATATCCAGCGTGTAAAGCGCGATACGCGCATCCTGTTCGTCAAGTATCCGGCGGGCAACGACAAAAGCGCGGTTCAAGTGAGCGACGCGCTCGCCGCGTGGGCGCGCGAGCCGCTGCGCGTCACGCGGCTCGATCTCGATGCGCGCGCACAGGCTCCCGCGGCGAACTCGCTGAAGCCCGCCGTGGCAGTCGCGGTATTCGATGCCGCCGCGCGGCTGTTGCTCGTCAAGCGCCGCGATAGCGGCTATTGGGCGATGCCGGGCGGCACAATGGAGCTGTCCGATTCGGTGGAATCGTGCGCACGCCGCGAAGTGCGCGAAGAAGCGGGCCTCGATGTGGCGATCACCGGCATGATCGGCACTTACACGGACCCGGCGACGATCATCGCCTATTCGGACGGCGAGGTGCGCCGCGAATTCTCGATCCTGCTCGCGGCGAGCCCGATCAACGCAATGAGCGAAACGCTCGCGCACGACGACGAGTCGACCGACGTGCAATGGGTCAGCCTCGATGCACTGCCGCGCTACCCGATGGTCGCCGCGCAGGCACGCCGCATCGACGACGTGCTCGCGTGGCGGACCAGTCGCGCGGTGTTCATCCGTTAGCAATCAGCCGTTGGCGGATTCGCCGGGGCGCGCCGCGGCGCTGCTGTCGTCCGTCGCGCCGCGGTCCATCTCGAGCCGATAGCGCGCAACCGCCTGCTCGAGATTGTGGAACATCCGCTCGCGGCCGAGCGCAACGCCCAACGGCGAACGCTGCACCAGTTCAAGCACGTTCGGATTCATCGCCGCCAGCCACAACGTCACGCCGCGATGGGCGAGCCTTTGTTCGGCATCGGCGAAGGTCTTCAGCGCGGTGTACTCGATATCGAACACGCCGCTCATATCGACGATCACGGTGCGCGGGTTCGCCAGCGCAATCAGATGCAGGATCCTGAGTCCGACATGCTGCACGTTCGCGAAGTACATGCGGCCTTCGGGCAGCAACAGCAGCAGGCCCGGAAACGATTCGTCGTGCGGGTGCGCGGCGGATACCGGCCGAAACACATTGGTGCCGGGCTTGCGCGCGAGCACATACACGGGCGGATCGGACAGCTGATGCGCAAGCGCGATCAGCGACACGACGATCGCCACCAGGATGCCCTGCAGCGTACCGAGCGCGACCACGCCCGCCAGCGCAACCACCGCCCACAGCAATTCCATGCGCCGCACCCGCGCGATCGCGCGAAACGCGGCCAGGTCGAACAGCCCGACCGAGTAGACGATCACGACCGCGGCCAGCACCGTATGCGGAATCAGGCCGATATACGGCGACAGCAGCAGCATCGCGGCCAGCGCGACGATGGCGGTGACCAGACCGGCTGCCTGGCTGCGTGCGCCGGCGCGGCGGTTCACTGCGGTCTGCGTGGTGCCGCCGCCGGCCGGCATCGAACCGCACAGTGCGCCGGCAAGGTTCGCGACACCGGTGGCGAACAGTTCGCGATTCGCGCGCGGCGCCGGTTCGCCGTGCAGCGCGAACGCACGGCCGGCCGCGGTGGTTTCGGTGAAGCTCATCAGCGCCATGCCGAGCGCGATCGGCCACAGCGTGTGTACGAGCGACAGCGACGGTAGCGTCAGCGCGGGCAGACCGGTCGGCACATAACCGACGGTTTCGACGCCGTGCGCCTGCAACGCGAACACACCGGATGCGAGCATGGCGCCACCCACTGCGACGAGCGGCGCCGGCACGCGCGGCACGAAGCGCCGCAGCAGCACCAGCGCGACGATCGTAACCAGCGCCACGGCAACCGTGGGCGGCGACGCGTGCGGCGCGTGCGCGACGATCTCCGCCACGTTGTAGAAGAATTCGCCTTTGATGAAATGAATGCCGAGCAGCTTCGGCAACTGGTCGACGAAGATCACCACGGCGATGCCGGCCTTGAAGCCGATCAGCACCGGCTCGGAGATGAAGTCGGCGATAAAGCCGAGGCGCAGCAACGAACCGAGCATCAGTAGCAGGCCGACCAGCGCAGCCAGCGTGGCCGCGGCGGCAAGCACCTGCGCGTGGCCGCCACCCGGCGCGGCATGCGCGAGCGCGCTGGTGGTGAGGATCGCCAGCGTGGTGGTGGTGCTGACACTGAGCGCGCGCGACGTGCCGAACAGCGCATAGATGACGGCCGGCACGAACGCGGTGTAGAGGCCGGCTTCGACCGGCAGACCGGCGAGCGTCGCATAGGCGAGGCCGTTGGGGATCACGACGGCCGCCGCGGTCAGTCCGGCGATCAGGTCGGCGCGCAGCCACTGCCGGTGGTAGCGGCGCAGCCATTCGGGCAGCGGCGACCATGCGCGGGCCGTGCGGTGCGCTGCTGCGCCGTTCTGCGCCGCGGCGGCCGGTGCAGCGGCATCCGCCGCGGTGGTGTGCGGCGCAGCGGCGCCCAATGCATCGGTTCCCGACGCATCGCGAGAAGTATCGTCCAACATGGCAAGAACGTAGCAGACAGATCGAAACAGCGCGA
>DATLOW010000081.1:0-6487 GCA_035536055.1 Paraburkholderia sp. | reverse complement strand
ACACGGAGCCGATCGCCTCGCCAATCTGCGCGGGTGCCGTGTGTCGGCGCCGATTCCCCAGCCTTGGGGCGACAGTTGCCGGATCGTGGAATGGATCGATACGACCGGGCAGATCTCGCGGCGCGTGGTTGCCGAAGACGTCACCGCCGACGAGGTGCGGGCCACGATCCGGCGGCACGTCGAAGGACGCAAGCACGTGCTGATCGACGACGAGCGGCCGCCGCGGCAAACCTTGCCGAGGCGTTGAGCGTCAAACCAGCCGTGAGCGTGCGATGCGCGGGCCGCCATGCAGCACGCCGGGGTCGCCCGATGGGTCGTCTTCGTGAGTAGCGGCTTCGAGGGCGTCCGGATTGAATAGCGGATGCTGCGCAGCTTCCGCCGGCGTCAGCACCGGCGACACGCAGCAGTTCAGCGGCGCGAGCTGCGCGGTCCATTCGGCGAGCGTGCGGGTTGCGACCACCGCCATCATTTCCTGAATCAACGCGACCGCGTCGGGGCCGCCGACCACCTGCCCCTGGCTCCAGTGCCGGGTAGCCCAGTCGGGCCGGCCGAGCCCATCGCACAGGGTCTCCCAGAATTTGAGTTCGAGCGCGGCGACCGCGAGCCAGCGGCCATCGCGCGTGCGATACAGGTTGTAGCACGGCGCGCCGCCGTTCAGCAGCGCGCCGCCGGGCGCAGGCGCCGCACCGTCGTTGGCGAGGCCGACGTGCGCGACGATGTTGTGCGCGTGCGTGGCATGCGTCATCGACACATCGACGAAGCGGCCTTCACCACCGCGCGCCACATGCCATAGCGCGGCGAGCATCTGCGTGACCGCGGACAACGCGCCGCCGAGCAGGTCGCCGATCATGAAATTCGGCAGGATCGGCGTGCCGTCGCGCGCGGCGAGCTGTTCGAGCACGCCCGCGTAGCTGAGGTAATTCAGATCGTGCCCGGCGAGCTCCGCGAACGGCCCGCTCGATCCGTAGCCGGTGATCGCGCAGTAGACGAGCTTCGGGTTCTGTTCGCGCAGCACCTCGTAGCCGACGCCAAGACGGTCCATCACGCCGGGCCTGAAGCTTTCGACCAGCACGTCGGCTTCGCGCGCCAGCGCATGCAGCACCGTGCGGCCGGCCTCGGTCTTCAGATCGAGCCGCGTCACGCGCTTGCCGCGGTTGACGATCTGGTAGAACACGCCCGGTTTGCCGTCGAGCTGGTCCGCGGCGCTTTGCATCATCACGCGGCTCGGGTCGCCGGCGCCGGGCGCCTCGATCTTCAGCACGTCAGCGCCCATTTCGGCGAGCCGCAACGTCGCGACCGGGCCCGGCAGAATCCGCGTCAGGTCGATGACGCGCAAGCCTTTCAATGCTTCAGCAGAAGACAAAGCCAACCTCCGATCGTTGCCTGCACCGCTAGCGACGGTTTGTTTGCCCGCCATCGCGGGAGGGAACCGTCAGCCGATCTGTTCGAGTTCCTCGTGTGCTTCGAGCCATTGCGCTTCGAGCGTCTCGAGGCGCGTGGCGAGATCCGCCTGACGGCGGATCGACTCGGTCAGCTTCGTCTTCAGCTCGGCGCTGTAGCTTGCCGGATCGGCGACGAATGCGTCGAGCGTAGCTTTCTCGCCGTGCAGCGCGTCCATCTCTTTTTCGAGCTTCGAGATGCGCGTTTGCAGCGGCTTTTTCAGGTGCGCGAGCTTTTGCCGCGTCTCGGCCTCCTGGCGCCGCTGTTCCTTGCGGTTCACGCTGCTGTCGCCGGTCGCGCTGTCCGGGCGGCTGCCGTTGTGCGCGGCGGCGCCGGCCTTCAGCGCGGCGCGCTGCTCGGCCGCGTGTTGCAGCAGCCAGTCGCGGTAGTCGTCGAGATCGCCGTCGAACGGCTGCAGCCGATGCTTCGCGACGAGCATGAACTGATCGGTGGTGGCGCGCAACAGATGCCGGTCGTGCGACACGAGGATCAGCGTGCCATCGAACTGCGCGAGCGCCATGGTCAGCGCGTGACGCGTCTCGAGATCGAGGTGATTGGTCGGTTCGTCGAGCAGCAGCAGGTTGGGCTTTTGCCAGATGATCAGCGCGAGTGCGAGACGCGCCTTCTCGCCGCCGGAGAACGGCGCGATCGCGGCCGTGGCCATGTCGCCCGAGAAGTTGAAGCCGCCGAGGAAGTCGCGCAGCTCCTGTTCGCGCGTAGTCGGCGCGAGCCGCGCCAGATGCTGCAGCGGCGAATCGTCGGGGCGCAGCGTTTCGAGCTGATGCTGCGCGAAGTAGCCGATCTGCAGGCCCTTGCCTTGCTGCACGTGCCCGCCGAGCGCTTCGAGCGTGCCGGCGAGCGTCTTGATCAGCGTGGACTTGCCCTGGCCGTTCGCACCGAGCAGGCCGATGCGCTGGCCGTTCTGGATCGACAGCGAAACCTGCCCGACGATCGGAATCTCGCTGCCGTCCGGCGCGTGGTAGCCGCAGCGCACGCCGTCCATCACCATCATCGGGTTCGGCGCGGCATCGGGCGCGCGAAACTCGAACGTGAACGGCGACGCGACGTGGGCCGGCGCGATCAGCTCCATTTTCTCGAGCGCTTTCATCCGGCTTTGCGCCTGGCGCGCCTTGGTGGCCTTGGCCTTGAAGCGGTCGATAAAGCTTTGCAGATGCGCGACGGTTTTCTGCTGCTTGTCGTACGCGCTTTGTTGCAGCGCCAGCTGCTGCGCGCGCAGGATCTCGAACTGCGAGTAGTTGCCGCCGTAGCGCTTGACCTGCTGGTTCTCGAGATGCAGCGTAACATTGCACACCGAGTCGAGAAACTCGCGGTCGTGCGAGATCACGACCAGCGTGCCGGCATAGCGCTGCAGCCATTCTTCGAGCCAGACGATCGCATCGAGGTCGAGGTGGTTGGTCGGCTCGTCGAGCAGCAGCAGGTCGGAGCGGCACATCAGCGCCTGCGCGAGGTTCAGGCGCATGCGCCAGCCGCCCGAGAAGCTGCCGACCTGGGCGCGGGTTTGCTCGAGCGTGAAGCCGAGGCCGAGCAGCAGCGCTTCGGCGCGTGCCGGCGCCGTGTAGCCGTCCGCGTCGGCGAAGGCGGCATGCGCTTCGGCTTCGGCCGCGCCGTCGTGCGCGGCGGACGCCGCGGCGATGCGCGCCTCGATCGCGCGCAACGCGGCGTCGCCGTCGAGCGTATAGTCGAGCGCGCTTTTGTCGACCGCCGGGGTTTCCTGCGCGACGTGCGCGATCTGCCACGACGGCGGCAGCGAGAAGTCGCCGGCGTCCGCGTGCAGCTCGCCGCGCAGCACGGCGAACAGCGTGGACTTGCCGGCGCCGTTCGCGCCGACGAGGCCGGCTTTCTCGCCGGGGTTGAGCGCAAACGTGGTCTGGTCGAACAGCGGCTTGGTGCCACGCGCGAGACTGAACTGGTTGAAGCGGATCACAGCAGGGCCGGCTTAAGGGAAAACGCTATTTTAGACTGTGCGGCGCGCTGCCAGCCATCGTCCGTTCGGCAGATTGGCGCGCGGCCCGCGCATCCGTACACTGACAACTTTTCTTCGGGAGCGCATATGGCATCCACGTCGATCTACTCTTTCTCGGCTCGCGCACTGAATGGCGAAACCATTTCGCTGGAGCGCTACCGGGGCAGGCCGATGCTGATCGTCAATACCGCGAGCGAGTGCGGGTTCACGCCGCAGTACGCGGGGCTGCAGCAACTGTACGAGCAGTACGCGGCGCGCGGGCTCGAAGTGCTGGGTTTTCCATGCAACCAGTTCGGCAAGCAGGAGCCGGGCAGCGCGGAGCAGATCGGCAGTTTCTGCGAGAAGAATTACGGCGTGTCGTTCCAGATGTTCGACAAGATCGACGTGAATGGCGCGAATGCGCATCCGCTCTACAAATTTCTTACGGAGGCCGCGCCGGGGCTGCTCGGCTTCGAGAAGATCAAGTGGAACTTCACGAAGTTCCTCGTCGATCGCGAAGGCAACGTGCTGAAGCGCTATGCGCCGACCACCAAGCCCGACGCGATCGAAGAAGACATCGTCCCGTTGCTGTAAGCGCGGCGGCGCGTGCGCCCGCAGCTGCGTTGCGGCGCGGCGCGCCTGCTACAGGATCGGCGCGAACAGCCGCGCCACGTGCATGGCCATGCGCCGCCATGCCGGCGACTGGCGGTATTCGGTGCGATCGAGTTCGTAAGCCTGCGCGAAATCGTCGAGCAGCATCCTTTCGACCTCCGCTGCGAAAGCGCGGTCGATGGTCAGCACGGTGATTTCGAAGTTCAGGCGGAACGAGCGGTTGTCGAGATTCGCGCTGCCCACCGCGGCGGCGACGTCGTCGATCAGCACGACCTTCTGGTGCAGGAAGCCCGGCCGGTAGCGAAACACGCGCACGCCGGCGCGGATCGAGTCGTACGCGTAGAGCCGCGAAGCCTCGAATACCACGATGTGATCGCGCCGGCTCGGTATCAGGATACGCACGTCGACGCCGCGTAGCGCGGCGAGGCGCAGCGCGGCGAATACCGCTTCGTCCGGCACGAGGTATGGCGTGGTGATCCAGACCCGCTCGCGTGCGGCAGTGATCGCTTCGACGAAGAACAGCGAGCAGGTTTCCTGCTTGTCGGCGGGGCCGGTGGGGATCACGACGCAATGCATGCCGCCGGCGTGCGGATCGGGCGAGGGGCCGTGCGGTTTGGCCGGTGGCACCGGGTACGGCGCGCCGCTCGCGCGTGCGGAGGCGTTCGATGTCAACGAGCCGTCCGGGCCGTTGGCGCGGGCAGCCGAGTTGCTGCGCGCGGCGACGGGCGCACTGGCGGCCGCGGCAGACCGGTCTTGCGGACGGTCGGGGCGGCCGGCGACCGCTTCAGCCAGGTTGTGCAGCGAGTCGGGCTCACGTGTGGCGGCAGCCGCGGCGGCGACTGGGGCGGTCATCGTCTTGACGGAGGCGGCGTCGTGCCCGAGGTCGCCTGTCTGTTGGGCAACGTGCGACGGCATGCGCGACGGCGCGGCAAACGGAGCTTCGAGCGGCGCCCTGGCGGGTGCCTCAGGCGATGCATCGAGCGGAACATCGAGGGATGCATCGAGCGGTGCATCCAGCGCTGCATCGAGCGCCGCCTCCACCCGCGCCTCCAGCGGCGGCAACTGCTGCGTCGCCCAATACCAGTCTTCGGTGAACACGAACTGGATGCTCGCCACTGCCGGCCCGCGCACCTCGATATGCGTATCGCGCCACGGCGAAAGCGGCGGCTTGCCGCCGAGATACTCGACGCCGACGTTGTGACCGCCGACAAACGCGCGCTCGCCGTCGACCACGACGATCTTGCGGTGATTGCGGAAGTTCAGCTGGAAGCGGTTGACGAACTTGCGGTTGGTCGCGAACGGCTGCATCTCGACGCCGCCCGCGCGCAACGCGGCCACGTAGCGGTGCGGCAGATCGAAGCTGCCGATGCTGTCGTACAGCACGTACACGCGTACGCCCTGTGCCGCCTTCGCGAGCAGCGCTTCCTTCAGCAGCTCGCCGAGCGCGTCGGCGCGCACGATAAAGAACTGCACGATCACATAGCTGCGCGCCTGTTCGATCGCCTCGAGGATCGCCGAGAACGTCGCCTCGCCGTTGACCAGCGTGCGCACCGAATTGCCCGGCAGAAACGGCATGCCGGAGAGCCGCGTCAGCGAGCGCACGAACTGCTGGCCGAGCACTTGCGCGGGCAGGTCCTGCGGCGGCGTCTGCACGTGCCAGATCGGCGGGTTGGCGCGGCTGCGCAGCAGTTCGTTCTCGAAGCGGCGCGCATCGACGTAGCCGGCGAACTTGCTGCGGCCGAGGAACAGGTAAGGGATCAGCGTCAGGTACGGCATCGCGACCAGCGACACGGCCCATGCGATGGCGCCTTGCGAGGTGCGGGTATGCAGGATCGCATGGCATGCGGCGATCACGCCCAGCAGGTGAGCGAGGAACACCAGCGTACCGATGTGAAGCAGATCGAATTGCATAGGCGGGCGCGAAGGGCGCGAAGCTCCGTCAAATCGTGCGGCAGCAGGGCCGTGCGGGCGCGGCCGGCATGTCGCTCGCCTTCATGTTACCGAAGCGCGCAGCGACGCCGCCGCAGCGGACGATCCGGCGTCGCGGCCTGCGCACCGGGTCGCATCACGCGTTGTAGCACAGGTCGACGCATGCGCCGAATCGCACGTGGCAGTCGGGTCGTCTGCAGCATCGGTTGCGACCGGAACGTCAAGGCGCGTAAAAGCAGGTCAAAGCAGGTCAATGCACGACAACGCACGTCAAGGCACGTCACGGCACGTCAAGGCACGTCAAGGCACGCCAACGCGAGTCAAGCCTCTATCGCGCCTTCAACCCGGCAAATCGCACGCCTGCAGCAGAAATACATTATCGTCGCCAGCGCTGGTCGACAGCCACACCAGATCGAGCCCGCCGAATGCCGCTTCGACATGTTCGCGCTCGTTGCCGATCTCGACGACCAGCACGCCTGTGTCGGTCAGCCAGTTGCGCGCGCCGCGAATGATGTTGCGCACCACGTCCATGCCGTCCGCGCC
>DATLOW010000080.1:0-4430 GCA_035536055.1 Paraburkholderia sp. | reverse complement strand
CGGACCATGAATTGAACGGTCGACATGGCTCTCGGCTGCAAAATGCAAGACCGCCCGTGGCTGATGTTCGGCGAACAAACTATTGAGAGCGGCGCCATCGCAAACGTCAGTACGAGAAAAGATGTGACGTGGATTTCCCTCTTGCGAACTGAGCGTGCGCAAATTGCCCGCGTATGTCAGCTTGTCAACGTTTACTACGGGTTCATCCGAGGTGCTCAGCCAGGCAAGCACAAAATTGGCACCGATAAATCCAGCGCCGCCCGTTACCAGGATCATGGAATTCCTCTCTAGATGTACGCAACGGGCGCGCCGCCCGCCTGGCGAAAGCACCTGCGTCGGCTCTGCAAATCCGTGCCTCTTTTCTGGACCACGACGCCGGCACCATCCCTGGACAGTACTCGAACACGTGATTTTATCAGAGAGAATTATACGGGCATCGATCGCGAAGCCGAACCACAACAAGTTGCAACAGGCAAAGGCTGCCGGCTGCATTCAGTCCGTGACGTCAGGCTCACTCCGGCGTTACACACTGACCCGTGTGACAGAATAAGGTGATGCCCGATCCTGCGTGAGGCAAAGCGGGTAATATGTTTGGCGCCGCGACTAGCAAAATCCGCCAAGCTCAGATGATCTCCACCAGCACATTGCCTCCCCTCGCCTTCGGCGACCTCCAAGGCTGCCACTCCGAATACAAGCGCCTGCTCGCCCAAGCCGCCCCATCG
Source organism: Paraburkholderia sp. (assembly GCA_035536055.1). Taxonomy (GTDB): domain Bacteria; phylum Pseudomonadota; class Gammaproteobacteria; order Burkholderiales; family Burkholderiaceae; genus Paraburkholderia. The sequence continues at coordinate 3,708 of DATLOW010000080.1, read as the reverse complement.
GACGACACGCCGTTGTGGTTCGCCGGCGACATCGTCAACCGCGGCCCCGGCTCGCTCGCCACCCTCCGCGACATCATCTCCCTCGGCCAGCGCGCCGTCACCGTCCTCGGCAACCACGACCTGCACCTGCTATCGGTCTCCGCCGGCATCCGCAAATCGAAGAAAGGCGACACCATCGACGAAATCCTCGCCGCGCCCGACGCGCAGGAACTGCTCGAATGGGTCCGCCATCGCCCGGTCGCGCATTTCGAAAACGACATGCTGCTGGTGCACGCCGGCGTTCCGCCCCAATGGGACGCAACGCTGACCATGGAACTCGCCGACGAACTGCAACGCGCACTACGCGCGCCGACCTGGAAAGAAACGCTCGCCGGCCTCTACGGCAACGAGCCGAACCGCTGGAAGCCCGGCCTGAAAGGCATCGACCGCCTGCGGCTGACCTGCACCGCGCTGACCCGCATGCGCTTTTGCAACGCCGACGGCCAGATGGACTTCACGTCGAGCGGCGGCCTCGATTCGGCGCCACCCGGCTATATGCCGTGGTTCGACGTGCCGGCGCGACGCACCAGCGACATCACCGTCGTGTTCGGCCACTGGGCTGCGCTCGGGCTGATGATGCGCGACAACGTCATCGGTCTCGACTCAGGCTGCGTGTGGGGCAACAAGCTGTCCGCGGTCAAACTGACGGCCGACCCGGCAGAGCGCACGCTGACGCAGACGGATTGCGCCGGTTGCCGCGCGCCAGGCGGGGCCGAGTAAGCCAGCGCCCGGGCCACCGGGCCACTACCGCCCCGGCCCTACCCCCGGCAACAACCGCGCACAAACCCCCGGCGAATAAGCCTCGATCATGTCCTGAATCGGCGCATGATGCCCATAGGCTAACGTCGCGATCAACAGCAACCCAAACGCAGCAATACGCGGCTTGATCAGCGGCACCTGCGCGCGCACGAAAGTGCGAATAAACAGCACCGCCACCGTCGCCCCAAGCACCCATCCGGCCATCACCTCAGCCACCGTATGCGCGTCGTCGAACACGCGCGCCACAGCGGTCACCGCGCCCACCAGTAGCCCGACGATCACCCCCACGCGCGGCTTGCCGCCCATGCAGCGAAACAGCAGCGCAATCGCCACCGTCCACACCGCGGTCGATAGCGTCGTGTGCCCGCTGATCATCCTGAATCCGATCGACGAGATCTCGACGCCGCAGCCCGCATACAGAATCTTCGTCGCGCCGACCAGCGCCATGCCGGCCGCCAGCAGTAGCACCCAGCGGGCCGCCATATGGCGCGCCGAAAACCACAGCCAGATCGCGCAGGCGGCCGCGATCGGCAGTGTCAACGCGGCGTCGCCGACACTGCTCAGGTAGCTCCACAGGGAAAAGTCTGGGTCGAAAGGCATCGCGGCAGTGTAATGCATCGAAGGTCGAGCTTGTGTGCGCCGCAACACGGGCGTCGCAAACTCGCGGCGCGCAGCTCGACAATCCGCCGCGCGCCTTCGCTATTGGGCGAGCGGCCGGTTCGCCTCGGCTTGGTCCACCGGCGCGCGCTCGGGCTCGGGCTCGCCTGCCGACTGCGGCGCGCTGCGTACGCCCTGCGCGGCCCGTCCGGGTTCGCCCTGCAGCAGTGCCAGCGCATGCCCCACCGATGCCTGCGCCTCGGCCGCCAGCACGCGCCGTTCCGCGCCCGGCGCCAACGCGTCGCCCACATACACATGCGCGGTCAGCGGTCCGCCGCGCAACAGCGCGTCGAGCGATTGCCCAAGCGACATGTCGCCGATATACGCGGGCGCGGTCGACTGCTTGCCGTGCGCATCCTCGTAGTACAGGCACAGCGGCTGCACCGGCCGCGACGCCGACACCGCCGCCTGGAACATGTTCGCGTGAAACGGCAGCAGCGCGAGGCCGTCCGAGGTCGTGCCTTCGGGGAACACGCACATCGTCTGGCCGCTCTCGAGGCGCTGCGCCAGTTCGTGCATGATGCGTTTCGCTTCGCTACGCTTCTCGCGCTGGATGAACACGGTGCCGAGCTGATGCGCGAGCCAGCCAACCACCGGCCATTGGCGCACCTCGGCCTTCGATACGAAGCGCGTCGGCCGCCACGCATTGATCACGTAGATGTCGATCCACGAGATGTGATTGCTGATGACGAGCACGCCCGTGTCGAGGCGCGCGGCATCGTTGTGCACCACGAGCCGCATGCCGGCCAGCTGCAGAAAGCGCAGCGACCACTTGCGGTTCAGTTCGTTGCGTACGCTTTCGCTTGCATGCGGAAAGCGCGTTGCGACGATCCACATGCCATGCAGCAGATGGACCACGAGGCGGATCTTGCGGAGCGCGAGCTTCATCGTCAGGGTTTTCCGTAGGCGGCGCGTCAGCGCTGCTCGAACGCCACTTGGCCGGACACGATGGTCGCCCGCACCCGCGCGGGCAGTTCGTAGCCGAGGAACGGCGTGTTGTGCCCCTGGCTCTTCAGCGCGCGCGGCTCGACGCGCCAGTGTGCGCCGCGCTCGAACACGCACAGGTCGGCGGGGCCGCCTGCTTCGATCAGGCCGGCTTTCAGCCCGTCATTGGGCCCGGCATTGATGCCTACATTGCCTACCTTGCCCGCCTTCAGTACGCCGGCCGGTGCCGCGGTGATGCGGTTCAATGCCCGCGCGAGCGGCACGCCGGCTTCGTCGGCCCACTTCACCGTCAGCGACAGCAGCAGTTCGAGGCCGGTTGCGCCCGGCGTCGCCTCGGCGAACGGCAGCAGCTTTTCGTCGTCGTCGACCGGCGTGTGGTCCGAGCAGATCGCGTCGATCGTGCCGTCCGCGAGGCCCGCGCGGATCGCGTCGCGGTCGCGCTGCGTGCGCAGCGGCGGGTCGAGCCGGAACTGCGCGTCGAAGTAACCGATGTCGACGTCGATCAGATGCACGTGGTTGATCGTCACGTCGCAGGTCACCGGCAGCCCTTCGGCCTTCGCGGCCCGCACCAGTTCGATGCCCGCCGCCGACGACAGATGCGACAGATGCACGCGCGCACCGGTCACGCGTATCAGTTCGAACATCGTATGCAGCGCGATCGTCTCCGCCGACACCGGCACGCCCGACAGGCCGAGCCGCGATGCGAGCGGTCCGCTGGCGGCGACGCCGCCCTGCGCGAGGTACGCGTCCTGCGGCCGCAGCCACACGGTGAAGCCGTAGGTGCTCGCATACTGCAGCGCGCGCAGCAGCACCTGCGTGTCGACCACCGGTACGTCCGCCTGCGAGAAGCCGATGCAGCCGGCTTCGGTCAGTTCGACCATTTCGGTGATCACCTGCCCTTTCAGGCCGACCGTCAGCGCGCCAAGCGGGTACACATGCGCCTGGTTCAGATTGCGCGCGCGAAACTTCAGCATTTCGACGAGACCGGGTTCGTCGAGCACCGGGTCGGTGTCGGGCGGGCATACCAGCGTCGTCACGCCGCCGGCCAGCGCGGCCGCCATCTCCGACTCGAGCGTCGCCTTGTGCTCGAAACCGGGCTCGCGCAGCCGCGCGGACAGGTCGACCAGGCCCGGCGCGATCATCAGCCCGCGCGCGTCGATCGTCTTTGCCGCGTGAAACTCGGCAGGCGCGCTGCCCAGTGCGACGATCTTGCCCGCCGCGATATATACGTCCTGCTGCGTCTCGGTGCCTGCCACCGGATCGATCAGCGTGCCGCCTTGAATGTGAATCTTCATGCGCTGCCTTCTT
>DATLOW010000079.1:0-5872 GCA_035536055.1 Paraburkholderia sp. | reverse complement strand
GGAACGGCAGCAGCCGCCAGTTCAGCCTGCGGTAGACGGCCGCGAGGCGTGGCGCATCCGCGGGGCTGCCGGCTGGGTGGGCCGGGGCTGATGAAAGCGGCGTGGTCGGCATGGCTCGTCTCCTTGGGGCTCGTCTCGTGTCGCGCGAGCTTCGCGCGGGTCGATCGGTTGATCCTCTCGAAGCCCATGGTGGGAGACGCAGAAAGATCGAGCAAGAGCAACTAAGTTCACGTATCGTTGCTTTACGGGCAACACAGCGCGCGCGATGACGTGGCGCCGCACGAGGGGAACGGGAATGAGAGAAATCAACCAGCAGCGGCTGCGCTACTTCCACGAAGTGCTGACGCACGGCACGATTCGCGGCGCAGCGGACAGCATCAATACGTCGCCATCGGTGATTGCGCGCCAGATCAAGCTGCTCGAGGACGAAATCGGCGCGGCGCTGTTCTACCGCGAGGCGCGCGGCGTGCGGCCGACCGAGGCCGCCGCGCATCTGCTCGAGTACTGGCGCGGCTGCCGCTCGCATCAGGAGCAGTTCGAAGACCGGCTGCAGGCGCTGCGCGGGCTGCAGCAAGGCCATCTGCAACTGGCGATCAGCGAGGGCTATATCGACATGCTGATGGACGAAGTGCTGGCGCCGTTCTGCGCGCGCTATCCGCAGCTTGCGGTCGGCATCGACGTGCTGCCGGTCGACGACCTGCTCGAAGAAGTCGCCGACGGCCGCGCGCATCTCGGGCTGGCGTACAATCCGCCGCCGCACGACAGGATCGAATCCGTCGCGGAAAGCGCGCAGCCGGTCGTGCTGCTGGTGCGCGCCGGGCATCCGCTCGCGCAGCGCGGCACGCCTGCGAGCGTGGCGGATCTGCTGGCGTGGCCGCTGGCGCTGATGCCGGCCACCTTCGGCATCGGCCAGGCGGCGCGGCTGCTGGCCTTCGCGGAAAACATCGAGATTCGCCCGGCCCTCACGACCAACTCGTTGACTGCGTTAAAGCGGTTCGTTGCAAACGAGAATTTCATTACGCTGATCGGCGAATTTGCCGCGTGGCGCGAGATCGCATCAGGCGATCTCGCGATCGTGCCGATCGATCATCCGTTGTTTCGCGGCACCCGGGCACGCGTTCTGATAAAAGCGGGCCGGCCGCTGACAGCCGCCGCGCGCGAACTGCTCGACTGGATCCTGCAGCGCATGTCGATGTTCGCGCCGCAAGCCGGCGGCACGCAGGCGTAGCGCCGCCGCGCGCAGCGGGTGGGGACGCCGGCCGGGCTGCGTGCGTCGCTTACGACGCGAGCCGTTGCACGGGCGGTTGCACGTGTTGTGCGGGTTGCGCCTGCCGCGGCTGGCGCGCCGGTTGTCGCTGCATCTCGTGCACGCGCCGCTTCAGTTCGGGCGTGTGCAGCGCGCTGCCCGGCTTCAGCAGATGCCTGACTTCGGCCAGCAGCTTCTGCACGGCCGGATCGAGCACGGCGAGGCCGTTCAGGCTGGCGTGCCACGCGAGGCGCTGCGGCAGGTCGGGCGGCCGTGGCCCGCGCGTTTGCGGATAAACGAGGTCGGCCGCTTCGCTCAAGGTCCACGGGGTGTCGATCAGTTCGTCGCTGGCTGCGAGATAGGTCATGCCGAGCTCGGTCAGCGAACCGTCGGCGCCGGTCGGCCCGGCCAGCAGACTGTGCAGCAGCAGCGCCTGCTGCGCGGCGACCGACATCCCCTGGCCGTACAGCGGATTGAGTTGGCAGATCGCATCGCCGAGCGGCAGCAGGCCGCCCGGAAAATCGCGCAGCTGCGCAAAGCGGCGCCGCCGGCTTTCGCTGAAGCCGAAGCGGGTCACCTTGCTTTCCCGGCGGCCACGCCGCAGCGCATCAAAAAGGGTCGGTGTGTTGAGGCTGCGCGTCCAGTCGAGAAAGGCTGCTTCGTCGAGCGGCGGCAGGTCGTCGCTGCGGCTGGCGAGCAGCATGTCCCACAGCCCGTGTTCGCGCATCAGCAGCATGCCGCCGCGGGTGCCGTGCGGGGCGTTCGCATAGGTAATCGCCACCTTGAAATCGGGCTCGACGCCGGGCGCGAACGAGTAGAGCGCGCTGCCATAAGTCAGATCGACGCGCAGCGCCGCTTCTTCGGGCAGCGGCCGGCCGAGCGCGCGCAGAAAGTCGAGGGTGGGCGCACCGCGTCCCGATGCATCGACGACGAGACAGCCGGTCAGCACGTCCCGTTTGCCTTCGCGCGTTTCGACGCAGACGCCGGCCACCTGTCCGGCCGGCCCGCTGACGATCTCGAGCACGCGGTTCGCATCGCGCAATACGACGTTGTGCAACTGGCGCAACTGGCCGCGCAGCACCGCTTCGAGCAGCGGCCTCGATTGCAGATACGTGTGAATGCCCAACTCGCGGCGCGGCAGCGCCACACCGCTCGGCAGCTCGATCAGGCCGTCCCGGCCGGCATCCGAGGTGTGTGCGCCGGCTTGCAACAGATGCCCGGCAAGGTCCGGAAACAGTGCCGCGAGCGCCGCGCAGCCGCCGGCCAGCAGTGCGTGCGGGAGCCGGTCCTGGGCGGTGCCGGAACGGGCCCGCGCACCGTCCGGCAGCGGGTCGCGTTCGAGCACGACGACCTGTCCGAAATGCGGCGCGAGCGCAGCGGCCGCCGCAAGTCCGCCGATGCCTGCTCCGATCACGAACGCTCGCTTGTCTGCATAGGGTTTTTTCATACCGGCTCCATGGGGTGTGCGAGCCGGCTGGCATTGCGGCGAACCGGCCGGGCTCCTGGTCGTAACACCTGCCCGTGGACGGTTATTCCATCGGCGTGGATGCCTGCTACGGCATCCTATGTATCGGCTCGCGGCGCAACGTGACGGCGGATGCGAAGCCGCCGCGACGCGCCGCTTCGCGTCTGTGCATGTGCACCGTTCGCCGGCTTCTGCTGACGGCAGACGCGTCGGCTAGAATGACACGCTCGGGCCGCGCCGGCGTGCGTGCGCGCGGCCGGACCTGGGTACGCGCAGTGACAGCACGAGAGGGAACATGGAAGGTAATTGGAAGTTTCAGTTGCGAGTCAACGTATCGGCACAACTCGCGGCAGCGTTGCGCGGCGACCCCGCATGCCGCGCGCACGACGGCCTGCACGACGTGCTGCGCCGGCACAATGCGTCGATGATTTGCCAATATGACGCATTTGCCGAATACGTGAACGAGGCGCAGAGATTCGGCCCCGACAACTATCCGCTGTACCAGTGGACGCGCGACACGATCGAAAATCCCGCCAAGAAGGCGAAGTACCTCGAAACCTTCACCGTCTACGTCGACGATGAAGCGATCTACGACAAAAGCGTGGCCGATTCGCTCGAAGCCGGCCTGGCTCCGCTGGTCGACGCCGCGCAGATCCGCAGCATTGCGCGGTTCGACACCAATCCCGCGAACAGCCCGCAGCCGCCGGCACGCTGATCCCGCTCGCGCTGCCGGATTGCTTCGCGATGCAGAGGGTCCGCGCGGCGCTTCGTTGCATCGCACACACACACATCACGCTGAACTTGCGCAGCGCGCGCCGCAACCATGCAGCGCGCGCGTTATACCCATGTATGGGTGCCTCATGCGCACGCAGCATCGCACGACACTCATCGACAATGGTTTTGCGCACAGTCGGCATGTAAGCTGGAATCGTCGCAAACACAATCATTCGCGACCGCGTACGTAACACCTTTGTGGGGTTTGCGGGGCACTGAAGTCGGTTGGGAGCTGTCATGCTGAATGTTCTGCATCACTGGATTTACGTCGGCAGCAACGCGTACGACGAGTACACGTTCGTGCCATGGTTGAACAAGAGCATCTATCGCAGAACGGTCGAGCTGAGCTGCATCACGCTGCTATAACCGATGCGCGCGGGTGCGCAGCGAGGCCGCCGCCGCATCATGCCTGAACGCTAGCCGGCCTTTTCGTCGGAATGCCGCCATGACGCACCTGTGCACAATGAAATCCCTGTTTGCCGCTCGCTCCGCTGGCGCGCCCACCGCACGATGCGCGCGCAGCTGCGGCTCGCGCGACGCGGATCCGGCGGTCAGGCTCGCGCGACGCGGCGGCGCGCGTCTGCGGCGCATCGCGCGACACGCACACCGCAATCGGCAACGCGGCAAGAACGCACAATACCGCGCGCTTTCGCCACTCGTGTGGCGCGCGCAAAGCCGGCTGCCTCTATGCCGGCGCTGGTTGCCGCTGCTGGGGAACTGATCGTGCAAGCCGGCTAGACCCGCTCGCGCACACCGTCTATGCTGCAAAGCAGGGCGGCTTCAAATAGACTGTGCGCGGCGCGGGCGATACGCGGACGGCTGCGGGCAGCCGAGCCGCCGTGTTCCATACCGGCGCGGTGTGGCGACAAGCGTGGCCGGCACAGTGACACGATCAAGACGGGGGGCGTAGTGGCAGGTTCGATTCGACCGCGGCACGGCTATGGTGCGGCGCTGGTTGCAATGGCGCTGGTGCTCGGCATCGGCGGCACCAGCTTTGCGCGCGCTGAACAGAAGGCAAGTCCGGCATTCCAGAGCGACGACCCGGTGGCGGTGCGCGCGATGCTGTCCGGCAAGCCGGAAGATGCGGCGCCGCGCACGCTCAGCAGCCGCATTCACGAGCTGCTCGCACGCTTTCCGCATGGTGTCAGTGCCGCGCCGAGCGCGTCCGAAGCGCAGGCGCTGCGCGCGCGCAACTATATCTTCGTGGTCGACGCGCCGATCGGCATCCTGTACCAGGCGAAAACGCGTCTGCTGAAAGTGGACGTGCCGCTCGCCGACGACGACCGTCCCGGCTACATTGTGCTGAACAAGACCGTCAAAGGCATGAGCGGCCGGCGCCTCGTGATCGCGCCGGATGCGAAGGCCAAGGGTTTTGTGCAGAACATCGACCGCATCGACCTCGACGTGAATGGCCGTACCACCGCACAGGGGCGTCTGCGGCTGTCGCAGAGCGCCTTCGACGCGGCGAACGGCGACTTCGCGATTGCGCTGCTATGCCGGCTCACGCCGCCGTACCTGACCGACGAACACGAGCACCGCGAACCCACCGACGACGAGCCGACCGACATCACGACCCGCACGTCGACGCTGCATGTGGACGTGCAGGAAGTGTGGCTGATCGACCGCAGCGACCATACGGTGCTGTCCACGCGGCTGCGTCTGACGCGCTAGCGCGCGGACCTTGCCGCTGTCATGAAGCGGCGGGCGGCACGCGCGGCGCGGGCGCCGGTCCGTGCCCGACCGCAAGCTTCTCGACGAGGAAATCGACGAACGCGCGCACCCGCGACGACAGGTGCCGCGCATGCGGATACAGCAGGATGAAAGGCCGCGAGCGGCCGCCCTTGTCGGCCAGCAGTTCAACCAGACGTCCTTCGCGCAGGTCCTGCTCGACGCAGAAGCGATACGTCTGAAACAGGCCGCCGTGATTGCGCGCCAGCGTGACGCCGGCCAGTACGTCGCCCGACGTGCCGTAGCCGCCGCGCATCATCAGTTCGACTTCCTCGCCGCCTTCGCTGAACACCCACGGCAGCGGGCGGCCGCTACTCGGAATCTCGTACAGGATGCAGTCGTGCGCCTGCGCTTCTTCGATCGTGCGCGGTGTGCCGGCGCGCTTCAGGTAGGCGGGCGATGCAACCACCACCAGTTCGGCATCTTCCAGCTTGCGCGCGACGAGGCTCGAATCGGCCGGCGCCTTGCCGCGGATCGCGAGGTCAAAGCCTTCATCGGCGAAATCGATATTGCGGTTACTCAGATGCGCTTCGATCTGCACGTTCGGAAAGCGCTCGCGGAATTCGGCTAGCACCGGCAGCACGCGATAGTGTCCATACGGCGTCGGCATGCTGATGCGCAGCACGCCGCTCGGCGTGGTTTGCTGGCCGGTTACTTCG
>DATLOW010000078.1:0-4176 GCA_035536055.1 Paraburkholderia sp. | reverse complement strand
TCGCCGTCCTGAGACGTGGAGAGCATCCGCTCCACATACCGCGCAATCAAATCGATCTCGAGATTAACCTGCGAGCCTTCCTTCAGATGCCGCAGCGTCGTCACCTGCACCGTGTGCGGAATCAGGTTGATCGAAAATTCGCAGCCGTCGTTGCGATCATTCACCGAGTTCACCGTGAGGCTCACGCCGTTCACCGTGATCGAGCCTTTGTACGCGAGATAGCGGCCGATATCCCTCGGCGCGAGCACACGCAGTTCGTGCGACTCGCCGACCGGCGCGAAATGTGTCACCGTACCCAGCCCATCCACGTGTCCGGACACGATATGCCCGCCCAGCCGGTCGTGCGCACGTAACGCCTTCTCCAGATTCACATCACCAGTTTGCGCAAGCCCTGCGGTGCGATTCAGACTTTCACGCGATACGTCCACGTCGAACGACGTCGCGGATTTCTCAATCACCGTCATGCAGGCGCCCTGAATCGAGATACTGTCGCCCAACTGCACGTCGTCGAGATCGAGACCGCCCGCTTCGACGGAAAGACGCACCCCCGCTTCCGGTTCGCTGCCGAGCGGCTTGATCGCGGTAATACGGCCTACGGCCGCGACGATTCCAGTAAACATTTTTTTGCTTTCCTGTTCAATGCAACGGTGGCGGCGGAACAAGGCGTGCGACGATACGCAGGTCGCTACCGATCCGGTCTACTGAACGATACTCGAGATGCATTCGTTCGTCGAGCGTGGCCGGCGCAGCGAGATCGAACATGCTCATCGACGTCGAGCCCAGCAGGCTCGGCGCCAGATACACCAGTAATTCGTCGACGCAACCTTCGCGCAGCAGCGAGCCGTTCAGCTTGTAGCCGGCTTCGACGTGCAATTCATTGACGTTGCGTGCCGCCAGTTCTTTCAGCACGGCGGGCAAGTCGACTTTGCCTCGCTCGTTCGCGAGCGGCACGATTTCCGCGCCGCGTTCGCGCAGCGCGATCGCACGCTGCTCGCTCTGCTCGTCGAGGTTGCCGCAGAAGATCAGCGTCGGTGCGCCTGCGAGAATCTGCGCTTCCGGCGGCACGTCGAGCCTGCTGTCGATCAGCACGCGTTTGGGCTGGCGCGGCGTATCGACGGCGCGTACCGTCATGCGCGGATTGTCTTCGCGCACGGTGCCGATACCCGTCAGGATCGCCGAAGCACGGGCACGCCATGCGTGGCCGTCCGCGCGCGCCGCTTCGCCGGTAATCCATTGGCTTACGCCGGACGGCAAACCGGTGCGGCCGTCGAGGGTCGCGGCGACCTTCATGCGCACCCAGGGACGGCCGCGCGTCATGCGCGACACGAAGCCGATGTTCAACTCACGCGCTTCGGTCGCAAGCAGCTCGCAGCGCACTTCGATGCCCGCATCGCGCAGCATCGCCAAGCCGCGGCCTGACACCAGCGGATTTGGATCTTCCATTGCCGCCACCACGCGTGCGACTTTCGCCTCGATCAGCGCATTCGCGCACGGGGGCGTGCGGCCGAAGTGGCTGCACGGTTCGAGCGTCACGTAGGCGGTGGCGCCGCTGATGTCGTGGCCGCGCGAACGCGCATCCTTCAGCGCACGAATCTCCGCGTGGTCCTGGCCGGCGGGCTGCGTAAAGCCCTCGCCGATCACGGTGCCGTCTTTGACCAGCACGCAGCCGACGCGCGGGTTCGGATCGGTGGTGTACATGCCGCGCGCCGCTAGCACCAGCGCGCGCTCCATATGGACAAAATCGGTTTGCGAGAACATCGGCTTCCTGGTCGTGCGTGGGCGAATCGTGCGATGCATTCGCTGCGTGCCGTTGCACGCCCACTAGTTGCGCGTCGATTCGCTTCTGGCGAGTTACGTTGTGTTGCTCAAAATCGGTTTCAACTGCGTTACGCATGCAACGTGGCGAACGCGCCGCGCGCGGCTTCGATCGTCGCATCGATGATCGCGTCGTCGTGCGCGCTCGATACAAAGCCGGCTTCGTAGGCGGACGGTGCAAAGTAGACACCGGCGTCAAGCATCTTGTGGAAGAACTTGTTGAAGGTCGGCACGTCGCAGCGCGAGATTTCCGCAAAGCTATGCGGCACGTCGCTGGCGAAATACAGGCCGAACATGCCGCCGATCGAATCGGCCGCGAACGGCACCTTCGCGGCGCGCGCGGCTTCGACAAGACCGTTGACGAGACGCGCGGTTTGCCGCGTCAGCGCATCGTAGAAGCCCGGCGCCTGGATCAGCTGCAGCGTCTTCAGGCCGGCTGCGACCGCAATCGGGTTGCCGGACAGCGTGCCCGCCTGATACACGCCGCCGAGCGGCGCCAGATGCGCCATGATGTCGCGCCGGCCGCCGAACGCCGCTGCCGGCATGCCGCCGCCGATCACCTTGCCGAGGCACGTGAGGTCGGGCTTGACGCCGTACACCTGCTGTGCGCCGCCCAATGCGACGCGGAAGCCGCACATTACTTCGTCGAAAATCAGCACGGCGCCGTATTCGCTGCACAGGCGACGCAGCGCGCCGAGGAATTCAGGGGTCGCACGCACGAGATTCATATTGCCCGCGACCGGTTCGACGATTACCGACGCGATCTCGTTGCCGAATGCCTTGAACGCTTCTTCGAGCGCGGCGACGTTGTTGTACTCGAGCACGGTGGTGTGCTTTGCAATATCCACCGGCACGCCTGCGGAGGTCGGGTTGCCGAAGGTCAGCAGGCCCGAGCCCGCCTTGACCAGCAGACTGTCCGCATGGCCGTGATAGCAACCCTCGAACTTGACGATGCGGCTGCGATTCGTAAAGCCGCGCGCGAGGCGCAGCGCGCTCATCGTCGCTTCGGTGCCGCTCGACACCATGCGCACCTGTTCGATCGACGGCACCAGTTTGCAGATTTCCTCGGCGATTTCGACTTCGGCTTCGGTCGGCGCGCCGAACGAGAAACCGTTGACCAGCACACGCTGCACTGCTTCGAGCACTTCCGGATGCACGTGGCCGACGATCATCGGGCCCCACGAGCCGATGTAGTCGATATAGCGCTTGCCTTCGGCGTCCCAGAAGTACGCGCCTTGTGCGCGTTCGATAAAGCGCGGCGTGCCGCCGACCGAACGGAACGCGCGCACCGGCGAGTTGACGCCGCCGGGAATGGTTTGCTGTGCGCGTTCGAAGAGAGCTTGGTTGCTGGACATGGCTTGGACCTGCGTCATAAAGCGGTACGGGAAGGCGCCCGAAGGCGCGCTGTAGCCGGCTGGCGGCGCGCGATGTCTGCTGCTGCGGGGCGTGCCGCGCCGGCTAAGGGGTGACGAAATTGTACCGGAGTCGCGCGGAGTCGGCCTACGGGTGGGGCAGGTGCGTTTTTAGCTGCTGCTGGGTCTGGCTGGCGGGCGGGTTCCGGTCGCCGGCTGCTCGCGCTTGCGGGTGAGTTCCTTCCAGCGCTTTTCCAGCGCGCCTTCGGCCATCGGTTTGATCGAGGTGCCCGAGCTTTGGGCATCCCAGGTCTGCACCGAAAACGGATGGACACGTAGTGCGTCGCGCGGAATCGTCACTTCGTGATGCGCGTCGACCAGCCAGTCGTAGACGAAGTCGATGCACAGCCGGTAGCCGCGTTTGCTGTTCGCATCGGGCACTTCGTACGGTGCGCGGGTCACGTAGCCGGACGCGAACAGCCCCTTCGGCTCCTGCGAAACGCGATGCACGAACACGCGGTCACCGGGCAGGATGCTGCGCGCGACGCCGCAGCCCCACACATCCGACACCGCTTCACCCGCGGCGACGCGCTTCGCGACGTCGGGCAGTTCGGGCCAGGGCCACTTTTTGGGGCTCCAGATCAGCAGAAATGCGGTCATGGCGATTCTTTTGTAAGCGGACATCAAGCACGAGAAACGAGCGGTCGAAAACGGGCATCGCTCAGATCGGCCGGCAGATTACCCGATCGCCGTGCATGGTTCGACACGAAGCAAGCATGCTTACATTTTCATGTCGGCTACAATAACGGCTCGTCGCATCGTCACACGCGGTTCGTTGCATCCGCATCTATCCATCGGCGGATTGGCCGCTTCATTGTGGAATTCCATGTCGCACGTCATCAAGGGCCGGCCTGATGCCCGGCTGATTCTATTGCTCGGCGCGCTTGCCGCTTGCGGGCCGATTTCGATCGACATGTACCTGCCAAGCCTGCCGTCGATCACGCAGGCC
>DATLOW010000077.1:0-3046 GCA_035536055.1 Paraburkholderia sp. | reverse complement strand
CGCCGAACGCAAGCTGATCGACCGCGCCAAACGCGTGCTGATGGAACAGCAGAAACTGACCGAGCACGCCGCCTACGCGACCTTGCGCAAGCGTGCGATGGACCAGAGCATCAAACTCGTCGACGTCGCACGGCACATCGTTGCGGCGGCGGGCTTGCCGGAATGATGGGCTGCATATGACTCAACCTGCACAAACCAGTGGGCTGCACACCGCGCCGCGGCTCGAAAAAACGCATCTGCGGCTCGGCTACGTCGCATTGAGCGACGCAGCGCCGCTCGTTGCCGCGAAACTGTACGAATTCGGCCACGCGCATGGCCTGACGCTCGAGCTGGTGCGCCAGCCTTCGTGGGCGGCGCTGCGCGACAAGCTGCTGGCCGGCGACCTAGACGCCGCGCATGCGCTGTACGGCCTCGTGTACGGCGTACAGCTCGGCCTCGGCGGCCCGCAGACCGAGATGGCGGTGCTGATGGTGCTGAACCGCAACGGCCAGGCGATCACGCTGTCGCGGCGCCTCGCCGACGCGCTCGCCGTGCACGGCACGCTGCCTGCCGCGCTCGCCACGCTCGAGCGCAAGCCGGTGTTCGCGCACACCTTCCCGACCGGCACCCATGCGATGTGGCTGTATTACTGGCTCGCGGCGCAACGCGTGCATCCGCTGCGCGATATCGACAGCGTCGCAATTCCGCCGCCGCAAATGGCCGACGCGCTCGCGCAGGGCAAGCTCGACGGCCTGTGCGTCGGCGAACCGTGGAATGCCGTGGCGCAGGCGCGCGGCGTCGGCACCACCGTCGCGTACACCAGCGAGATCTGGCCCGATCATCCGGAGAAAGTGCTGGCAAGCCGGCGCGATTTCGTCAGCCGCTTTCCGCACACCGCGCAGGCGCTGGTGCAAACGATGCTCGAAGCGTGCCGCTGGCTCGACGACGATACGCACCGCGCGGAACTGGCACGGCGGCTCGCGCAGCCCGAATTCCTAGGCGCGCCGGCCGAACTGATCGCGCCGCGCCTTGCACGCGAGCCTGCAGAGGCGCCGCGTCTGCCGGTGCGCTTTTTCGAAGGCGGCAGCGTCAACTACCCGCGGCCCGCCGACGGCGTGTGGTTCTTCACGCAGTACCGGCGCTGGCGCATGATCGACAGTCGTGACGATTATGCGCAGCTCGCCGCGCAGATCAACCAGACCGCGCTGTACCGGCGAGCGGCAACCGCGATGGGTATTGCGGTGCCCGGCGATGCGGCATCGCAAACGCTGATCGACGGCAAGGTCTGGGACGGCAGCGACCCGGCCGCGTATGCCGAGTCGTTTGACATCGGCGGCTAGCCGGGCCGCGCCCGCTCAATGCGGGCTCAATGCGGACTCAATGCGAGTCGCGCGGCACCGGCGCGCCGCTTGCCCCGACCAGAAAATCGAGGTCCGCGCCCTGGTCCGCCTGCAGCACGTGCTCGACGTATAGCCGGTAATAGCCGCGCTTCGGCAATTCCGGCGCCTGCCATGCCGCGCGCCGGCGTGCGAGTTCCTCATCGGAGACTTCCAGATGCAGTCGCCGCGCCGCGACGTCGAGTTCGATGATGTCGCCGGTCTGCACCAGCGCGAGCGGGCCGCCCGCCGCCGCTTCCGGCGACACGTGCAGCACCACCGCGCCGTATGCGGTGCCGCTCATGCGGCCGTCGGAGATGCGCACCATGTCGGTAATGCCTTTTTGCAGCACCTTTTTCGGCAGCGGCATATTGCCCACTTCGGCAAAGCCCGGATAGCCCTTCGGGCCCGCGCCTTTGAGCACCATCACGCAGTGCTCGTCGATATCCAGCGCGTCGTCGTCGACTTTGGCATGCAGTTCCTCGACGTTTTCGAAAACCACCGCGCGGCCGCGATGCTTGAGCAGTTCAGGCGTGGCCGCCGACGGCTTGATCACCGCACCGTTCGGCGCGAGATTGCCCTTTAGCACCGCGATGCCCGCATGCGGCTTGAACGGCTCGGCGAAGGTCGTGATCACCTGCTGGTTGTAGTTCGGCGCGTCGCACACGTTGTCCCATATCGTATTGCCGTTCACGGTCAGCGCATCGCGATGCAACAGCCCCTCTTCGCCCAGCTGCCGCAGCACCGCCGGCAACCCGCCTGCGTAATAGAAGTCTTCCATCAGAAACTCGCCGGACGGCTGCAGGTTCACGAGGCACGGCACATCGGAACCCAGCTCCCAGTCTTCGAGCGTCAGCTCGACGCCGATCCGCTTGGCCAGCGCGATCAGGTGCACCACCGCATTGGTCGAACCGCCGATCGCCGCATTGGTGCGAATCGCGTTTTCAAATGCCTGACGCGTGAGAATCTTGTCCATCGTCAGGTCGTCGCGCACCATGTCGACGATGCGCCGGCCCGCCAGATGCGCGAGCACCTGGCGGCGCGCGTCGACCGCGGGAATCGCCGCGTTATGCGGCAAGCCCATGCCGAGCGATTCGACCATCGACGCCATCGTCGAAGCAGTGCCCATCGTCATGCAGTGGCCGCGCGAGCGGTTCATGCACGATTCGGCTTCGACGAATTCCTGCTGCGTCATCGTGCCCGCGCGCACTTCCTCGGACATTTGCCACACGCCGGTGCCCGAGCCCAGCGTGCCGCCACGAAAGCGGCCGTTCAGCATCGGCCCGCCCGACACCGCGAGCGACGGCAGATTGCACGACGCGGCGCCCATCAGCAGCGCGGGCGTGGTCTTGTCGCAGCCGACCAGCAGGATCACGCCGTCGATCGGATTGCCGCGAATCGATTCTTCGACGTCCATCGACGCGAGATTGCGAAACAGCATCGCGGTGGGCCGCAGATTCGTTTCGCCGAGCGACATCACCGGGAACTCGAGCGGCAAACCGCCCGCTTCGCGCACGCCGCGCTTCACGTACTCCGCGAGCTCGCGAAAATGCGCGTTGCATGGTGTGAGTTCCGACCACGTATTGCAGATGCCGATCACCGGCCTGCCGTCGAATTGATCGTGCGGAATGCCCTGATTCTTCATCCACGAGCGATGGATGAAACCGTCCTTGTCGTCCCTGCCGAACCAG
>DATLOW010000076.1:0-7345 GCA_035536055.1 Paraburkholderia sp. | reverse complement strand
GCATTGCCGCTCAGATTGACCGAGCGCAGTTCGGCCTGAATCGATTCTTCGCGTTGTGCGGGCGTTTGCATGCGCAGCAGCGTGCGCGCCTGCTCGGCCGCCCAGCCGCCTGCTTCGAGCCGATAGACGAAACTGGCGGTGCCGTCCGGTGCTACGGTGATCGCCAGGTCGGTGTTGCGCGTCATCGCCTCGGTGGCCGGCGTGCGGCCCAGCGTGCCCTGATTGACGAGCACCGTGGGCCGGTTCATATCGCTCGGCGGCAGATAGCCGAAGCCGACGTTGGGCGCGGTGGAGTCGGCGTAAAGCTGCAGGTCGGGCAGCCACGTGATCACGTGGTTGAGCACGCCGTAGCCGGGCACCGACGGCAGCGAGTAGATCGAACCGCTGTTGATCAGCGCGGGTTCGTTGCGGATGCCCACTGCGTCCAGCAGTGCGCCATATAGCGCGACATGGTCCTTGCAATCGCCGTAGCGCAGCTTCAGCACGTCGGCGGCACGATGCGGCACGACCGCGCCGCGCCCCACGTTGACCGCGACGTAGCGGATGTTCTTGCGGACCCAGTCGTACAGCGTCTTCGCCTGCGCGCGCGGCGTGGAGTCGGCGGCGGTCAGCGTGTGTGCGAGCCTGACGATGGCGGCATCGTTGGCGGTCGGATCGACGGCCGACGCGCGATAGGTCGCGGCAAATTCCGCATAGTCGCGGTATGTCGACACCATCAGCCGGTCGCCGTAGCTCACGTAGGAAATCGAGCCGTATTCGAGCCGGTTGAAGCGTGCGCGGTCGTAGCGAAACACATAGCGGGTGCGGCCGTCGCGCGTCACCGCGGGTTCCGCCGTGAAACCACGGGCGTCGGCGAACAGCGGCTTGTCGGCCGGCAGGTCGTAGATCAGCGTGAATTTGTGCGTGGGCGCCAGATCGGGCGGCGTGAAGTCGCTGAAATGGCCGGGCACGATCGGCATCTGTTGGGTTTTGCGGTACTTCAGATGCACCCGAGCGCCTGGCTCCACTGCGGGAAACACGATGACCTTTTCGAGGATGTCCTGAAACATCGGTGCATCGAACGAGCGCGCTTCTTGCACGTCGCGAATCTGCTCGGGCTGCACGTCATGGCGCGTGCCATCGGCACTCGTTGTATACGCGTCGAGGATGTCGACGCTCGCCATGTTGCGGTTAAACCAGATGTAATACTGCGCCACGCGTGCCACACCCGCCTCGTTATTCACGCGCAAGGTCATTTCGTCGACCTTGGTATAGGAACCATCCGCGTTGACGGTGAAGGTTTGCGTTTCCTTTTCGTTCGTATAGGGCTCGACGGGCGGGGCGGTCGCCGTGGCCTCGGGAATGGCGCCCGTGAGCGGGCCGCTGCCAGAAGAAGCAGGGCCGGTGTTGCCGCTTGCCGCTAACGTGCCGCTGCTCTGCAGCGCAGCGGCGAACAGGGCAAGCGCAAGGGAACGCGTAAGGTTGCGCATGAGGTCGAGTAAGCGCCCGATGTTGTTGTGAAGTCTCCGTCCATCGCGACACTTAAAGTTTCCACAAATCCTTTGTCAAGCGGCAGGCGCACACAGGCCTGCAGCAAGGCGGCGGCAAGTCGCGGCATTAGCCGCGCGATGCGTGGCGCTTGGGTTCGTCCACTTGCTGCGGCGCATGGGCTAACGCGGGGCAGGATGAGGCAGGACGAGGCAGGACGAGGCGGGCCGCGATGCCCGCCGTACTGCTATGCCGCTAGCGATGCGGCTCGCTGAAATCGGCCACGATGCCGCACACCGAGCCGCCGTTCGCGGCGATTTCGCGCGCGGCCTTGGCGCCTTCCACTTGCAGCAGCGTCGGCAGCGATACGCCGTTTTTCGCCGCCGTGACTTCCGCGAGAATCGATACGGCGATTTCCGGCGGCGTGCGGCTGCCGATATAGATGCCGACCGGCCCGTGCAGGCGTGCCAGTTCGGTATCGGTCAGATCGAACTCCTTGAGGCGTTCGCGGCGCGCGGCATTGTTGCGGCGCGAGCCGAGCGCGCCGACATAGAACGCCGGCGTCTTCAGCGCTTCCATCAACGCGAGGTCGTCGAGCTTCGGGTCGTGCGTCAGCGCGATCACCGCGCAGCGCTCGTCGAGCTTCATTTCGAGCACGGTATCGTCGGGCATCGTGCGGACGATCTTCGTGCCCGGCACGTTCCATTCGTCGGTGTACTCTTCGCGCGGGTCGCATACCGTCACCTGGTAGTCGAGACCCACGGCGATATTGCACAGGTAGCGCGACAGTTGCCCCGCGCCGATCACCAGCATCCGGTAGCGCGGCCCGTGAATCGTCAACAGCCGCCGCTCGTTGAAGTCGACGCCGTCGGTGGCCTGCGCTGCGCTGTAGCGAACCGCACCGCTTGCCATGTCGAGCGTGCGCGCGATCAGGCGCCCGTCTTCGACGGCTTCGCACAGTCCGGCAATGCCGCTTGCGAGTGTCAGCGGTTCGAGCACCAGCTGGATCGTGCCGCCGCACGGCAGCCCGAAGCGATGCGCTTCTTCGGCGCTGATGCCGTACTTGACCGCTTCAGGTTTGGTCTGCTCGATGCCGCGGCGGCGCACCCGGTCGATCAGATCGTCCTCGATGCAGCCACCCGATACCGAGCCGACCACCAGCCCGTCGTCGCGTACCGCCAGCATCGCGCCTTCCGGCCGCGGCGACGAGCCCCATGTCTTCACCACCGTGACCAGCAACGCGCGGTGACCCGCTTCGAGCCAGCGCGCGCTGGATTTCAGGACTTCGAGATCCACGCTGTCCATGATTTCTTCCCCTTCGTTTCGGTGCCGTCGGCGTCTTGTGCCGGGGCGTCCGTTTGCTCGCCGGCGCTGGCGGATGAATCGCCATCGCCATCGCCTGCTATCTGTGCGCTGAAGCGCTTGAAAAATTCGCCGGCGATTTTGCGCGCGGCACCGTCGACGAGCCGCGAGCCGATCTGCGCCAGCTTGCCGCCGACCTGTGCGTTGGCCGTATACGAAAGCGTGGTGGCTTCGTCGCCGTCGGGCTCGAGCGTCACATGGGCGTTGCCTTTACCGAAGCCGGCAGCCCCGCCCTGACCTTCGAACACGATGGTATACGTATGCGGCGCATCGATGTCGGTCAGCAGCATACGCCCTTTGAAGCGCGCCTTAACGGGACCGACCGATGCGCTCATCGAAACGGCGTACGCATTTTCGCCGTCGGGCTCGATGCTGTCACAGCCTGGAATCGACGCGCGCAGGATCTCGGTGTCGTTCAGCGCTTCCCACGCACGCTGTTGCGGCACGGGCAGCTTGTAACTTTCGGTCAATTCCATGGCGGCGCTCCTCCGGGTGTCCTCGTGTTGGCGTGATCGCGGCGCGTGCTGGTCAATTGGGCCAGATCGCGGCCGAATGCGGCGAGGCTGTCGAGATTATGAACCGGCCGGTGCGCGTCCACATGCGGCAGGATCGCCTGCACACCGCGCGCCTTCGGCGTGAATTCGCTGTAACGCAATAACGGATTGAGCCACACGATGCGGTGCGCGAAGCGGCGCAGGCGGCTCATTTCGGCGCTGAGCAGGTCGATCGCCTCGTGATCGAGGCCGTCGGTCACGAATAGCACGGTCGCTCTGCCGGCGAGCACACGGCGTGCCCAGCGCCGGTTGAATTCGGCCAGCGCCGCGCCGATGCGCGTGCCGCCGGACCAGTCCAGCACCTGCTCGGTGAGCGTGGCGATCGCCACGTCCGGGTCGCGTTCGCGCAGCGCGCGGGTGGCATTCGTCAAGCGCGTACCGAACAGAAACACCTGTAGCCGCTCGCGCGACTGCAGCAACGCGTGGCAGAAGTACAGCACGGCGCGCGAGTAGCTGCTCATCGAGCCCGAGATGTCGAGCAGCAGCACCAGCGGCGGTTTGCGCTCCACCACGGCGCGGTACTTCCACACGGTCCAGTCGCCGCCCGCGCGCACCGCGTGCCTTGCGCTCGCGCGCAAATCCGCATGCGTGCCGCGCGAAGCCGCTTTCAGGCGCCGCGTTGGCTCCAGCGCGAGCGGCATCCGGTGACTGCGGATCACATGCCGCAGCGTGCGCCACTCGTCGGCGGTGAGCGTGTCGAAGTCGCGGTGGCGCAGCCGTTCTTCGGCGCTGAACGTGATATGCGCGTGCAGTTCGCGCTGCTCGGTCGGCGGCGCATTGCCCGCTTTACGTGCTGCCGGCGCGCGGGTAGCAAGCGCATCGGCAAGGCGGTTGTTGCGTTTCGGTGGCGGCATGCCGTCGCCTACTTTCGGCAGCAGCAGCGCGCGCAGCTTGCCTTCCCAGTCCGGGTCGCGCCAGAACAGCTCGAAGGCGGCCTTGAAGAGTTCGCGCTCGTCCGGCGCGCGCACCAGCAGCGCCGCGAGTGCCGAGCGCACGTCGTCGCGGCGCGCGAGGTCGATCCAGCGCAGCGCGGCCAGCGCGTCGACCGCTTGCGCCGGCGACATCGGCAAGCCGGCCGCGCGCAGCAAACGCACGAAGTGCACGACATTGCGGGCGATGGCGGGGAAGCCGGCGGTGTCGGAGCCGGTCGTGGCAAACGCGGGACGCGAGGGCCGCCTTTGCGGGCCAGGCGCCGCGACTGGCTTGCCGATGTGCGACGCACCGCGCAGATCACCCGCCGCGGCTGGCTTGCCGCTGTGCGCGTCTGTATTCTGGCCACGCGTCTCGCTGCGCTCGTGTGTGCTCCGCGCAGGGTCGGGCGGTTTCCGGTGCTCAGGCGGTTTGGTCACACGCGTGGCTCCGTGGAGGTCAGGCACTGCTCGATCTGCTCGGCAGTGAGCTGCGCCAGATCGTCCTGATACTTCAACAAAACCCCGAGCGTGTCCTGCACCGATTGTGGATCGAGCTCCGTCACGCTCAACGCGGCGAGCGCACGACACCAGTCGATCGTCTCGGCAATGCCCGGCGCCTTGAACAGATCCATGCTGCGCAGCCGGTGCACGAAATCGACGGCGCGCCGTTGCAGCGCCGCGCCGGTTTCGGGCGCACGCGCCGCGACGATCGCCAGTTCGCGCTCGCGTTCCGGATAGCCGATCCATTGGTACAGGCAGCGCCGTTTCAACGCATCGTGGACCTCGCGCGTGCGATTCGACGTCATCACGACCAGCGGCCGCTGCTCGGCCTGCACCGTGCCGTACTCGGGAATCGACACCTGGAAGTCGGACAGCAGCTCGAGCAGGAAGGCCTCGAACGGTTCGTCGGCGCGGTCGATCTCGTCGATCAGCAGCACGCGGCGCGCGCCCGGGTGCTGTTCGTCAGGCAGCAGCGCCTGCAGCAGCGGCCGCTTCAGCAGGAACTCGCTGCGGTACAGCGTGTGACTGTCGGGGCGCTCGCCGGCCGCTTCGGCAAGCCGCAGCGCCATGATTTGCCGCGGGTAGTCCCACTCGTACAGCGCACTGGCGGTGTCGAGGCCTTCGTAGCACTGCAGCCGCAGCATCGACGTGCCGAGCATGCCCGCCGCGGCCTTGGCGAGCTCCGTCTTGCCGACGCCCGGCTCGCCTTCGACGAACAACGGCCGCTCCATGCGCAGCGCGAGAAACAGCGCGGTCGCGAGTTCGCGGCTCGCAAAGTAGCCTTGTGAGCCGAGTTGCGCGAGCGTGTCGTCGATCGAAGCGGGCGGCATGGCGAATGACATGAAGGTCTCGGACGGAATGCGCTAAAGCTGCAGGGCCCGGACGCGCCGGGCCATGCATTGCGCGACGGCGCAGCGGGACCGCCGGCTAGCCGTTGGCCCGCTCGACCGCGCGGGCGGCGATGATCGGGATCAGGTGTGCGCGATATTCTGCGCTGGCGTGCAGGTCCGTGTTGAGGCCCTGCGCCGAGACCGTCACGGCACGCGCCGCCGCCGGCGAAAAGTCGGCCGTCAGCGCTTTTTCGAGTTCGGGCACGCGGAACACCGAAGGCGCCGCGCCGGTCACTGCGACGCGCACCGCGCCGGCCCGCTTCGCGACGAACACACCGACCAGCGCGAAGTGCGACGCGGGATTCCTGAACTTCTCGTAGGCGGCCCGTTCGGCGAGCGGAAATTCGACCGAAACGATCAACTCGTCAGCGGCGAGCGCGGTCTCGTACATGCCGACGAAAAAATCTTCGGCGGCAATGCGCCGGCGGTCGGTGACGACCGTTGCGCCGAGGCCGAGCACGGCAGCCGGATAGCAGGCGGCCGGGTCGTCGTTGGCCAGCGAGCCACCGAGCGTGCCGAGCGCACGCACCTGGCGGTCGCCGATATGCGCGGCGAGCTCCGCGAGGCCGGGCAGCACGCGGCGCACGTCGGCGTGGCTCGCGACATCCGCATGGCACACGGCGGCGCCGATCGACAGCGCATTCGCGTCGGCGCGAATCTCCTTGAGTGCCGGAATGCGCGTCACGTCGATCAGCTGGCTCGGCTGCGCAAGGCGCAGGCGCATGGTCGGCAGCAGGCTCTGGCCGCCGGCCAGAAACTTCGCGTCGGCGTCCGCGGCGAGCGCCGTCACCGCGGCTTTCGGGTCGGCTGCACGTTGGTATTCGAAGGTGTACATGTCGGCTCCTCGGCTCAGGGTTGTTTGGCAGTGCGCGCCGCTTCCAGCGCAGACCAGATCCGATGCGGCGTGGCCGGCATCTGCAGATCCGTCACGCCGAGCGGCGCGAGCGCATCGATCAGCGCGTTGATCACGGCCGGCGGTGAGCCGATCGCACCGGCTTCGCCGCAGCCCTTCACACCGAGCGGATTGTGCGTGCACGGCGTGCCCTTGGCCGTTTCCACCGTGAAGTCCGGCAGATCCGACGCATGCGGCATCGCATAGTCCATGTAGGAACCGGACAGTAGCTGGCCGCTTTCGTTGTCGTACACGCAGCGCTCGAGCATCGCCTGGCCGATGCCCTGGCCAAGACCGCCGTGCACCTGCCCTTCGACGATCATCGGATTGATCACGTTGCCGAAATCGTCGACCGCGGTGAAGCGCTCGATGCGTGCCTCGCCGGTATCGGTGTCGACTTCGATTTCGCAGATATATGCGCCGGCCGGGTACGTGAAGTTGGTCGGATCGTAGAACGCGCTTTCGTCGAGACCGGGTTCGAGTTTGTCGAGCGGATAGTTGTGCGGCACGTACGCAGCGAGCGATACATCGGTGAAGGCCTTGGTGCGGTCGGTGCCGGCCACGCGGAAGGTGCCGTCCTTGAACTCGATGTCGTCGGCGGAGGCTTCGAGCAGATGCGCGGCGATTTTCTTCGCTTTCGCCTCGATCTTGTCGAGCGCCTTCATGATCGCCGAGCCGCCTACCGCGATCGAGCGCGAGCCGTAGGTGCCCATGCCGAACGGAATGCGGCCGGTGTCGCCGTGCACGACTTCGACGTTTTCGAGCGGA
>DATLOW010000075.1:0-2348 GCA_035536055.1 Paraburkholderia sp. | reverse complement strand
GCGTCGATGGTGCCGACGTCGCGCCAGTACGGTTCCACGCTCGGGTCCGACGATACGCACGACATGCTGAATGGATGCGCGATCGCCTGGCCCGTCGTCACCACGCGCGGAATGATGTCCTTGCCGAAGTCGTGATCGGTGGCGACGCTGGTGATGTTGTCCTCGAGCAGCGAGTACAGGTAGTCGGCGTTGAACACGTAGATGCCCATGCTGGCCAGCGCGATGTCGGGCCGGCCGGGCATTGCCGGCGGGTCGGCGGGCTTTTCGACGAAGCCCGTCACGCGGCGCTGTTCGTCGACCGCCATCACGCCGAACGCGACGGCCTCCATGCGCGGCACTTCGATGCAGCCCACCGTGCAGTCGGCGCGGCTCTCGACGTGGTCCATCACCATGCGCGTGTAGTCCATCTTGTAGATGTGGTCGCCGGCCAGCACGACGATGTACTTCGGCCGGATCGAGCGGATGATGTCGAGGTTCTGGAATACGGCGTCGGCCGTGCCGCGGTACCAGTGCGCGCCTTCGACGCGCTGCTGCGCCGGCCACAGGTCGATGAACTCGTTGAACTCGCCACGCAGGAAGCCCCAGCCGCGCTGCACGTGGCGCAGCAGCGAATGCGCCTTGTATTGCGTGACTACCGCGATGCGGCGGATGCCTGAATTCAGGCAGTTGGACAGCGCGAAATCGATGATCCGGTATTTGCCGCCGAAGTGCACCGCGGGTTTGACGCGTTTGTTGGTGAGCGGCCCGAGGCGGGTGCCGCGGCCGCCCGCGAGCACGATGGCGAGGGTGGTGTGCTGCAGATCGTTGAGGCTTGCCGGCGTATCCATGCGCGTCTCCTTGCTTTATTGGTGGGCCCCGGGACGGACAAGCGAGGGTGCTGCAAGGTGTTGTCGTGGTTTGTCGTTGTAGTTTTCGGCAGTGCTGTGCTGCGACGGCGGATACGCGTGCGCTGTTGCGGAATCCGATGCGCTTGCCCGATGCCGCCGCAAGGCGCGTGCCGCGTATGCGCGGATCGCCGCGGCGGACTTGCCGCGCCGCGCGGTTGGCCGTGCTTTTGGCCAATCTTTTGGCCAGGCTGTTGGCCTTGCCACCGGCCGGTGCGCCGCGCAACTGTCAGCTAATGCAATCTGCGCCAGGTAGAATCATCCGCTCCGATTTGCATCCGTTCAAGTCCGGGTAATCGCTGCCGCGTGCGGTGCCGCCCAGTCGTCAACAAATCCAAACCATGAATCTGCGCCGTCACCCGTTGTTCGCCCTCTCGTCGTTGCTGGTTTCGTCTGCGCTCGCCGTCGCGCTGACCGCTTGTGCCGGTACCGCGCCCAACCCGTCCGTCGCGGCGGCCACGCCTGCCGCCGGCCACGACGGCCCCGCGTACGGGCCGGAACTGCAAGGCTTCGACTATCCGTTCCCGGTACAGCAGTACAGCTTCACGTCGCAGCGCGAACCGCTGCATATGGCCTATATGGACGTCGCGCCGGCTCATCCGAACGGCCGCACCGCGGTGTTGCTGCATGGCAAGAATTTTTGCGGCGCGACATGGGTCGATACGATCCGGCGGCTGTCCGAGGCCGGCTACCGCGTGATCGCGCCGGACCAGATCGGCTTTTGCAAGTCGAGCAAGCCGGAGCGCTATCAGTTCACGTTCCAGCAGCTCGCGCGCAATACGCATGCGTTGCTCGAATCGCTCGGCATCCAGCGCGCGACGATGATCGGCCATTCGACCGGCGGCATGCTGGCGATCCGCTATGCGCTGATGTACCCGCAGGCCACCGAGCAGCTGGTGCTGGTCGATCCGATCGGCCTCGAGGACTGGAAGGCGAAGGGCGTGCCGTCGCAGTCGGTGGACCAGTGGTACGAGCGCGAGCTGAAAACCAGCGCGGACGGTATCCGCCGCTACGAGCAGGCGACCTACTACGCGGGTGAATGGCGCGCATCGTACGAGCCGTGGGTGCAGATGCTGGCCGGCATGTATCGCGGGCCGGGCAAGCAGCAGGTCGCATGGGATTCCGCGCTGCTGTACGACATGATCTTTACGCAGCCGGTGGTGTACGAACTGGGCCTGCTGAAGATGCCGACGCTGCTGATGATCGGCGACAAGGACAACACCGCGATCGGCAAGGATGCCGCGCCGCCGGAAGTGCGCGCGCAGATCGGCCACTATCCGGAACTCGGCAAGGCGGCGGCGCGCGCGATTCCGCACGCGACGCTAGTCGAATTCCCGACGCTGGGTCATTCGCCGCAACTGCAGGATCCGCAGGCGTTTCATAAGGCGCTGCTCGAAGGGATGGCGGCGCTGCCGGCGGTGCGGTAGTGGGGCGGCGGGCGGCCGGCGCGATGGCGAGTGAAGC
>DATLOW010000074.1:0-26361 GCA_035536055.1 Paraburkholderia sp. | reverse complement strand
CCGCCTGCGAGACGCGCGAGCATCGAGTTCAGCGACCCGATCAGCGCGGCGAGTTCGCGCGGCGCATTATCGACGTTCATCCGCGTATGCAGCCGGTCGACCGTGACGAGCGCCGCGCTCGCCGCCAGTTGCCGCAGCGGCCGCAGCGACTCGTTGACCAGCATCCAGCTCATCAGGAACGCCAGCAGCATGCCGGCGAAGCCCACGCCGTACAGACGGTCGCGGTAGTGATCGAGCAGCAGCCAGCGGTCGGTCATATCGCGCGCGATGACGATCGTCACGACACTGCCGTCGGTCAGCGACGCGTTCGCGGCGAGGCCGCGCACCGGCGTATGCTCCGCCGGACCGTCCGCGGTGGCATCGGCGATCGCGTCGGCGGTAATGCGCGCGCTGGCCGCGACCGGCGCGGGCAAAACCAGCGGGCCGACGGCCGCCGGCACGCCGTTTTCGAGGTTGTGTCCGAACAGCAGGGTGCCCTGCGCATCGCGCACTTCCATCGACAATGCACGGTCGCCGAGTACCTGGCTGATCAGCCGCTGCGCGTGCATGCGCACGTCGTCGGCCGAATGCAGCTCGTTGGCGAGGCGCCGCGTATGGCGCGCGGCCAGCACGATCTGGTCGTCGTCCTGCTGCGTGACCTGCTTGTCCAGCGCAAAGTACAGCACGCTGCCGACCAGCGCGAACACCGCCATCGTGGTGCCCGCGAAGGCGAGCGCGAGCGTCGTGGTCAGCGAGCGGCGCGCCATCAGTCCGACTCTTTCAGGTCGATCACGTAGCCGACGCCGCGCACCGTATGAATCAGTTTGACCGGGAAGGCGTCGTCGACTTTCGCGCGCAGCCGGCGAATCGCGACTTCGACGACGTTGGTGTCGCTGTCGAAGTTCATGTCCCATACGTATGACGCGATCTGCGTGCGGCTCAGCACTTCGCCCTGGCGGCGCGCGAGCAGCTGCAGCAGCGAGAATTCGCGCGGCGTCAGGTCGATGCGCGCGCCGCCGCGCTTCACGCGGCGCCGGTTCACGTCGATTTCGAGGTCGCCCACGCGCAGCAGCTCGCTTTCGCGCGGCGGCCCGCGGCGCGCGAGCGTGCGCACCCGCGCGAGTAGCTCGACGAACGCGAACGGCTTGACCAGATAGTCGTCGCCGCCCAGTTCGAGGCCGCGCACGCGGTCGTCGACGTCGTCGCGCGCGGTGAGGAACAGCACCGGCGTCTGGCGCGTCGCGCGCAGCGCCTTGAGGACGGCCCAGCCATCCATGGTCGGCAGCATCACGTCGAGCACGATTACGTCGTAGTCTTCCTGCTGCGCGAGAATCAGGCCGTCGGCGCCGTCGGCCACATGATCGACGCTGTAGCCCGACTCTTCGAGGCCTTTCTTCAGATAGGCACCAGTTTTCGGTTCGTCTTCGACGACCAGAATCCGCATGATTCGCACCTTTCGCGAGGCTGTTGGACGGGCGCTCTATTGTAGACGGCGCGCCGCGTTGCGCCATTTCAGGATCGCGCGATTCTTTCAACGAATGAAGTTTTTTCATGACGTATATGAAAAAACACCGTTTGCGGCACCTGACGCGATGCCTCAGTCTCCGATAAGCGGGGCACCCGGTACGGGCGTCCGCGTAACCTAAAGGATGGAGACGATGAGCACGTTCCAGCGGATTCGGGCTGACGCGCGCGCAGCAGGCTGTCTGGCCGCCGCGCGTTACGCCGTCCCCAGCTAGCCTTCAGGCTGCGCGTGCCGGCCGCACGGCCCACGCACGCTTTCACGTTTTTTTGTTGTTACGGTCACGACTCTCCGCATCCGGCAAGGCTGCGCGGCGCGCGCGTGCGCGCGGCACGCTCACGCCTGTGCGTTTGCCGTGCACCGGGTTTATGTCGATTTTCACAACCGGGCGATTATGAAAACACCTCCGTCGTTCCAGACCCACCTGCAGGCCCTGGAAGAAAAGGGCTATGTGATTCACGTGCATCGCGAGATCAACAAGGACACCGAGCTGCATCCGCTCGTGCGCTGGCAGTTGCGCGGCGGCATTCCGGAATCGGAGCGCAAGGCCTTCGTGTTCCATAACGTCGTCGATGGCAAGGGCCGCCGCTACGAACTGCCGGTGGTGGTCGGCGCGCTGTCGATCAATCGCGAAGTCTATTCGGTCGGGATGGGCGTGCCAGTCGACCAGATCGGCAAGAAGTGGCAGCAGGCGCGCGTTAACCCGATCAAACCGGTGGTCGTCGAAGACGCCGCGTGCCAGGAAGTGTGCTTTATCGGCGACGAACTCGACGTCGATGGCCAGGGCCTCGAACATCTGCCGATCCCGATCTCGACGCCGGGCTTCGACAATGCGCCGTATACGACGTGCTCGCAGTACATCACGGTGGATCCGGACAACGGCATCCAGAACATGGGCACGTATCGCGGGCAGATCAAAGGCAAGCGGCGCGTCGGCTGCAATCCGTCGATCGAAATGGGGCAGGGTATTTACCAGCACTGGCTCAAGTACAAGGCGATGGGCAAGCCGATGCCGGCCGCGCTGGTGATCGGCGGCCATCCGGCGGTGTCGTTCTGCTCGGTGCAGAAGCTGCCGATCGACGTCGACGAGCTCGGCGTGGCAGGCGCGATTCTCGGCGAGCCGCTGCGCGTCGTGAAGTGCAAGACCGTCGATCTGATGGTGCCGGCCGATGCGGAGATCGTGATCGAAGGCTTTGTGCCGACCGATTCGCTCGAGCCGGAAGGGCCGTTCGGCGAATCGCACGGGCACGTGAACCTGCAGGAATTCAACCCGTACATGAACGTGACCGCGATTACGCGGCGCAAGAACGCACATGTCGTGTCGATCATCAGCCAGGTCACGCCGAGCGAAAGCAGCCTCGTCAAGAAGATCGCCTTCGAGCCGCTGTTT
Source organism: Paraburkholderia sp. (assembly GCA_035536055.1). GTDB lineage: Bacteria > Pseudomonadota > Gammaproteobacteria > Burkholderiales > Burkholderiaceae > Paraburkholderia. The sequence continues at coordinate 23,470 of DATLOW010000074.1, read as the reverse complement.
ATCGATCACCTGCGCAACACGTTGCGGATTTCGAGCGTCGAGAAAGTCGTGATGCACGAGCCGCTGACCAACCTGCGCAAGCTCGTGATCGTGGTGTTCAACGAGAAGGCCACCGAAACCGAAATCTGGCGCGCGCTGATGGGCGCGGCGTCGCTGCAGCCGGCGGTGGGCAAGCTGGTGGTAGCGGTCAGCAACGACATCAACCCGGAAAACAGCGACGCGATTTTCTGGTCGATGAGTTACCGGATGAATGCGGTGAAGGACGTGCAGATCCTGCACGGCCGCGACACCGGCCACGGTCCGCGCACGTCGGGCGCCGAGCGCGGCGACGACGCGGTGGACGGCGTGATCCTGATGAACGCGACGCGCAAGGAGAAGCTGCCGCCGATGTCGCTGCCGACGCGGCCGTATATGGAAAACGCCAAGGCGATCTGGGAAGAGCTCGGCTTGCCGACGCTGCGTCCGGAATGGCCGTGGTTCGGTGTTTCGATGGGTGACTGGGACGAGCGCAACGAGATGATGGCGCAGCGCGCGACGCAAAGCGACTACTTCATCACGGGCCGCGAGCAGCTCGAAGAGCGGGTGGGGCCGGAATGGATCAACAAGGATTCGGCGTGGTTCTTCGAAAAGAAGGAATGAGCGTCAGGTAGGCGCGTGCCGGTCGGGTCCGCCTGCAGCGATGCAGGCGGACCTTGTTCAAGAAAGGTTCACGAAGTTGCGGATGGGGCTGCGCAGATCAGCGCGGCTTCGGCAGACGAAGTAACGGAGGTAGTCAACGCCATTCCAGGAAACCGGGTTTCACGTTTCGGGTTACTAAAAAAATGTAGCGGAATCCGGACTATTCCAACGGATAACTATGGAGGAGATGTGCGTATCAAAACTGGAGATCAAGCGTACTTATGCGGGCCGAATCCACGTCGGGTGGATTCGCGCCGGCGCATCGCGGGCAGCGTGCGTAGCGCATGGGCATTGACGGTGCTCGGCTTGTGCGCAGGGACCGCGCACGCGCAAAGCATCGTCACGTTGTACGGCTCGCTGGACGGCGGGTTGCGGCACGTGACGAACAGCACGAAGCAAGGCGGCGCGGCGTGGACGATGGCGTCCAACGGCACGTATAACTCGAATCGCTGGGGCTTGCTGGGCCGCGAGGACCTTGGCGGCGGCTATGAGGCGCGCTTCAATCTGGAAGCGGGCTATGTGCTCAGTACTGGAGCGAACAACAACACCAACAACCAGATCTTCCAACGGACTTCGACGGTCGGCCTGTCGGGGCCGTTCGGCGTGGTGGACGTTGGCCATCAGTTCACGCTGCAGCACTTTTTGATCAAGGACTTCGAGCCGTTCGACTTCAACTATCTGGGCATTACCGAGGCCACCGCGGTGTCCGGCGGCAATACCGGTCGCGACGATAACGACATCAACTATCGCAAGAATCTCGGCCCGTTCATCTTGCGCGGCGAGCTGGCCCTCGGTGGGCAGCCCGGTAACTTCGGGCACGGCACGGTGGCTGGGGCAGGGCTAAGCTATTCGACGCCGGCGATCAAGCTCGGCGCGGGCTACACGCACCGGTCGAATCCGTTGCCGGCTACCAGCAGCAATTACTTCGGCGACGATCAGTACACGGCGGGCGGTGCGTTTACGATCCGTGATTTCACCGCGATGGCGGGGTATTCGCTGAACATTCAGGACACGCCGGCCTCGGCGAAAACCGTGACGCGCAATCAGTATCTGTGGGGCGGGATTCGCTACAAGATCAGCACGCAGTGGGATCTGACGGCGGCGTATTACGACAACAAGAATACGACGTCAGGCGTCGATGGGCGCAAGGATGTGGCGATCGTTGGCGTCACGTATCTGTTGTCGAAGCGCACGATGTTCTATGCGGATGTCGACTATACGAAGTTCAGGGGCGGGTATGTGACGAATGCGACGCTTAACCCGTCGCAGCATGCGAGTCAGACGGGGGTTTCGTTCGGGATTAACCACTTGTTCTGACGGTGGTTCGATGCAGACGTAGCGATGCAAAAAGGCCAGCTGTGCAAGCTGGCCTTTTTGTTCGGAGCCTTCCAGGCCACGTGATCGAAGCTATACGCGGCCCGCGTGAACGGCAGCGTTCAATGATCGTCCAGCGACCCCTGTGCATTGAAATGCCCACGAATCGTCTTCGTGTAGTGCAAAAACGCCGGCGTCGCCATCACATCCAGTCTTCTAGGCCGCGGTAAATCGATCTCATACACCGCTGCAATCGACCCCGGCCGCTCCGACATCACCACCACCCGATCCGACAGAAACACCGCTTCCGGAATACTGTGCGTAATCAGCAGCACCGTCTTTTTCGACTCCATCCAGATCCGCTGCAGCTCGAGATTCATCGTCTCGCGCGTCATTGCATCGAGCGCACCGAACGGTTCATCCATCAACAACACCGACGGCTCATGCAGCAATGCCCGGCAAATCGACACGCGCTGCTGCATCCCGCCGGAAAGCTGCCACGGATACTTCTTCTCAAACCCCTTCAGCCCGGCCATTTCGATCAGATGCTGCGCGCGCTGCCGCGCCACGCCCATCGGCATGCCACGCATCTCCGCCTGCAACAGGATGTTGTCGAGCACGTTGCGCCACGCGAGCAGCACCGCGCCCTGAAACACGATGCCGACATTCTTCTGCGGCCCATCGATGCGGCTGCCGCCCAAAGTCATCGTGCCGCTCGACAGCGGCTCGAGCCCCGCGACCATCTTCAGCAGGGTGCTCTTGCCGCAGCCCGAAGGCCCGACGATCGAAACGAACTCTTCGGCGCGCATCGCGAAGTTCAGCGGCTGCAGCGCCTGCATCTTGCCTTCGCGGCTCGCGTAGTGCTTGGTGACGTCGCGCAGCTCGATCAGCGGCGCCGTGGCGGAGCGTGCGCCCGAAGCCAGCGGCGCCTGATTCATTTTGAAAACAGTGGTCATGTCGGAATCGCTATCGGATGGCATGGGGAAACGGTTGTGCAGGCATCGACGTCAGGGCACGAAGGCGCTCGTGTAGTAGCGGCTGGGATCGTTCGCCGACTTGTCGAGCTTGCTGTACTGCACGATCGCGCTGACCGAGTCCGAGATGTTTTTCGCGCTCACGTGAAAGATCGGGTCTTTCTCCGTTTCCGGCGTGCGGTAGAACGGAATGGTCGCTTGCAGCGTGCGGACCATCGTGTCGCGATTGCCGGCGGCCGGCAGTACCTTCAGCAGCGCATCGACCGCTGCAGCCGGGTCCTTTTCGCTATCGTTGACCGATTTGACGGTGGCGCGCATGAAGCGCTTCAGCAAGTCGGGGTTGCTCTTGATCGTATCGTCGTTCGCGATGATGCTAAGCGTCGCGACGTTGACGCCGTAGTCGGCGAAACGAAGCGCATGTGCCGGCTTTTTCGTCGCGTTTTCGACCGAAATCAGCGGAATGGTCGCAAAGCCGACCAGCAGGTCCGCCTGGCCGGTGATCACTGCATTGATGGTCGTCTGCGGGTTGCCGGTAATCGTCTTGAAGTCGGAGTCTTTCAAGCCGACCTTGTTCATAAACATCGTCCATAACTGCGACGATGCATCGCCGGGCGCGACTGCGACCGTTTTGCCCTTGATGTCCTGCGGCGTCTTGATGTTCTTGTCGGCAAGGCCCACCACCGAAGTCGGATTCTCCTGCAGCAGCACGCCGATTGCCTTTACCGGTGCGCCGATCGCCGCCACCTTCACCAGCGTGCTGAAGTCCGCGTAGCCGAGATCGACGTTGTGCGTCGCGACGGCCTGCACGGTCGGACCGGAGCCGTGGCCTTCCTTCAGCTGCAGATCGATGCCTTCGGCGTCGTAGTAGCCTTTGACCTTGCCGAGATAGAACGGTGCGACCGCACCGTTCACCGTGTAATTCAGCAATAGCGTCACCGAATCTTTCGCAAAGGCCGGTGCGCCCGTGCAAAACGCGGCGGCCGCCAGCGCCGCGCCGAACACGCGCGTGAAAATTCTCTGCTTCATCTTGTCTCCTGTGGTTATCCGAAAAGGGGCGGGCTGCTTATGCGCGTGCCTGGCTGCGCTGGCGCTGCGACGAATGCCAGGGCACCGCAAAGCGCTCGAGCACGTCGAGCGCGACGAACAGCAACGAGCCGATCACCGACAGCACGACGAGAGCGGAAAAAATCAGCGGCTGGTCGAAGTTGCCGTTCGCGCGCTGCAGCACATAGCCGAGCCCGGAGTTTGCGCCGACGAATTCGCCGACCACCGCACCGACCACCGCAAGCGTGATCGACACTTTCATGCTCGAAAAAATCGCCGGTAGCGCGTGCGGCAGCAGAATCTTGAAGAACATCTTCAGCGGCGGGCTGCCCATCGAGCGGGCAAGGTCGATCAGGTCGCGCTCGACCGACTTGAAGCCCATCACGGTCGACACGACCACCGGAAAGAAGCCCAGCAGGAACGCGACAAGAATGCGCGGAAACAGGCCGAAACCGAACCACACGACGAACAGCGGCGCGATCGCCACTTTCGGAATGCTCTGCGAGAACACCACCAGCGGGTACAGGTAGCTTTCGACCAGCGGCGAATACGCGACCAGCATCGCGATCGGCACGCCGATCGCGACCGACAGCGCAAAGCCGCCGAGCGTCGCGTTGATGGTCGGTACCGATTCCTGCAGCAGCATCGGCCATTGCTGGGCGATCTGCTGCAGGATCGCAGCGGGCGTCGGCACGAGGTAGGGCGGAATCTTGAAGATGCGGATCGTCAGGTCCCATACGGCGACGAGGATCACGATCAATAACAGCGGACGCAGCCATTTCGAATTGAGGGTTTGCTTGACGAAGTTCACGATCTTCGGAAATCCATGAAGTACAGGGTGAAGAAGGGATCGCGGCCGTGCACGCGCATGGTTGCGCGCAACGGCAAGCGATCAGCGGGCGGCGCTGCGAACGGCGAACCGGATAGTGGGGCAGGCGGCGTAACGGGCCGCGGGACGCTTGCAGGTCGTACAGCGCGGCGGGAACGACGAGCGCGCAGTGCGGCGGGCGCGTGAACGATGGGTCGTCAAGATCATCTCCTTTAGCGAGTACACACGCACAGGCCAATGGGTGTCGGATTTCGCTTATCGCGCGGCGGGCTGCGAGTACGCAACGGTTTTCGGCGGGGCCGCGGCGAAGCGGCCGCGGTAACTGCCGAAAGGGCCGCTGCTGTGCGCTCCACACCGTGCGTGACACCTTTGCATCACAGATTGCATCCACATCCAGCACCCCGCAAACGGCATTTGTTCATGCGGGGCATGAGCGGATTTCATTCGCCGGGGCAGGTAGCGTAAGCCGCGTGCGTGCGCTGAACTGCGCACCAACGAATCGTCCAGCGACGCGGCGCAAGGGCACGTGCGCAGGCGCGCCGCTGCATTCCGCCACGCGCCGCCGGCCGCTTACGGCGCGATTTCCTCGAGACTGCGCTCGCGGGTCTCGATCATCCGGGTCGCGGCGAGCGCGCCGACCGCGCTGACTGCCGCGAACATCATGAACACCGCGCCGGTGCCACGCGTATGCACGAGCAGTCCGACCAGCGACGGCCCCACCGCGGAAGCGAGCCGCAGCCACGAGGTCGCGAGTCCGGTACTGGTGGCGCGCATACGGGTCGGGTAAACCTCGGGCGTATACAGGTACAGAACGGCCGCAATCGAACCGATCAGTCCATAAGCCGTGGTGCCGACGATCAGCACGCCCCACACGCTGTGCGCGCCGAACGCCGCGAGGCCGGCGAGCAGCACGCCGCCGATGCAGAACGCGGTGACCGCCCAGTTGCGCCGGCCGATGCGGTCGATCGAATACGCGCAGACCAGCAGCAGCGCGACCTGCGCGACGTTGGTCATCGATGCGGCGCGTAGCGCCTGCTGCAGCGGCAGGTGGTAGACGGTGCGATACAGCGTGGGCAGCCAGTTGTTCAGGCTGTTCGCGACGAAGAATGCGCTGGCCCACAGCACCCAGACGATCAGCGTGCGCGAGCGGTAGAACGGCGCCAGCAGTTCGCGCCAGCCGGCGCGCGATGCACTGGTTTGCGGACGCGGTGCGGTCGTGCGCGCGCTCGGCGCGATGCGGCGCGGGGTGCTCGCTTCCATCTGCACCACCACTGCTTCGGCTTCGGCAAAGCGGCCTTTGCTGATCAGCCAGCGCGGCGATTCGGGCAGCCGCATGACCAGCAGCGCGATCACCAGCCCCGGTATCGCGCCGATCCAGAACATGATCTGCCAGCCCACCGCGGGCACGAGCCACGCGCCGAGCTGGCCGGCGGCCATCAGTCCGACCGGGAAAATCAGCTCGTACAGCAGGAAGTATTTGCCGCGCCCATGCGCATTCGACAACTCGCTGATGTAGGTCGCCGCCACCGGCATTTCGCCACCGACGCCGATCCCCTGGATAAAACGGCACGCGAACAGCAGCGGAAAATTGCCGGCCAGCGCGCAGCCGAGACTCATCACCGACATGATGCCGATCGCGGCCGCGGCGCTGCGAATCCGCCCGGTACGCTCAGCGATCCAGCCGAATAGCAGCGCACCGATAAACTGGCCGATATAGCTTGCGCCGATCAGCAGGCCGATCTGCAGCGGCTCGATGTGCCACAGGCCGATCAGCACCGGCAACACGAACGCGATCGACAGCGCGTCGAATGCATCGAAAAAGGTTGCGCTGCCAACGATGATGCGGGCCTTCGTATGCCAGCGTGAAAACGGCACGCTCTCGATGCGGCGGATCAGTGCGGCGGCTTGCACATCGAAAGGGCTGGCCGGCACGGTGTCGTCGCGCGCGGCGGCGTCGCGGCGCGTCTGCGACGGCAAAGCATTGCTGTCCTGCATCTGGGTCTCCATAGTTATTGAATGCCGTGCACGGGGTAGCCGCAAAAGGGGCCGCGCGGCGGCCTGCAGGCGTGCGGCCAGGGTACGCGCCGCGCTTGCCCGCTAACCGAGTTTCGAGCGGCGCTCGGCGGGCGCTTCCGTCATTGCGGCGGCGACGCCTTCCCAGCGGTACACCGTTTCTGTATCGACCTCGAACATGTCGAGCACGCGGCCTACGGTGTGATCGACCATCTCGCGCAGCGACGCGGGCCTTGCATAGAACGCCGGCACCGGCGGATAGACGATCGCGCCTGCGTCGGTCACTGCAGCCATGCTGCGCAGATGCCCAGCATGAAGCGGCGTTTCTCGCACCATCAGCACGAGACGGCGGCGTTCCTTCAGCATCACGTCGGCGGCGCGCGACAGCAGCGAGCCGGTGCAGCCGGTGGCGATCTCGGACAGCGTCTTGATCGAGCAGGGCGCGATCACCATGCCGTCGACGCGAAACGAGCCGCTCGAAATCGCCGCGCCGATATCGGCGTTCGGATAGAACACGTCGGCGAGCGCCTGTACATCGGCGATACGCAGATCGGTTTCCTGCGCGAGCGTGACCTGCGCGGAGCGGCTCATCACCAGATGCGATTCGACGTTGGCCGCGCGCAGCAGCTCGAGCATGCGGATGCCGTAGATCGCGCCCGACGCGCCGCTGATGCCCACCACGATGCGCCGCCGGCGGGCGCGCACTGTCTGGAATGAACCCGGTTCGTGCATGTCGCTCCTCCTTGTTGTATGTCGCGCAGTGCTGCGCGTGATGACATGCGTTGCCTAGTGCATGCGATACGCCGCGAATGCGGCGACTACGACGACCAGCGCCACCGCCCACAACCACGTGCGGCCGCTGCCGGACGGCTTGGCATGGGCCACGGCCGGCGCCGCGCTGCGCATGGTGCTTTGTGCGGCAGCCGCGCCTGCGGGCGCCGCGTCCGCCGCTTGAGCGCCTGGCTGAGCCGCATCGGCCCGCGATGCCTCCCCTTGCTGCGAGCCGGTCAATGCATGGGTGAAATGGCCGAAGAAATCCGCGGCCATCTTTTTCGCCACGCCGTCGATCAGGCGTGCGCCGACCTGCGCGAGGCGCCCGCCCACCTGCGCATGCGCGCGATACGTGAGCCGCGTGCCGTCGCCTTCGCTGGCGAGGCCCACCTGTGCGCCGCCCTTGCCGAAGCCGGCCGCACCGCCCGAGCCTTCGAAGGTCAGCGAATAAGATTCCGGCGCCACCAGATCGGTCAGCGTCAACTTGCCGTTGAAGCGGGCCTTGATCGGCCCCACGGTGGCCGCCATCACCACCTTGAAGTGGTTGTCCTCGACCCGTTCCAGCGATTCGCAGCCGGGCACCGAGGCGCGCAGGATTTCGGGGTCGTTGAGCGCTGCCCACACACGCTCGCGTGGCAGCGGCAGAAATTGTTCGCCTGTGAGTTCCATTTCAGTCTCCTTGTGCGCGGCGAGTGCGCATGCACAGTGCGGCGAAGCACGGCATGCGCACTCGCGCGGCGCGGTAGTCAGTCAAGCCGCGCGCGGTGTTTCAGTCGAGCAGGTGGCGCCACTTCGCGCGCACCTTGTCCTGCAGTTCCTTGCTGGCCTCGGCCACTTCGGGGAACTCGCGCAGGAAGTCGTACGGCCGGCACGCGTCGATGATCGCCTTCGAGTTGAACGGCGCGTTGTACGGGTAGGCAATCGACATCGGATCGTTTTTCGAACCCATGCCGCGCTTGATGATGTCGATATCGAGGTCCGGGTCGGTACGCGTCGCGACGGCCCACATCACTTCCTGCAGGTTCGACGGATCGATGTCTTCGTCGACGACGATCGTGTAGCGCGACATATACGCGCCGACACCGCACTGGTTCAGAATGTGCCCCGCCTGGCGCGCATGCCCTGCGTAGCGCTGACGGATCGCCACCACGTTGAACATGCGTGCGCCGCCGATTTCGTGCGCCCACACACCGGCGACGTCGGGCACGCCGGCCGCCTGCAGCGCGTCGACCAGCAGCGCCGAGCGCATCACCGCTTTCGAATACGAGTAGTCGTTAGGCGGTTTGGCCGGCGGGCTGCCCATGATGATCGGGTTGTTGCGGTAGTAGATCCGCTCGATCGTGACGACCGGCGCGGTCGCTGCCTTGCCCGGGTAGTAGCCGTGAAATTCGCCGAACGGTCCTTCGATGCGTTCGTCGCCCGGATGCGCATAGCCTTCGATGACGATTTCGGATGCGCTCGGAACCGGCAACCCGGTCAATGCGCCGCGCACCACCGAAACCGGCTGCTTCAGGATCGCGCCGATATAGTTGAGTTCGCACATACCGAACGGCACTTCGATGCCCGACACCAGATAGCCGAGCGGATCGCAGCCGATCACGATCGCCACGGGGAACGGCTTGCCGGCCTGCCTGTGCTTGTCGTACTGGATCGCGCCATGCTTGCCCGGAATCATGTCGAGGCCGACGTGATTGCGGTCGTGAATCATCACGCGGTACGTGCCGACGTTGACCCAGTCCGAGTCGAGGTCTTTGGTCACCACCATGCAGCCGGTGCCGATATAACGGCCGCCATCCTTTTCGTGCCACAACGGCGACGGAAACGAAAACAGGTCGACGTCCGCGCCGCTCTGCTGGTTTTCGAACACCGGTCCGTTCTCGACGTACACCGGCGCGTATTCGGCGGCCTGCGCCTGCCATTGGCGCGGCTTGCCGCGTAGCGTCTCGACGAGTTCGCGATGGCTCGCCTGTTCGCCCAGGCGCAGGATCGACGCCAGCCGCTGCGGGCTCGCGGTGCTGCAGGTCAGCACGCGATGGCCGCGCGGATAACCGGGAATTTCGTCGAACAGCAGCGCCGCACAGTGCGCCTTCTTCACATTGAGCTCGCTGATGGCGCCCAGTTCGAGGTTCCAGTCGGCACCGGGCACGTCCGTCAGTTCGCCGAGCGCACGGGCTTCGTCGAGCCACGCGCGCAGGTCGAGTGAATGAGCGGTCGGCGGGTTGGTCACGTTGCAGTCTCCTTTAGTCGATGCGTATTGCGAGAGTGGGTGCCGAAAGAGGGGGAAGCGAGGTGCCGCACAGGCGTGTCGCGACGCGATCCAATGTGACGCAACGCCTGTCCGTTCGCAAACGACCGTCTTTCATGGCGGGGATGAGGGAAATTCATGCAAGGGATCAAGCGTATCGCGCAAACGCCCGCTGCGCGAGGCTCACGTGCGACGGCTCGAATATTTGAAGGTGCCTTGCGCGGTCGCGATCAGCAGGCCCGAATCGACGCGCGCCTCGCCGCGCGCAAAGAAGATCGACCGTCCTTTACGCTCGACGAAGCCGCGTGCGATCACCGTATCGCCGAGCCCGCGATCGAGAAAATTCAGCGTCAGCGATAGCGTGACGCCGTGAATCTTGCGGGCCGGGTCGGCACTGTAGAGACCTGCATAACCGCACGCGGCATCGAGCATGGTGGCGATCACACCGCCTTGCAGGATCTGCTGGCGGTTCAGCAGCGCCGGTTGCACGCGCAGCTGAAACTCGGCGAAGCCTTCGCGCCATGCGCTGCGCTGGATGCCGAGCGTTTCCAGAAAAGGGTTGTCCAGCATATCGCTATCCAAGTCGTTTCTCCACGCGGGCGCGTTACGGCGTCACGCCGGCGAACGGCTCGGACAGCGGCACGACAAGCAGCGCGACGCTCAGCGCGAACGGCGGCTCATGCGCGCCTTGCGCTGCCGCGAGCGCATCGTTGTCGAATTGCAGATGGTGTGTTGTGACTTGTGCCATGAGTGATGTCCGGGCGGTTTGGCAAGCATTCCCGACAGTGTCCGGCTGGCGGGCGCCATCAGGGTTTTCATCAGGTAGCCCGCTGGAAAGTGCGCAAGGGTCGCCAACAAGAGTGCCAAAGCGCCAGATGCGCACGCAAACTAACTTTTCTCATGTCCGACATGAGAAAGTTTCATTTCCGTGATTCGCGCGAACCGCCCATCATCCAGTACTGAAATTCGCGCTTGTTGCTGCTAGTCGCCGCTTTTTCTGCCCAAGTTTTTTTGCGCCGCGCCGTAAAGGGCGTCATGCATGAAAACGCTAGATGGAGGAGAAAGCTACTACAATGCCTTTCCTGACGAACCTGCTTCGCCTGCCGCCGAATGAGACCGTACATTCCCTCCCTGCAGAGTCTGCTTGCTTTCGAGGCCGCGTCGCGACATCTGAGCTTTACCCGCGCAGCGCAGGAACTCGAGCTTACGCAAACCGCCATCAGCCATCAGATCAAAACGCTCGAAGAGCGCCTTGGCACCAAGCTGTTCGTCAGGCGCCGCAACGTGCTGACGCTCACCCCGGCGGCGCGCGAGTATCTCGATTCCGTGCATGAGGCGATCAATCTGCTGTCGATCGCCACTGCGCAGGCGCGCAAGAAGAAAACCAAGACTGTATTGACGGTTACCTGTCTGCCCACTTATGCCGTGAAGTGCCTGATTCCGGCGTTGCCGGACTTCCAGCGCCTGTATCCCGACATCACCGTGCACGTGGCCACCAGCTCGACCTTCGACGAGTTCGAGCGCAACAGCTATGACGTCGCGATCCGCTATGGCTCGGGCCGTTGGGCGTCGGTACGCGCGGATCGTCTGCATCGCGAGGAGTTCTTCCCGGTGTGCGCGCCGTCGGTGCTCGCGGAGGCGGGCTCGTTTACGTCGATCGCGGAAGGGCTTGCGCGTTTCCGGCAAATTCGTACGTATTTCTATTCGATGTACCAGGACGACTGGCCCGCGTGGCTCGAGGCCGCGGTGCAGGAACCCGTGGAATTCGCCGGCGAGGCGGTGTTTCATCTGCAGCTCACGTCGTTGGCCGCCGCGGTCGACGGTGTCGGGCTCGCGATCGGCCGCACGCCGCTGGTCGATGCGGACCTTGCGAGCGGCAAGCTGGTCAGGCCATTCGATGTGAGCGTGCCGTCGAGCTCGGCCTATTTCATCACGTCGCCGCACGACAAGGCGAAGTCGAAGAAGGTCGAACTGTTCCGCGACTGGGCGCTCGAGCATCTGTCCGATCACTCGCGCCGCGAAGCCAGCGCCGCGCCGCACGACACGCCGCACGCGGCGGCCGTCGAGAGGCGCATACCTTCATGTGTGACCGCCGCGCTCCGCTAGCGGAACCGGACAGACCGTACCGGGCTGTCGGCGCGTTGCTCGACGAGTATCGGCAACGTGCGCCGCACAAGCCCGCGATCGTCGACGTCGAGCGCGATGCGGTGATCACGTTTGCGCAACTGGCCGATGCGGTGGACGCGGTCGGCACACAACTGCTGCAACGCGGCGTCGGCAAGGGCGCGCGCATTTTGCTGGCGAGCGCGGAAGGGCTCGACAAGATCGTGCTGTGGCTCGGCATCTGGCGCGTCGGCGCGATCGTGTGCCCGCTCGATGCGGCATTCGTCGGCGCGGCGGCCGCGGCACGGCTGCTCGATACGCTGGCCCCTTCTTTGATCCTGTTGCCCGCGCACGCGGATGCCGGTGCGCTTGCGCACGCGCGTGCGCCGCTGGTGCGCTGCGCGACGTGGCAAGGCGGCGGTGCTAGCGGCGCGGACCGAACAGACCATGACGACGGCGTCGCAGCGGATGGGGCGCACGCCGCGACTGACCGGTATGCGCAGGCTGCCGCGCAGCATGACGACGGCGCATTGCTGCGTTTCTCTGTTACCGATACCAGGGGTTTGCCCGCATTGCCCGATACCGGCTTCGAGAGCAGCGACGTGGCTGCGATGTGCAGCACGTCGGGCACGACCGGCCAGCCGAAAATCGTCGTCTACGACCACGCGTGTTACTGGCTCAACGGCCTCGACACGATCGACATGCTCGACATCCGTGCCGACGATCGTGCGCTCGAGTACCGCACCTTTGACTGGTATTCCGCACAGATCCTGAGTCTGATGCCGTTCCTGCAAACCGGCTCGACGCTATGCGTGGCACGGCGCTTTTCGCGCAGCCGGTTTGCGGACTGGATCGCGCAGCATCGCGTGACGGTATGTGCGGGCGTGCCCGCGGTGCTGAATCTGCTGCTCGAAGCGCCGGTCGACGTCAGCGACGGCCAGCTCGCGTCGCTGCGACTGATGACGTGCAGCACCGCGCCGCTGTCGCCGGTGCAATGGAAGCGCTTCGAGCAGCGCTACGGCGTGCGCGTGTTGAATCTGTATGGATCGTCGGAAGCGGGCTGGATGTGCGGCAGCCGTGTGCAGCGGCGCAAGATCGGCACGGTCGGTTATCCGGCGCCGCGCGTCGGCTTCGACGTCGTGGACAGCCATGGCGACAGTTGCGGCACCGACGACGAAGGGCAAGTGGTAGTGAGCGGGCCGAAGCTCGCGCTCGGCCTGCTGCAGGCGGATCAGTCGCTCGATCCGATCCGCGGCCGGGCGCTGGCGATGCGCGATATGGCGGCGCGCGATGCACAGGGCTTCGTGCGTGTCGCGGGGCGGATCGACGATCTGATCATTCGCGGCGGCGTGAAGATCGTGCCGCAGGAAATCGAAGATGTCGTGCTCACGCATCCGGCCGCACGCGATGCGGCGGCGCTAGGCGTGCCCGATCCGATTTATGGCCAGGAGCCGGTGTGTTTTGTGGTTGCGCAGGTGGGCACCGTGCTGAGCGCGCAGGAAGTGCTGCTGCATTGCCGCGCGCATCTGCCGCGCGAGAAGCTGCCCAAACAGGTCTATCTGGTCGATGCGCTGCCACGCAATGCGCGCGGCAAGGTGCTGCGCGATGCGTTGCGGCGCGAATGGTGGCTGGCGACGCATGCGCAGGGCTTGTAGCGACGCGGTGCGGAGACGGCGATGTCTGCGGCATCCGTGCGCCGCGACGCGCGTCACGCTGCTCTCCGCGTAACGATCGCATAACGGTGGCATGGAGATGGCGCCCCCGCGGTAGCGGATACGCCGGCAGGTCACGCCGACGACAGCTGCGCAATTGCGGTCTGTGCCGCGATGCGGCCGCCTGCGATCGCCGAAAGCAGGCCGTTGCCCGACAAATATCCCCACACCGCGTTGCCCGACACGCCGCGCGCGGCGCCGCCTGCCGCGAGCAGGTTCGGCAACGGGCTGCCGTCGACGCGCAACACACGGCATTGCGCGTCGATGTCGAGTCCGCCCTGAGTATGAAACAGCGCGCCCGTCACCTTGACTGCGTAATACGGCGGCAACAGTGCTCGCGCAAAGGTACGGCCATCTTCGGCGCGCCCATCGGGACGGATCGTTGCGACGGTTGCTTGCAGCACGTCGCGCTCGCAACCGAGCAACGCGGCCAGCGCGTCGAGGTCTTCGCATTGCCTGAGCGCACCGGCTTGCTGCGCCTGCTGGAAATCGGGGAAGGTCTGCGCCAGCGCGAGCGTTTGCGCATCGAATACGTTCCAAGCGATGCCATCCGGTTGCGCCAGCACATGAACGGCCGCTTCGGAATAGCCCTGCGTCTCGTCGTGAAAGCGCCGGCCGAGGCGATTGATCTGGACGCCGCCATCCATCATCACCGCCCACGAAATCAGCACGCCGTGCGGAATCGCCCACGAACCATGCCCCTGATAGCCGCCTAGGTCGGCGTGCGCCGCGCCCAACTGGCGTCCCCACAGCAGCGCGCTGCCATCGTTGCCTTCGTGGCCCGCGTAGGCGGCTTCGGCCATCTCCGGCAGCAGTTCCCGCCGCAACGCCGGGTTGCCGCCGAAGCCGTTGCAAGCCAGCAGCAGCACGTCGCAGCTCACATATTCGAGCGAACCGTCAGGACGCTCGCCGCCGACCGCGACGATACGTTCGTCGTCGACCCATAGCTCGCGTACCAGCGTACGCGTTAGCAGGGTGGCGTCGCTTGCCTGTACCGCGCGTTCGAGGGCGGCCATCAGCGCGCTGCCGGTCCGTTCCGGCAAGCTGTGCATGCGCCGCACGCTGTGGCCAGGATACAGAAAGCCGTCGAGCACCTCGAACTGCAAGCCATGCCGCTCGAGCGCATCGAGCGCCACGCCCGCGGCCTGAGCGTACGCATCGACCAGATGCGCGGCGGCCGTGCCGCCTGTCTTGTGAAGGATGTCGGCGGCGAAGCGGGCGGGGCTGTCGTCGATACCGGCAGCGCGTTGCGCAGCGCTGCCCGCAGCCGGAATGAAGCCGGAAGAAAGCGCGGTCGAGCCACCCGGGACCGCATCGCGTTCGAGCAGCACGCAATCGACGCCGGCATCCTGCAGCGTCAGCGCAGCGGTCAGGCCGCATGCGCCGGCGCCGACGATCACGACGCTCGCGTGCACCGCTTCGGGCATAGGCGGCCGCCCGTGTTTGACTTTCGGTTCGCTCATGCGCAAGCCCATTCGGTTCGTGTGTGAGGGTGAAGAAAAGCACCGCGTGCACGCATTCTGGAAGTGTCGCAATGTCGGGTCAATGGAACAAATCTGCGCGAAATGTTCCATTGGCAACCATGTGGCGAGTACGCGATCGCGTGTCGACATCGCTCGCATCGGCCGTGATGCACGATGCTTTAGAACTTGTGCCGCAACCCGACGTAGTAGCTCATCTGATTGTCCTTGCCGTTCAGCTTGACGCCCGAGCCGCCGGTGAAATTGGTGGTGGTCGTGCCGAACAGCCCCGACCATCCGCCATCGACCTTGTCGTAAGCTGCCGCGAAGTAGACATCGGTGAGCTTCGACAGGAAATAGTCGAGCACGCCATACACGGTCTGACGTTTGCCGCTGAAGTTGCTGGCGGACGTGTTGTCGTGCATGTAGGCAGCGATCGCCTGCCACGTCGGGGTCAGAAAGTAGCTTGCCCCCAGCGTGAAAAACTGGTCGCGGCGCGGCGCCGAGAACACCGAGCCGATTGCGGCGACGGTAGTGGGTGTGGCGGCTGTGCTCATATTGGTAATCGATGCGGAATCGCGCCCGCCATTGGTCGCATCGAAACCTGCGTCGCGCTCGCTTTGCAGAAAGTCCGCATGCAGCTTGAGCTGGCCGCCCACCGACAGCCTGGCGCCGAGCGACCAGGTCCGCGCAATGCGATTCTGTGAGTCGTGGGTCTGCTGGATCTGCGCGGTGAACAGGTTGCCGTACTGTTCGTACGACAGACCGCCGGAAGCCGACGAACGTCCGGTGCTTTGTCCCGCGATGCCGCCGAGCGCATATTGCAGATTGACGCCGAACGGGCCGAATTTGCGCGTCCACGTGACGGCGTTGTCATAGCGCTGACCGGTCAGAAACACCAGCCATGAGTTGGTGGGCGGGGCGCCGATAAAGATCGGATCGACCAGCGAGATCGCCACCACCGCGCCTGTGTACTGGCGGCCTAAATCGACGTCGCCCCAGATGCCTTGCAGGCCGACGAACGCTTGCCGGCCGAACAGCTGGCCTTGCTGATCGAAGGTGCCGGCCTGCGAATTGAAGCCGTTTTCGAGCGTGAAATGCGCATTCATGCCGCCGCCGAGCGCTTCGTTGCCCTGCAAGCCGAAGCGGCTTGCGGACAGAAAGCCCTCGCCGGACTGATTTAGCGAAACCACGCGGTTGCCGGCCGGGTTCGCATGATTCTGCGTCACCACCGCGGCTTCGACCACGCCGTACAGTGTGACGCTCGATTGCGCGCGCACCGGCGTGGCTGAGACGGCAAGCAGACTGGCGGCGCAGGCGACTGCAACTCGGTTGAACGATCGATAGGTCATGGTCTTGCCGGTGGTTCGGAGAAAAACGATGCCCGTCGCGCGGCACACCGCCCAGGCTGACAGGGCATGCATGAACGCACGGACGCACGAGGCCGCAACGCCCGTGTGAGCGGACGCCGGCAGGGATGATCCGAATGGAGTCGCGGTTGGCGCGTAGCACGCGGAACACGCAACAGGACGACGAACTATTCGCGCAGGATGCGATGCGTTGCGCGCGGCGACGCGAAGAACGGCATGGTCGGTGGGGATGGAGTTAGTGTGGTTGCAACTTTAGGAACGCAATTTTGTATCGTCAATGGAACAAATGGCGGACGACGTTGTTCCATAGGGGAAATTCTTAGAACAATCGATGCGCGCTGGATGATGCGCAGCGAAGCGGCGGCGAAGTGATCGTGTATCGGATGGCACGAAGGCCGCAGCGCGAGAAGCGGGGCTCGCGTGCGGTACAGCCTGCGAAATGCGGGCGTCAGTCGTCATTACGCCGCACGGCCAGCACCGGGCAGTGCTGTGCTGCGGCGCTCGCCGTCTTTATGTGCAGGATATCGAACTGCTGCGCAACGCCATAACGTTGCGTCGCCGCGTTCATGTTCACGGCAAGCGCAACAGCGATCGGCAGCTCTAACCGCGCACCGTTACGCGCGGCCGAAACGCTACCCGCGAGTCAGGCTGCGCTTGCGCACGCAACCATCTGCAGTTCCACCAGAAACCCGTGATGCAACTCCGGCACCGGTACCACGGCGCGTGCGGGCCGATGCTCGCCGAAGTAGTCCGCATAGATGCGGTTGAATTCCGGCCAGTTGCCGATGCCGACGATATAGGCGGTGCACTGCACGACGTCGGTCGGTTTGCAGCCGGCGGCGGCCAGCACGTTTTCGCAATGACGCAGCGTCGCGCGCACCTGGCGCTCGAAATTGTCGGGGCCGTCGGTCGCGACGCCGGGTCCGGGCAGCATGCCCGAGACGAACGTAAAGCCGTTCGCGCGCACCGCCTGCGAGTAGTGGCCGCCGGGCGTCGGCGCGTGCTGGGTCGAAATGAAGTCCATGTTCAAAGCGTCTCCGGTAGAGGTTTGCCGCGCGTCTCGGGCAGGAACGGCACGAGCGCGAGGCCAAGCAGATAGATGAAGCCGACCGTCACCGCCGCATGACCGTAGCCGCCGAAGCGCGCGATCAGCGTGCCGGCCACCAGCGGTCCGCTCCACGCGAGAAAACGCGGTACGTTGAAGCAGAATGCGATCGCGGTGCCGCGCACGTGCGTCGGATACAGCTCGGGCAGCCAGGTCGGCATCCACGTGTACTGGCCGAGACTGAAAAAGCCGGTCACACAGGCTACCGCAAGCAGCAGCGGCGCGCCATGCGTCCAGATGAATAACACAGGCGTCAGCACGAACGCCATAGCAAAGAACAGAAAGGTGATGCGCTTGCGGCCATAGGCGTCGGCGAGAAAGCCGAGCCCGACGTAGCCGGCGATCGCGCCGACGTTGTACGCCATGCCCGCGTAGCTCGCCCATGCGGCGGCCGGCAGGCCGGCGCGCGCGGCCACCGAGCCGACGTACGGCGGCACCCACGTGGAGATGCCCCACCAGCCGAGCGTGGTGGTCAGCGACATCAGCACCGCGATCACCGTGCGGCGGCGCAGTTCGGGCGCGGCGAACAGATCGACCAGCGTGAAGCGCGCAAGTGCCGCCTCGCGGTCTTCGAGCGCCGCGCCGGCGCGTTGCTTCGCCCGTGTCGCGCGGCGTTGTTGCGCGACCCGCTGCCATTGCTCGGATTCGGGAATGCCGGCGCGCATCCACAGCGTCGCGAGGCCCGGCAGCACGCCGATCAGATACATGTAGCGCCATGCATGCTGGCCGGTGCCGCTCATAAACAGCCACACCAGCGACGCGACGAAAAAGCCGGTGCCGAGGCCGCACTGCATCAGCCCGGCGCCTTTGCCGCGGTGCCGGCCCGGCCACATCTCGGCGGTCATCGCGGTGCCGGTCGCCCATTCGGAGCCCATCGCGAGCCCGACCACGAAGCGCAACGCCGCAAACGAGGTCCAGTCCCACGCGAACGCGGATAGCCCGGTGGTCAGCGAGTACGCGAGAATCGCGACGATCATCATCCGTTTGCGGCCGATGTAGTCGGTCAGCACGCCGCCGATCAGCCCGCCGATGCCCCAGCCGAGCAGCGTCAGCGCGATCACGAGGCCAGCGTAGAACGGAATCTGCGCATGCAGTGCGGGGTCGAGCAGCTGGCCGAGCGCGACGCCGACGGTCAGGATCAGTGCGTAAGTTTCATAGCCGTCGAAGAACCAGCCGAGGTTCGACGCGGCGAGGGCAGTCCATTGCTGGCGATCGAGCGAGCGGTACCACGGCGCGGATGCGTCCGCGCCATGCGGCGCGCCGTCGGTGCGAGGCGCGTGCGGGCCGTCTGCAGGCTGATGCATCGGCTTGTCTCCTTCGTTGTTATGTCGGCGGCGCGGCGTCGTGGCCGCGCGAAAGCGCCGCGGCACGCGCGGCACCGCGCTTGGGTACCTGCGCTCGCGGCGTTCGCCGCCCGCGCAGGCCGGGCGTTACGCAAGCGCTTCCTTGCGCCTGCGGGCCGCGAGTTTGACCGCTTCGACAATCTCGGGATAAGCCGCACAGCGGCACAGATTGCCGGCCAGGTAGTGGCGGATTTCCGCCTCGCTGGGGTCGGCGTTCTCGTCGAGCAGCTGACGGCTCATCAGGATGAACCCCGACGTACAGAAGCCGCACTGGAACGCGCCGCATTCGATGAAGGCCTGCTGCACCGGGTCGAGCTCGCCGTTCGCATCGAGATGTTCGATGGTGGTGACGGTGGCGCCGTCGGCCATTGCAGCCAGATACAGGCAGCCCGAGATGGTCTCGCCGTTCACCAGCACGGTGCAGCAGCCGCACAGGCCTTGCCCGCAGCTTTCGCGGGCGCCGTACAGCGCGAACTGGCCGCGCAGCACTTCGAGGATCGTCTGATGCGGTTCGATCAGCGCGCTGACGGGCTCGCCGTTCAGCACGAACTGGATCTTCATCGCGGTTTCGCTTGTCGCGTTCATCGTGTTACTCCTCAGACAGCGGTTCGTGCTTCGCGTCGCACAGCGCGCGAAAGACGGCTTCAGGGGTCAGCGGCAGCGATTTCAGGCGTACCCCGCACGCATCTTCGATCGCTTCGGCAATCGCGGATGCCACGCCGAAGGTCGAGCTCTCGCCGACCCCCTTCGCGCCGAACGGCCCATTCTTCTGGTACGAATCGACGGTCTCGCGGCCGATCACATGCGGTATGTCGTGAATGCCGGGAATCTTGTACTCGGCAAACGACGCATTGCGCAGTTGGCCCACTTCGTCGAACTCCATACGCTCGTAAATCGCGGTGCCGAGTTGCATGATCGCGGCGCCGGAAATCTGCGTATCGACCACTTTCGGGTTGATCGGCGTGCCGCAGTCCACCACGTTTTCGAAGCGGAGCAGCTTGAAGTGGCCGGTTTCGGTATCGACTTCCACCTCGACGCCGCAACCGCCGACCATCCAGTTCGGGGTGATGTTTTCCGACTGGCCGGTCTGATAGTTCGGCGACTGGTAACTCGGAATAAAGCTGCCGATGCCGACGATATTGCCCGCCTGCATGCCGTACTTGCGGCGCAACAGGTCGCCGGCACGCGCCGGCTGATCGGCCGGCACACCGAGTTCATCCGCGAGCTCGCGCAGCTTCTTGCGCGCGTCTTCGGCGGCGAGCCGCACCGCGTGGCCCATATGGAAGGTCGAGCGCGAACCCAGCGTCGCCATGTCATACGGCGTGACGTCGGTGTCGGGACGCACCACCTTGATCTGCTCGGCGGGGATGTCGAGCACGTCGCCCGCCACCAGCGCAATCGCGGTATCGGACGCCTGGCCCATATCGACCGTGCTCGAGTAGACCGTGCAGCTGCCGTCGGCCGCCAGGCTGACCATGGCCATCGACGTGGTCGGCGCGACCAGCGCCTTGAAGCCGACGCCGATGCCGCGCCCGCGGCGCAGCGTGCCGGTGCCGCGCTCGAACGGTTGCTGCCAGTTCATGCGTTGCGCGACGCGTTCCAGCACGAGTTCGATCGCCGCATCGCGCATCACGGTGCCGGTTGCGTGTGGACGGCCTTCGCGCAGGATATTGCGGCGCCGGAATTCGACCGGGTCGATGGCCAGCGCGCGCGCGATCATGTCGGCATGGCTTTCGTAAGCCCACACCATCTGCGGAATGCCGAAGCCGCGGAATGCGCCGGCCGGCGGCAGGTTCGTGTAGACCTGGTACGAATCGACCGACACGTTGTCGATGTCGTATGGCCCCGACGCGGTAAAGCCCGATTTCTGCGTGACGCGCGGGCCGATATCGCCGTATGCGCCGCCGTTCCACCACACTTCGCATTTGCGCGCGGTAATGCGTCCATCGGCGGATACGCCGGTTTTCATGCGGAAGGTGGTGGCGTGCTTGGTGATCGTGAAGAACTGCTCTTCCATCGTCAGCGACACTTTGACCGGACGCCGCGCCAGCAGCGCACCGGCGGTCACCAGCGCTTCGAGCTTGATATACAGCTTCGCGCCGAAGCCGCCGCCGAGCAGCGCGGATTTGACGCGCACGCGGTTTTCCGGCCAGCCGAGCAGCCGCGCGATTTCGATGCGCACGAACGACGGGCTTTGCGACGCGGTATGAATCGTCAACATGCCGTCGCCGGGCTCGGCGATCGACACCATCGGCTCGAGCGGCGTGTGCATCACCTGCTGCGTTGTGAAGGTGTCTTCGAATACATGCGCAGCCGCCGCGAACGCGGCATCGACGTCGCCGCGGCGCAGCTGGAAATCGAGCGCGACGTTGGTGCCCTTGCGGCCGGCCAGATGCTTGAGATCGGGGAAGGTGCCGGCGGGGCGCAGCACTTCGTGCACCAGCACGCGGTCCGACTGGGCGGCCTCGACCTCGTTGAACACGGCCGGCAATTCTTCGTAGTCGACCATGATCAGGTGGGTCGCTTCGTCGGCGACGTGCGGGTCTTCGGCGAGCACCAGCGCGACCGGCTCGCCGATATAGCGCACCTTTTCGAGCGCGAGAATCGGCTGGTCGTGAAAGGCCGGCCCGTAGTACGGCTCCGGAATCACCCGCATCACGTCGTCGGCGGTGTACACCGCGAACACGCCAGGCAGCTCGCGCGCCGCGCTGATATCGATGCTGCGGATGCGGCCGTGCGCGACCGTGCTGCGCGCGACCTTGCCATGCAGCATGCGCGGCAGCACGAGGTTATGAATATATTCGGCGCGCCCCGTCACTTTGGCGCGTGCCTCGAGGCGGGTCAGCGACCGGCCGACCTGCCTTGTCGGCTGTGCGGTATCGTCGTTGCTCATGAATGGTCCTTGTTGCGCGATCCTGCAGCCGACGCAGCGACGGCGGTGCGGACCGCGCGTCCGAGATAGACCGTCAGCAGGTGTTTCTTGTAGCTCGCCGAGCCGTGCGGGTCGCCGACGATCTCCAGTTGCGCGGCGGCGGCTTCGCCGGCGCGGCGCAGCAGTGCGTTGTCGTCGGGCGTGGCGCCGCGCAGTTCCTGTTCGGCGGCGGTGAGGCGCGTGGGTTTGTCGGTGGCGGCACCGACGATCACGCTGGCGTTTGCGATCTGCGCGCCGTGCATGTCGAGCACCACGGCCACGCCGAGCGCTGGCCAGTCGTGCGCGGCACGCGTGGTCACTTTCATGTACGCGGCGGGGCGGCCCGCTTGCGGCGGCACGATGACCTTCGAGATCAGCTCGTCGCGCGCCAGCACGGTTTCGTAATAGCCGGTGCAAAGCTGTTCGACCGGCAGCGTGCGCTCGCCGTGCGGGCCGGTCACGACGACGCTCGCATTCAGCGACGACAGCACCGGCGGCATGTCCATATGCGGGTCTGCATGCGCGAGATTGCCGCCGAGCGTCGCGACGTTGCGCACCCGCACGTTCGACAGCGTGCGCAGCGTGCGCGCCAGTAGCGGCCAGCCTTCTTTGATCAGCGGCGCATGTTCGAGCGTCGCCAGACGCGTCATGCCGCCGATATGCAGGTCGCCGTTCGCGCCGACCGATAGTTGCGCATGCACCGGTTCGATCGCGCGCAGGCTGACGAGCCGCGTCGGACGCAGCACGCCGGCCTTCATCATCAGCATCACCGCGGTGCCGCCGCCGACCGGCCGGATATCCGGGTCTTCGGGATCGAGCAGCCCGATCGCTTCCTTGAGCGAGCGGGGCGTGGCAAGTTCAAACGGTGCCATCCGGAGCACTCCTGGTTAATAGGCTTTAATGCGAAGCTCTAATGCGAAGCTTCAATGCGAGGCTTTGATACGAAGCCTCTAAAACGCAGCTTTGCTGCGGGGCTTCGATGCGCAGCTTCAAAACGCGCGTTCCATGCGCACCGGCAAGGCACGCCGTTAATGCGCTGCGACGCGTTCTTCGATGCGCTCGCAACCGGTCTTGCCGCAGGCCCGACCGCCTGTCCCGGTGGCGGGCGCCGCGATAAACCGCGCGGCGCGCCGAGGTCACTGCGCGACGCCACTGCGCTCGAGCAGTTGCAGCAGTTCGCGGGAAATGATGTCCGGCGTTTCGAGCGGCGTCAGATGCCGCGCGGACGGAATGATGGTCAGCGTCGAACCGGCGATGCCGTCGGCCAGCGCCTGCGACATCGCCGGCGGCGCCGCATAGTCTTCCTCGCCGACCACAATGCCGACCGGCACCTTGATGTCGCGCATCAGCGCGCGGCCGTCGAAGGCGCCCAGCATGCGGCCGGTTGCGGCGAACGCGTGCACTTCGTTGCGCAGGAACGTATCGACGCAGCGCTGCAGCACGTCCTTGTGCGACGCGCGGAACGCATCGCTGAACCAGCGGGTGGCCTGAAAGTCGATCAGCGCGCCAAGGCCTTCCTTCTCGGCCTTGCTGGCGCGCACGTTCCAGTCGTGCGGCGCGGTTTCGCCGTACCACGCGGTGGTATCGATCAGGCCCGC
>DATLOW010000073.1:0-2108 GCA_035536055.1 Paraburkholderia sp. | reverse complement strand
ACCTTGTCGCCCGGCACGATCTCGTAGTGGATCACGGCCGGCGTGTTGTCCTTCGTGTTCTTGCGCGCACCTTCCGGCGGGCTGACGATCGACGCGCGCAGCACGTTGTCCGGGTGCAGGTAGCCGCGGCGCACGCCTTCGTTGATCATGTCGGTGACGCTCATCGTCGCATTGCCGGCTTCACTCGCCCAGCGCACGTCCATGCCGATCTTGACGAACACGGTGACGATGCCGGTGTCCTGGCAGATCGGCCGGTGACCTTCGGCGCACATGCGGCTGTTGGTCAGGATCTGTGCGATCGCATCCTTGGCGGCCGGGCTCTGTTCGAGCTCATACGCGCGGCCGAGCGCCTGAATGTAATCGAGCGGATGGTAGTAGCTGATGTGCTGCAGCGAATCGGCGATGCTTTGAATCAGGTCTTCCTGTTTGATGACGGTCATGGCTAGCTCAGTGGGGACTTCGGGGATTCTTTATCGTGAAGCGCGAGCGCTGCGCGCTTCATTCATACACGTTCAGCGCCCGCGGCATCGGATGGACTGCGTTCGGCGGGTTCGCGGAAATGTTTGGGGTGCGTGTGCGTGGTCAGTCGGTCCACCAGCGCCATCGTGACGGCCGACACGAGGAACGCGACATGGATGATCACCTGCCACAGGATCGCGTGCTCGGTGCGCTGGTCGGGATCGATGAAGGTCTTCAGCAGATGGATCGACGAGATGCTGATCAGCGCCATCGACAGCTTGACCTTCAGCACGCCCGCATTCACATGGTCGAGCCATTCGGGCTCGTCGGGATGGCCTTCGACGCCGAGCCGCGACACGAAGGTCTCATAGCCGCCGACGATCACCATGATCAGCAGATTGGAGATCATCACCACGTCGATCAGGCTCAGCACGACCAGCATCACGCTGGTTTCGTTCAGCGTCATCGCGGACGTGACGAGGTGCCAGACTTCCTTCAGGAACAGCACCACATAGACCGCCTGCGCGACGATCAGGCCGAGGTACAACGGCACCTGCAGCCAGCGGCTCATAAAGATGACGGACGGCAGCGCGCGCATTCTGCGGCGGGGCGGCTTGGCGCCGGAACGGCCGGGATCGGATTTCGAAACGGACATAGGCAGTCAGGGGCGCGGAAGAGGGCGGCGGATGCGGACGGCTCGCAATATGTTCAGAGGCTCGGGACTTTGCCGTACGCAACGCGGGTGCGGTTTGCTGCGGGCGCAACATTGTACCGCGACAAGCGGACGACGCAGCGGTGCGCCTTACTATTGGTCCGCAGCGGCCCACAGCGGCCCGCGGCGGTTTATAGCGGTGAGCGGCGCGTAGCCTAAAGCGGCCATGGCACTGTCCGCTGTATGAGAGTGCCGGCGCCAATTCAGCTAGCATTACAACTATGGCGTGAGCACTGGGATAGCCATGCAGCGCGGCGCCGGATGTCCGCACGACTACCACGATCGATGCGGTCCTAAGGGCTTGCGCTGGTTTACTCGGATAGCGCTTTGTGCAAGCCGAATGCTGAATGGGCGCAGTGGTCGGGCGCCGTAAGTGCGCGGTAAGTTGCAACGCTTATCGTGACGCATAAAGCTGGCAAGCATGCGCGCGCAACCGGATGTTGCACCGCGGCGCCGTGTGCCGCCTGCTGTGCGCGGGGCTGCGGCTGCAAGCCTGCCGCCGCGCACGAGGGTTGGAGACAGACGCCGCTGCGGCGTCAAAACGACACGGCATATCGACGGCATGCCGGCACAAGGTTTACGTTTCATCTTCACCAAGGGGTAGTCGATGTCAGCGATTGAATCCGTTCTTCAGGAACGCCGCGTATTTCCGCCTTCTGCCGAGACGACGAAGGCCGCCACGGTGTCGGGCATGGACGCGTACAACGCGCTTGTCGCCGAAGCCGAACGCGATTACGAAGGCTTCTGGGCGCGTCTTGCACGTGAGACGCTGAGCTGGAAGAAGCCGTTCACCAAAGTGCTCGACGAATCGAACGCGCCGCTCTACAAGTGGTTCGAAGACGGCGAGCTGAACGCTTCGTACAACAGCCTCGACCGGCACGTCGAAGCGGGCAACGGCAAGCGCGTCGCGGTGATCTTCGAAGCCGACGACGGCACC
>DATLOW010000072.1:0-8440 GCA_035536055.1 Paraburkholderia sp. | reverse complement strand
TTGATGCCCCCTTGCGGAAACTGCCAGGAATGTTCACGGAGCCGCTTACCCCAAAACACCTCGTTGTGCGCGTTCAAGAGGATGATGCCGACGTTCGGGCGAAAGCCTTCACGATCCAGCATACAACCACCTTCGAATCCTTTAAAATTGCTTTGATTATAAACAGATAACGGACCCGACGCACCCGCCTGGCATCATCCGGCCCAATTTGCATTGGTGCGGTGCACCCGAAATGCACCGATCCGGTCCCGGCGTAACCGGCCAGTTCGAGCAGGGTTCGCCAACCGTTCGGATTGTGCAGGCACCGCAGGATTCGCATTCCTTCCGCGTCTTTTTGGCCTATATCGAACGCGCAATTGTGCGAACGGGTCCGCAAATGCTACCGTTTCATCTCTTCGGGCGGCCCAGACCGGGTACCGCCGCTTTTGGAAAACTTCTGAATGAAAGCCTCCCGTTTCTTTATCGGCACGCTGAAGGAAGCGCCTGCCGACGCCGAAATCGTCAGTCACAAGCTCATGGTGCGCGCGGGCATGATCCGTCGCGTCGCAGGGGGCATCTATAACTATCTGCCAGTCGGCCTGCGCTCGATCCGCAAGGTCGAGGCCATCGTGCGCGAAGAAATGAACCGGGCGGGCGCCATCGAATTGCTGATGCCGTCGGTGCAGCCGGCGGAGTTGTGGCAGGAATCGGGCCGCTGGATCAAGTACGGTCCGGAACTGCTGCGCTTCAAAGATCGCAAGCAAAGCGACTTCGTGCTCGGACCGACGCACGAGGAAGTCGTTACCGATATCGCGCGCAACCAGATCAAGAGCTACCGGCAGATGCCGGTGAACTTCTACCAGGTGCAGACGAAGTTCCGCGACGAAATTCGTCCGCGCTTCGGCGTGATGCGCGGCCGCGAGTTCATCATGAAAGACGCGTACTCGTTCGATAAGGACATGGACGGTCTGCGCGAGTCGTATCGCAAGATGTATGACGCGTACGTGCGCATCTTCACGCGGCTTGGTCTCGAGTTCCGCGCGGTGGCGGCCGACAACGGTTCGATCGGCGGCAGTGGCTCGCACGAATTCCACGTGATCGCCGATACGGGCGAGGATGCCATCGCCTATTGCCCGACTTCCGAGTTCGCCGCGAACGTCGAAGCAGCCGACGCACTGCCGCTGATCGCGCAGCGCGCCGCGCCCACCGAGGCACTCCAGAAAACCGCGACGCCGGGCAAGGCAAAGTGCGAGGCGGTCGCCGAACTGCTGAACATCCCGCTCGAGCGCACGATCAAGTCGATCGTGCTCGCCACCGAGAACGAAGGCGCCGCGCCGACCATCTGGCTGCTGATGCTGCGCGGCGACCACGACCTGAACGAGATCAAGGCAAGCAAGCAGCCCGGTCTCGCCGACTTCCGTTTCGCGACCGAAGCGGAGATCGTCGAGTGGTTCGGCACGCCGCCGGGCTATCTCGGACCGCTGAACACGAAGAAGCCGGTGAAGGTGATCGCGGACAGCACGGTTGCGAACATGAGCGACTTCGTGGTCGGTTCGAACGAGGTCGACTATCACACGACCGGCGTGAACTGGGGCCGCGATCTGCCCGAGCCGATCGTCGCCGACATCCGCAACGTGCGGAAGGGCGACCCGTCGCCGGACGGCAAGGGTGTGCTCGACATCTGCCGCGGTATTGAAGTCGGCCACGTATTCCAGTTGGGCGACCGCTACTCGGTGGCGATGAACGCCACCTACCTCGACGAGTCCGGCAAGCCGCAACCGATGATCATGGGCTGCTACGGCATCGGCGTCACGCGGATTCTCGGCGCGGCGATCGAGCAGAACTTCGATGAGAAGGGCATCATCTGGCCGGAGTCGATCGCGCCGTTCGAAGTCGTGCTGTGCCCGATGGGTTACGACCGCAGCGAAGCGGTGCGCGAGCAGGCCGACAAGCTGTACGAGGAACTGCTGGCAGCCGGCATCGACGTGATTCTCGACGACCGCGGCGAGCGCCCCGGCGTGATGTTCGCCGACTGGGAGCTGATCGGCGTGCCGCATCGTCTGGTGATCGGCGAGCGTGGCCTGAAGGACGGCAAGATCGAGTACCAGGGCCGTCGCGATGTCGAGCCGACTTTGCTGCCGGTCGCGGGCGCGGCGCAATTCGCCATCGACAAGATCAAGGCAGCGCTTGCACATTAAGCGGAGCGGACGTGGAGTATAACTTCGTGTCCGCAACGGTTCTGCTGATTCTGATCACGGATCCGCTCGGCAATATCCCGCTCTTCATCAGCAGCTTGAGGACCGTTACGCCGCATCGTCGCGCAATCGTGATTCTGCGCGAGGTGGCGATCGCCTTCGGCATCCTGCTGGCATTCATGCTGGCTGGCGATCGCTTTCTGCGCATGATGAGCCTGACCGATCTGTCGCTGCGCATCGGCGGCGGTATCGTGCTGTTTCTGATTGCGCTGCGCATGATCTTTCCGCATCCGGACGGCTTGACCGGCGCCCAGCGCGGCGGCGAGCCACTGATCGTGCCGCTCGCGATCCCCGCGCTCGCGGGGCCGTCGGCGTTGGCGACGGTGATGCTGCTAACGTCGCAGGCGCCGGGCAAGATGCTCGAATGGATCGGCGCGCTGACCGTGACGATGGTGGTGTGCGCGATCGTGCTCGTGATGGCCGAGCGCATCCAGCAATGGCTCGGTGAGGCGACCGTTACCGCGTTCGAGCGGCTGATGGGGCTCGTGCTGGTGGCTATTTCCGTCGAGATGATGCTGGGCGGGATTCGCACTTTCGTGCACCAGCTGTGACGATCGCGCCCGCCATCGCGACGGGCGGAAATGAGCTGTGAACAGCCGGCCGCGAAGAGGAAGGGCGGCCGCCTTGAAGCAGAAGCGTGTTGCGCCACCCGGCGCAACGACGATCGACGCCCGTCACGCCCCCTCGGTCAACGCGCGAATCGTCGGCAAGTTACGCCAATACCCCTTCGCATCCATGCCGCACCCAAACACATAGCGGTCCGGCACCTGGAACCCGCAGAAGTCCGGCCGTAGCGGCTTCGACTTCGCGATGATCTTCTCGCACAGCACCGCGCTGGTGAAACGTTTAGCCCCCATTGCCACAATCCGGTCGCGAATCGCGGCCATCGTCTCGCCTTCGTCGAGGATGTCGTCGAGCACCAGCACCACGCGATCTTTGACCGACTCGGCCGGCGCGACACGCCATTGCATGTCGCGGCTGCCCTGCGTGGTGTTGCGATAGCGGGTCAGATGGATGTAATCGAACTCGAGCGGGAAGTCGAGATGCGGCAGCAGCATGCCGGTGAACACCGCCGCGCCACCCATCACGGAAAGCACCAGTGGGAATTCATCGCTCATCTGGGCGCGGATCTCGCCGGCCATCCGCGTGATCGACGTATCGACCTCGGCAGCCGAAACGATTTCTTCGGAGTGGCTGAAAATATGGAGGGCTTCTTCGCGATTCATGGCGTTCGGCGAGCGGTAACTGTATACATAGTGTGAAAGACAACGGCGCCGGGCGCTACAGCATAAACCCGGCAATAACCGCTGTGGGCGTCAGCAAGCAGTGCGGAGCGGCGCACCCGCGCGACCCGCGCCGCGACCGCCGCGGATGCCTCGCGCACAGCGCGCCAACGCGAATCGTGCGCAGACCCCGGCGCACCGCTCAGCGCATCCCCGGCAGCATTCCCTTCATGCCGCGCATCATCTTCTGCAGGTTGCCGCCCTTCAGTTTTTTCATCATCGTGCGCATCTGCTCGTACTGGTTGAGCATGCGGTTCACTTCCTGAACCTGCACGCCGGCACCCGCCGCAATGCGACGCTTGCGCGTCGCCTTGATCAGCTCAGGCTTCGCGCGTTCCTGCGGCGTCATCGAATTGATGATGCCTTCCATGCGGCGCATCTGTTTTTCCGCCTGGCCCATGTCCGCGCCGGCTGCGGCCTGCTGGAACTGCGCGGGCAGCTTGTCCATCAGCGACGACAGGCCGCCCATGTTCTTCATCTGCGACAGCTGCGCGCGGAAGTCGTTGAGGTCGAAGTCGCCGCCTTTCTTGACCTTGTCGGCAAGCTTCTGCGCTTCTTTAACGTCGACGCCGCGCTGCGCTTCCTCGACCAGCGCGAGAATGTCGCCCATGCCGAGAATCCGGTTCGCCATGCGATCCGGGTAAAAGATCTCGAGGCCGTCGAGCTTCTCGGCGACGCCGACGAATTTGATCGGCTTGCCGGTCACATGGCGCACCGACAGCGCGGCGCCGCCGCGCGAGTCGCCGTCGAGCTTGGTCAGCACGACGCCGGTCAGCGGCAGCGCGTCGTTGAAGGCCTTCGCTGTATTCACCGCATCCTGGCCGAGCATCGCATCGACGACGAACAGCGTCTCCGCCGGATTCAGCGTGTTATGCAACGCCGAGATCTCCTGCATCATCGCTTCGTCGATACCGAGCCGGCCGGCCGTATCGACGATCAGCACGTCGTGATAGTGACGCTTCGCCCAGTCGACCGCGCCGCGCGCGATATCGACCGGCTTCTGATCGGGCTGCGACGGGAAGAAGTCCGCGCCGACCTGTTCGGTGACCGTCTTCAGCTGCGCGATGGCGGCGGGGCGGTACACGTCGCACGATACCGTCAGTACTTTCTTCTTGTACTTTTCGCGCAACAGCTTGGCGAGCTTGCCGACCGTGGTCGTTTTACCGGCGCCCTGCAGACCGGCCATCAGGATGATCGCGGGCGGCGTGACGGCGAGGTTCAGCTCGACCGCCTTGCCTTCGTAGTCGCCGCCGATCACCGCGGTCAGCTCGCGCTGCACCACGCCGACCAGCGCCTGGCCTGGCGACAGGCTGCTCAGCACTTCTTCGCCGAGCGCCTTTTCCTTCACCTTGCCGATAAAGTCGCGCACGACGGGCAGCGCCACGTCGGCTTCGAGGAGCGCAAGCCGGACTTCGCGTAGCATCTCCTGCGTGTTGGCTTCGGTGAGCCGGGCTTCGCCGCGCAGCGTCTTGACGACGCGCGCCATCCGTTGAGTGAGATTGTCGAGCATGGGGAGCGATGTGCAGTGCGGCCCGGCTCGCTGGGAGCGCGCGCAACGCGCATAGACTGGCGTCGCGGCCAAGGGGCCTAGTGTAAACTTCGAACATGGATATTGTACTGTATGCCCTGACTGCTCTCCTGTACGGCGGACTGGCCGTGGCGGGCTGGCGCTCGCATCGGCAGGCGGCGTTGCAGCCGGTGCTGGAGAGCATGCCGCCCGCGCCCGCGGGCGGGCACGTGAGCGGCGACCTTGGCGCTCACCTGAGCGGCAATCTGCAGGCAACGCTCGCTGCCGCGCCGCTGCGGGCCGGCGCGCGCGACGCCGCCGCGTCCGGCGTGTCGCTGCCGGTACGGCTGTTGCTGCTGCTCGCGCTGCTGCTGCACGGCGTGCTGCTGCATACGACCATCTTCCCGCACGACGCGATGGTGTTCGGCTTTGCGTTTGCGCTGTCCGCGATGTTCTGGCTCGGCGCCGGCATTTACTGGATCGAAAGCTTCTTCTTCCCGCTCGACGGTTTGCGCCTGCTGGTGCTGCCGCTCGCCTGCGTTGCGTCGCTGCTGCCGCTCGTGTTCGGCGGCGTGCATGTGCTGTCGTATGCGGCGGCGCCACTGTTCAAGCTGCACTTCCTGATTGCCAACGTCGCTTATGGCCTGTTCGCGATCGCCGCGCTGCACGCGGTGTTGATGCTGCTCGTCGAGCGCCGTTTGCACGCGATGCGTGGCCGCGGCGGCGCGCTGCAGCGGCACAATGCCGCAGCCGGCGACGGCTGGCTGTCGAGCTGGCTCGATGCGCTGCCGCCGTTGCTGACGCTCGAGAAGCTGCTGTTCCGCATGATCAGCGCAGGCTTCGTGCTGCTCACGCTGACGCTGATCTCCGGCATGCTGTTCAACGAGCAACTGATGGACCGCGCGCTGAAGCTCGATCACAAAACCGTGTTCGCGATCCTGTCGTGGCTGATGTTCGGCGCGCTGCTGACCGCGCGCAAGGTGTCCGGCTGGCGCGGCCGCGCGGCGCTGCGCTGGGTGCTCGCGGCGTTCGTCGCGCTGTTGCTCGCTTATATTGGCAGCCGTTTCGTCTTCCAGGTGCTGTTGCACCGTCCCGTCGTCTGAGTGTTCCCATGCGGCAATTTCTTTTGCTGGTTCTGTTGTTCGTGGTCGGCCAATGGCTCGTCAAGGCGTTGCGTCGCGCGGATGCGCGCACCGGTCAGCGTCCGGACGCGGCCGGCCATGCGCGTCACACGTCCGGTGCGCCGGGCGCGGGACGTGCATCCTCCAATGGTGCGGCCGGTGGCGCGCGCGGCGCCGCCGCGCGCCGACTCCCCGAGCCGATGATCCGCTGTGCCGAGTGCGGCGTGCATGCGCCGCAAAGCGACTCGGTGTCGTCGGGGGGCGACGCGTTCTGCAGCGCCGACCATGCGCAGCGCTACGCGGCGCGTGTCGCGCAGGCCAAGGGCCGCGAAGGCCGATGAAGCAGCGCTTTACCGTCAGCGCCGACGGCTGGGTCGCGGCCGCACGCAAACTGCCGTCGCCGAACTTCGAGCCACGCCCTGCGGGCGCGGTGCCGACGCTGCTGGTCGTGCACAACATCAGCTTGCCGCCGGGCGAATTCGGCGGCGCAGCGATCGCCGAGCTGTTCCTGAACCGCCTCGACTGCGACGCGCACCCTTACTACGACGCGCATCTGCGCGGCGTGCGCGTGTCCGCGCACTTCGTGATTCGCCGCGACGGCGCGCTTGAGCAGTTCGTGTCGTGCGACGAGCGTGCGTGGCATGCGGGCGCATCGAGCTTCTTCGGCCGCGAGCGCTGCAACGATTTCTCGATCGGCATCGAGCTGGAGGGCAGCGACACGAGTCCGTACGAGCCCGCGCAGTACGACACGTTGAGCGCGCTCGCACAGGCGCTCGCCGCGCACTATCCGATCGTCGCGCTCGCCGGTCATTCGGACATCGCGCCGGGTCGCAAGACCGATCCCGGACCACACTTCGACTGGTCCCGGCTGCAACGCGAAACTTCATTTCCCGCTCAGTATTTCCCCTATCTGTAGCGTCCCGCGACGCACCACGCTGCGCGCACGCGTGCCCACGCGAATCGCGCAACGCGACAGCCCGCTTGCCCGAGCGCAGCGCTAGCCCTCACGCGGCAAAGCGAAAAGTCAACCGGGCAGGGGCAAATAATTCAATTTGATAAGCCTCTAAAGTCCACTATACTTGGTGCCGTTAAAGCAGTTTTCCACAAGATGTTGTGTTGATCGGGGCAAGGTACCCGCTTCACTAGCAGGGTGCCTAACGTATTACCGGCATTGAAAAAACGTAGAAGCGGCGCGTCTCATGAGAGGTGAGCGTGCCAGACAAACTTCAAAAATCAGGGACCAGCCAGTGATCGCAACACGCATGACGAAGACGCTCGTCCACACACCTTTGCGCGTGCGCAACCGTGTCGAGTCCGAGTCGCTCATCGCGTCCCGCTGGTTCCCGAGCCGCCCAGGCGGCCATCCCCAAAGCAGTTTTCCATCGATCCGTACCTCGCTCGCGTCCGCGCCGGCGCAGCGATTGTTTTAACCGCGGCTCACCCCGCACCATTCCCAGACCAGGAGCTTTGCAAATGCAAACGACCGACAACGTGACGACCCGGTACGAGGGCGCACCCACTGGCCTTCCGCTGAATGGCCAGAACGAGAGCGCACAGGCGCTCGCGTCGGCGGCCTACGCCGACCACAAGGTGATCCGTCGTAACGGCAGCGTGGTGTCGTTCGAGCCTTCGAAGATCGCGATCGCGGTCACCAAGGCTTTTCTGGCCGTCAATGGCGGTCAAGGCGCAGCGTCGGCGCGCGTGCGCGAACTGGTGGAGCAACTGACGCAGTCGGTCGTGCGCGCGCTGCTGCGCAGCCGGCCGAACGGCGGCACGTTCCACATCGAAGATATTCAGGATCAGGTCGAACTCGCGCTGATGCGCGGCGGCGAGCACAACGTCGCGCGCGCCTACGTGCTGTACCGCGAGAAGCGCACCCAGGAACGCGGCCATGCCGCGGAAGCGCAAGCCGCGGAGTCGGGCATCAACGTGACCGACAACGGCGTGACGCGTCCGCTCGATCTGCTGGCGCTGCGCGCGCTGATCGAATCGGCCTGCGCAAACCTCGGCGACGCGGTTAGCGCGGAACCGATCGTCGCGGAGACGGTGAAGAACCTGTACGACGGCGTGCCGATGAGCCAGGTCTACGACTCGGCGATTCTGGCTGCCCGCACGATGATCGAAAAGGACCCGGCTTATAGCCAGGTCACTGCACGCATCCTGCTGCACACGATCCGCCGCGAGATCCTCGAAGAGGAAGTGACGCAGGCGCAAATGGACGAGCGCTACGCCGAGTACTTCCCGCTGTTCATCAAGCGCGGCGTGCAGGCCGAACTGCTCGACGACAAGCTGCTG
>DATLOW010000071.1:0-13411 GCA_035536055.1 Paraburkholderia sp. | reverse complement strand
CGGTTGGACTGCATCACGTGTGCGGTTCGCAAGGGTTCGATGGCGACGCGCAAAAGCGCATGAGCATTGCGGCATCCCTGATGCGTGGATGCCACAACAACTCATGCGCTTCGTTCATTCTGTTAGCCCGGCGTGCGTGCGGCGGCCGAAGCCGGCGCGGGCGTCGCGGCTTGCAGATGTTCGTTGCCTTCCGCCGGTGCCGAATCCGACGGAAGCGCGGAACGCTCCGACTGCGCGAGCAGCGTGCCGACCGACGGATCGATTGCATCGGTGAACGGCTTCGGATCGAGACCGATCGCGAGCACCAGCAGTGACATTGCGCCGAGCAGCACGAATTCGCGCTTGCCGAGATCTTTCAGTTTCGAAACGCGTGTATTGGCAATCGCGCCGAAAATCACGCGCTTGTACATCCACAATGTGTAGGCCGCGCTGAGGATCAGCGTGGTCGCGGCGAGTGCGCCGATCCAGAAGTTGAAGCGGATCGCGCCCATCAGCACCATGAATTCGCCGACGAAACCCGAGGTGCCCGGCAAACCGACATTGGCCATCGAAAACAGCATCACGAACACGGCAAAGCGCGGCATCGTATTCACCACGCCGCCGTACGCATCGATCGAGCCGCTTTGCGTGCGATCGAACAGCATGCCCGAGCACAGCAGCATCGCGCCGGACACGATGCCGTACGACAGCATCTGCACCACGGCGCCTTCCATCGACATGCGCGTGAACACGAACAGGCCGAGCGTCACCAGCCCCATATGCGCGATCGCCGAATACGCGAGCAGCTTGCGGATATCGGTCTGCACCAGCGCGACGAGGCTCGCATAGATCACCGCGACCAGCGACAGCGCGATCACTGCGGGCGCGAAGAAGTGGCTCGCCTGCGGCACGATCGGCAGCACGAAGCGCACGAGGCCGTAGCCGCCGATCTTCAGCATGCCCATCAGCACCGCGGCCGCGGTCGGCCCCTCGAGGTGCACGTCGGGCAGCCACGTATGCACCGGCCACATCGGCACCTTCACCGCGAACGCGGCGAAGAAACACAGGAACACCAGCAACTGCGGGCCGAAATCGAGCTGCAGCGCGCGCCATTGAGCGAGATCGAAACTGTGCGCCTGCGCGTACAGATAGATCATCGCTGCCAGCATCGCGAGCGAACCCGTCAGCGAAAACAGGAAAAAGCGCAGCGCCGCGTGCGCGCGGTTCGACTGGCCCCACGTGCCGATCAGCAGATACAGCGGGATCAGCGTCGCTTCGAAGAACACGAAGAACAGCATGCCGTCCTGCGCGGTGAATACGCCCTGCATAAAGCCGGACAGCAGCAGAAACGCGCCGAAATACTGCGCGGCGCGCTGCGTGATCGACTGCCACGACGCGATCACGATGATCACGGTGGTCAGCGCAGTGAGCACGGTAAACCACAACGAAATGCCGTCGACGCCGAGGTGGTATGCGACGCCGAACGACGGCAGCCACGGCATGTTTTCGACGAACTGCAGTGCGACGACCTGATTTTGAAAGCCGCGCACGAGCGGGATGCAGGGAACCAGCGCGGCGAGTGCGCCGACGAGTGCGAACCAGCGGGTACGGTTTAGCGCACGGTCCGAACCGGCGCGCAGCACGACCAGGCCAGCCGCGATCGGAATCCAGATCAGCAGGCTGAGTAGCGAAGGCAATTGCATGGGGTTGTCTAAAGACTCTTGAACAAACGACGACGGCAACGCTGTCGTCTCCGAAAGCGGGTTGATTACAAATGGGTTGCGGAAATCGCTGCGACACGCGAGGAAAACCGGCAGGCCAGCCTGTGTGATCCGCCAGGGTTAACGAGCATAACTGTTTCCAGCACCTTTTGCACCGCACCAAAAAACAGCGACACGCACAACGAATCATTGCTTGTTGGGGGGTTGCCAGAATTACCGCACTTGTGCTCCGCACAATCGGCAATGCTTCCGCACGGGATGGCGGGGTTCCGGCGGGTATGCGGCGTGCGACCTTCGAGACGATTCGCCGCGCATCGTGTGGGCGATTTACCACGCATCGAACATGCCGGTTGCGCAAAAAAACCGCTCCGCGAAGGGAAATCCCTGGCACGTCGCGCGGAAGCTTCGCGTTAGGCTTTCCGCAAGGGAGGAGACAAACCCATGAGACGCGCTTTCAATATTGCAATCGTCTTGCTGATCGGCGCCTTGATCGCCGACCGCGCGATGATGCGCGTGCAAGCC
This sequence comes from Paraburkholderia sp., assembly GCA_035536055.1. Taxonomy (GTDB): domain Bacteria; phylum Pseudomonadota; class Gammaproteobacteria; order Burkholderiales; family Burkholderiaceae; genus Paraburkholderia. Next base: position 11,189 of record DATLOW010000071.1, on the reverse strand, counting down.
CACGAACAAGGCTCGGTCAGTTGCGCCGACGGCGCAGAAGCAGTAAGGCTCGGCGCACTGAGCAAAGGCTTCTCGGATGCGGCCGCAAGCAATCAGGGCGAGGCGTTCAAATCGGGCTGCTTCGTCACCGGACGCGCGCAGGTCGGCGATCTGGTGGCGCGCGACTAGACCCGGCGGACCCGGCGTCCTTTTTTCGGCGATACCCGTTCTCGAATGACGTAGACCGCGTGCGAGCGCGCGGTGTCGGCTGCGTGGCGCGCGGCATGGGAAACCTGTGTCGCGCGCCGCCGCGCCGCGGTGCAGTTGCGCTGGGCGCGGGACTACTGTGGCGTCACGGCGTCCCGGTCCGGCACAATAGAGCGCTTCGCGTCGTCAGTTGCATGGCCATTTGCATGGCCTCTTCGCCCGCCTGCCGCGGCAACGGCCGGCCATCGCGCGAGCCAGGGGCAAGCCCACGGGCGAACCTGCCACGCAGGCCACCAGCAGCGGCGACCACCGCCTCAGGAACCCATGCCATGCAGCTACAAGAACAAACCGTCGGCGTGATCGCGCCGGCCGGCATACCGGATATGCAGCGCGTCGCGCAAGGCATCGACCTGCTCGAAAGCTGGGGCGCCACCGTGCGCGTCGGCGCGCACGTGCGCGACACCTTCCGCTATCTGGCCGGCACGCACGACGCGCGCCGCGCGGACCTGCTATGGGCGCTGAACGATCCGTCGATCGATATCGTCTGGGTTGCGCGCGGCGGCTACGGCTGCGTGCATTGCCTGCCTGCGCTGCCGGACGCGCTGCCGCGCGCCAAGACGATAGTCGGCTTCTCGGATGCGACGTCGCTGTTCTGCGGCCTTGAACGCTTCGCCAACGCGCGGCGGATTCATGGGCCGTCGCTTGGCAGCCTCGCGGCGCACGTCGACGAGGCGTCGCGGCAGCGCGTGTTGAGCGAGCTGAGCGGCGCGCCGCTCGCGCCGCTTGCGTTGCAGCGCCTCGCCGGCAGCGATGCGCCGGTCAGCGGCCGTCTGCACGGCGGCAACCTCACCACGCTGGCGAGTGTGGCCGGCACGCGCTGGCAGCCTGACTGCCGCGGCGCAATCGTGCTGCTCGAAGACATCACCGAACTCGCGTACCGGCTCGACCGCAGCCTCACGCTGCTGATCGAAAGCGGCACCTTCACGGGCGCGCGGGCGTTCGTGCTCGGCGAGTTCGTGCGCTGCCCGCTGCCGCCGAATGCGGACTTCACGCTGCAGCAGATGCTGGTCGACCTGCTGCAGCCGCTCGGCGTGCCGGTGTTCGCCGGCCTGCCGATCGGACACGGCGAACAGAATTACGCGTGGACGTATGGCGCCGCGGCGCGCATCGAAAACGATCAGCTGCTGACCGGCGCATAACGCACCCGCAACCGACGCCCGTCGCCGCTACGGGCGTCGAACTCTTTCAGCGAAATCGCAGCAAGGTTTCGAATTCCTCACACCACCCCCACGCCGCCCCCACGCCGCCCTTACGTTGCGCCCCACGCGCACCAGCAACGCACCCGACGCGCGTACGCGCGCACCAGTACAGGGCCCACGCACCGCGTGCGCCCGGCCGGCTACTGCCCGCCGCGCACCCTGCCGCACGTGTGTGGCATGCCACGAAACGCCGCTGCGCTGCGCCTGTTCGTCGCTGTCGCGCGGCGCGCGCCCTATAGAGCAGATGTCATTGGCATGCTTCTCGCTCTGCTCGCTCGCCCGTTAGTCCGCGCGCGCCGACACCTGAGCGACGTTTGCGCAGCGCTCGAGCGGCCATAACCAGAACCTGCGCACGGCGCTGTCCGCATGCCGCAGGCGCAAGCAACGCGCACGATCCACACGCAATCTGAAACGGAGAAACACCCGATGAACACCCCTGTGCAGTCGTTCGAGCACGCCGCCGCGCCCGGCGTCCAGACCGCCGCCCATACCCGCTGGATCCAGCTCGCACTCGGCCTCGTCTGCATGATGACGATCTCGAGCCCGCAATACGTGTGGACGCTGATGACCAAGCCGCTGATGGCCAAGCTCGGCATCTCGCTGCCCGAAGTGCAGGTCACGTTCTCGATCCTGGTGTTCCTGCAAGCGTTCTTCTCGCCGTTCCAGGGCGCGTTGATCGACCGTTTCGGCCCGCGCCGGCTGATTTCGATCGGCACGCTGCTAGCCGGTCTGTCGTGGATGCTCGCGTCGTTCGCGACCAGCACCACGCTGCTGTACGTCACGTATGGCTGCATCGGCGGCCTCGGCACCGGCATCGTGTATGTCGGCGTGGTCGGCCTGATGGTGCGCTGGTTTCCGGACCGCCGCGGCTTCGCAGCCGGCGCGGTGGCGGCCGGTTACGGCATGGGCGCGATCGTCACGACCTTTCCGATTTCGGCGTCGCTCGCCGCGCACGGCATCGATTCGACGCTGTGGCTGTACGGCATCGTGTTCGCGGTGATCGGCTTCGCCGCGTCGCAAGGGCTGCGCACGCCGCCCGCCGCCGCAGCGAGCACGGCCGCGGCGCACGCCGCGCATGGCACGCGCGACTACCGTCCGTCCGAAATGCTGAAGACGCCGCTGTTCTGGCTAATGTTCGCGATGATGACGATGATGTCGACCTCCGGCCTGATGGTGACCTCGCAGATGGCGAGCTTCGCCGCGGACTTCGGCGTCAGCAAGGTGTTGGTGTTTGGCCTCGCCGCGCTGCCGCTCGCGTTGACGATCGACCGCTTCACCAACGGCCTGACGCGCCCGCTGTTCGGCTGGATCTCGGACCGCCTCGGCCGCGAAAAAACCATGACCTTTGCGTTCGCGCTGGAAGGCGTGGCGATGACGCTGTGGCTGCTGACGCGCGACAACGCGGTGCTGTTCGTGCTGCTGTCGGGCGTGGTGTTCTTCGGCTGGGGCGAAATCTTCTCGCTGTTCCCGTCGACGCTGACCGATACGTTCGGCACGCGCTTCGCGACCGCGAACTATGGCTGGCTGTACATTTCGTTCGGCGTCGGCTCGATCTTCGGCGGCCCGCTTGCCGCGCTGCTGCATCAGCACACCGGCAGCTGGGTGCCGGTGTTCGGCTGCGCGATCACGCTCGACATCGTCACCGCGGTATTGGCCTTTGCCGTGCTCAGGCCGTGGCGCGCGCGCTTCGTGCGCGGCGCCTGAATGCACGCGGCTCACGCCGCATAGCCGCGCGGATCGTAAATACGGATACTTCCCGACGTATCCGCGCGGAACGCAGCCAGATCGAAACAGGTCGGCTTGCGCTCGCTGTCCAGCATGTCCGACACGACCACCAGATTCTTTTTGCCCGCTGCGCTCGTCACCCCTTCATTGAGCATCGGCAGACGAAACTTGCCGTCGGCGTCCCTGCCGAAAAGCGTGCCGTGCACCGTGCGTGTCTCGCGCGACCAGGTCAGTACGACGGCCCGGTCGAACACCCGCATCGGCTGGCCGGTCGCAGGCCAGCCGAACATCTGCGGCGAACGCGACACCAGCGTCACCGAATCGAGCTGCGCGGTATCGGCCACGTGCTGCAGGTAGTCCTGCGCCGCCGCCTCCAGAACGCGCATCCGCTCCTGCAACGCCTGCCCATAGAAATCGGCCACGCGCGGGTCGCTGTGCGCCGCCGGCGGCAGCTCGCCCAGCGGCGGCCCGTCCGGCCGGTTGCCCTGCGCCAGCTCGAAGCGTTCGATCTGCGGCCGCAGGCCGTGCGTGTAGAACGACGCGAACCAGTTGGCGAGCGGCGTCGCATCCAGCGCAGCATTCACGTATCGGCTGTGCACGGCATCGGCCTCGGTAATGCGGCCGTTTGCACGTAAAGTCTGTTCATCGCGCAGCAGGTCGAGTGCGTGGCCGATCTCAGCCAGATTCGGAAACAGCAGCGGCGCCAGCGCGGCCGGCGGAAACACGAACGACGCGGCGGCCGCGGCAAGGCCCGCACCGAGCTGCAGCGCGCTGTTGGCAACGTTCCATTTCGCCTGCGCGCATTCGGGATGCCTGATCAGCTCGCTCACATCGGACGACAGTTGCGCAACCGATGGCGCCAGTCCGATCGTGGTGGACAGCAGCGACAGGGTTTTGGCTCCGACTATGAAGGCGCGCTTTGCGTTGACGTTCAAGGTCGCCGTAGCGTCGCCGGCGAAACCGAGCGCGTCCGAGCTGACGCCGGCGACGTTGATGGGCCCCGCATGCCTGTGCGCGTTGTATCCGCTCGAAGCGAGCGCGACGATATCGATCGGCAGCCAGTGCGCGTTGCCATGTATGCTCGCCGGCACGTGCATGCCGTTCGGCGACGGACGCTGATGGGCGTTCGACACGCCGCCTGCGCCGGTTTGCGTCGCACGATCCGCGGTGTGGCGCTCCGCCGGCGTCGCGGCGTCGCTTTCCTCGCGGCCGGACTGACTACCCGTTGCCGCGCGGTCAGGCGCCGCCGTTTGCGTGCCGGCGGCCGTGCTCTGCGGCACGGCCAGCGCGGCCCGATGGGATTGCCCGAGCGCACTTCGAACGCCGGTAGCCACGGCCGCAGCCCCACCGATCTGAACCGAGCGGTCTACATAAAGCGGCGTCGCGGCAAGCCGACTCTGTGTCCATATCGCCCGCCGCGAACGTCGCACAGCCGTTTGCGTGGCGCTCTCGCGTGTGTCGGCTTGCGTTTGCATACCGCGCTCGTGCAGTGCGACGCCGGCCTGACTGACGCGATGCTGGTACGTGCGCGGCGGCGTCTGCGTAGCCGACACGGCTTGCTCGACCTGCCCCTGCGCACCGGTGGCCTGCGTATCCGCGCCAGTCTGCGTGCCGGCTTCATCGCGCACCGGTGCGCCCGTATGGGTCGCGGCGTCGCGCGGCCGGATGCGCAGCGCGCGCAGTTCCACCGCGTCATGCGAACCCGCCGCACCGGTCAGCAGGTATCCGCCCTGCTGACGGGGCGCGCAAAGATAGTTGCGCGCCGCCGCCCTCTTGTCGTCGACCCGCGAGAAATCGATCGCATAGCCCGCGGTATTGCCGAGCGCCTTGACGGTCCGCAGCACAGTCGACGTCGTATCGGCCGGCGCATATGGGTCCACCAGCTGCCCGAGTCCTGCCAGCGCGCGCGTCGCGTTGCCCAGCAACCCGCTGCCTGCATAGCCGACGCGATGCGCCGCGACGAACAGGCTCGATCGCCCGATGAAATCCGGCAGCGGTAACGTGCCGCGATAGTTCGACAGCGCAACACCGAGACCGCCCGCCTTGAATTGCAGGCTGTTTGCCTGCGGCGGCGGAAACGAACCGCTGACCGCCTCGGTTTGCGGTGGCAACATAAAGTTCGGCGGCTGGATTGCGCCGCCGCTCGGCGCGTTGTTGCTGGCGTCGCTGTTAGGATGCTGCACGGGACCGGCAGAATGACTTGAAGACATGGTTGACGTAATGTGCCGTTTCGGCGTTGTGCGAATTCGCGCGCCGGGTTGCGTCAAGCTGCCCACGCATAACCCTTCGGATCGCGAAACACTACGTTGCCAGGCGGCAACGCGCGGTACGCGGCGAGGTCGAACTTCACGGGCTGCCTGCCGTCGTCGGGCTGGTCGGAAACGATCACGAGGTTTTGCTTGCGCGCGCCCTGAGGGACGCCTTCGTTCAGCGTCGGCAAGCGGAACACGCCATCTGCGTCCGCAGCGAAGAAGGTGCCGGTTACCGCGCCGGTGTCGCGCGACCACGTCAGTGCAACGGCCCGATCGAACACGCGCATCGGCTTGCCACTGCCGGGCCACGTAAACATCTGCGGCGCATGCGCGATGAGGGTCACCGAATCCTTGCCCTCGCTGCGCGCAAGATCGGCAAGATAGCCCTGCTGCGCGTTCTTTAGCACCTCGAGGCGCTCGCGCATCGCTGTGCCGTAGTAATCGACCACTCGCGGATCGGTACGCGCGGCCGCCGGCAATTCGCCTGCGGGAGGCGCGCCGTCGTAATTCTGCTGTGACGCCTCGAACGCTTCGATCACCGGCCGGATGCGGTCGCCGTAAAAAGACTGAAACCAGTTCACCACCGGCGCCGCATTCAGCGATGCATCCACGTAGCACTGATGGATCGCTTGCGCTTCCGTGGTCAGCCCCTGTTGCCGCAACGCCTGCTCGCTGCTGTGCAATTGATTCGCGTGCACGGCTTCGCCGATATCCGGCACGAACAGCGGAATCAACGCTGCCGGCGGAAAAAACGGCGTGGCGGCGAGCGCCCCCGTATTGATTCCCGCCTGCAAGCCGCTATTCGCGAGGCGCCACCTGGCCCGTTCGGATTGCGGGTTGCGCGCGAAGTTCTGCGCGTCGCTTGCTACCTGATCGACCGACAGCCCCACGCCGATCGCCGCGCCGGCTGTCAATGCACCGCCCCCGAAGCGCGCGAGCGCCTTGCTGCCGGACGTATTGAACGTGCCGGTCAATTCGCCCAGCGTGGACAAGCCCATCGACACGGCATTCGCCACCGTGACGGGGTGCGGATAGCGGGTCGCATCGACGATGCTGCCAGGTAGCGACGCAATGCCGATACCCAGCCAGTGGCCGTGCGCACTGACACGCGCAGGAAGCCCTTTTGCACGAGCGTCGCCGGGCGCACTGCGCCGCTCGGGCGTCGGACCGGATTCGTCAGTTTCACCGTAACGGCCCGTCCCCGCTGGGCCAACAGCCGCTGGATATCCACGCAACGAAACCTCCATCGATCCGCTCCCGTCTTCTATGCTCGCCAAACCGTTGGGATCGATTCTATTCATGCTATGTGGCGGAAGGTCCTACTTATCTACCCGGCGAAACGGCTTGCGGCTTCCCGCAAGTGATCGCCGATGCGTTGCGCGGCAGCGTAGTGCGGCGTCAGTGATGCGCGTAGAGGGTCCGGTTCAGCCGCTCCAGTTCGCCGCTCTGCCGCGCCTGAACCAGTTCCTGATAGACCTGTTCGCGAGTCTTGCCCGCGGCGAAGACGGGGTACGTCGCGGCTTGCTGCACAGCGGACGCAACGGCGGCGGCCGGTATGGTCTGCGCTTGCGAAACGGTAGCGGCAGGTGCGCCGCTTTGCGACGATTGCGCATGAACGGCGCTGCCCAGAGCGGCCAGGGCTGCGGCAACCAACGTAGTACGAGCTTTCATGAGGTATTCCATTGCTAGAAAAACAGATGTCTTGCCGCACGTATCGCACAGATATCGCAGACGATCTCTGCCACGGCATCGACATCCCTCATAACGGCCCTGCTTCGTCACGCTTCCATTAAAGAAATCTCAGCGTTCATCACGCCGCGCGAATCGCAGCGGCGCGTTCGGATGCATCGCTAGCGGCGCCGCGGTGCCGGCCCGGTGCTGTCGCGCACCACCAGCTGCGGCAACGGCACCTTGTACGCATCGCGTTTCGGCTTGCGGCCCTCGATGCGATCAATGGTCAGGGCTACTGCAATCGCAGCGATCGCCGCGGTCGGAAAAGCGACCGTGGTCAGCGCCGGACGAAACTGATGCGCGAGATGAATATTGGTGAGGCCGATCACTGAAACGTCGCGCGGCACCTGCAAACCGCAGTCGGACGCAGCCTGCATCGCACCGATCGCCATCAGGTCGTTCGTAGCGAACAGCGCGGTGAGCCGCGGGTGCGCGTTCAGCAACTGGCGCGCGGCCGCATAGCCCCCTTCGATCGAATCCGGACACGCTGCGCTTTGCACCGTATCCGTGGCGATGCCGCGCGCGGCCAGCGCAGCGACGAAGCCGCGCAGACGCAGCGACTGCGGGCCGCCCGAGCCTTCGCCGAGCAGCGTGCCGATGCGCCGATGGCCAAGGTCGGCCAGATGCGCGGCGGCGAGCGCCCCGGCGTACGCATAGTCGACGGTCACGCACGGCAGCGCGCGCGACGTCTTCGCCCCTTCCCACATGCATAGCGCGAGGGTCGAGCCGCGCGCGGCGATGCCGGCGAGTTCGTCCGCGCTGACGTCGGTGTTCATCACGATGACGCCGGCGGCCAGCGTGCCGGCGATTCTGTCGAGATACGCGCGCGCGATCGAAGGATTGTCGTCGGTATTGCACACCAGCAGAAAATAGCCGAGCCGGCGCGCAGCGGCTTCGGCTTCGAGCACGAACTCCGGATAGAACGGGTTCGAAATATTCGACAGCATCAACGCGAGCGTCGAGGTGCGCCCTTCGGCCAGCGCGCGCGCGGTCAGGTTCGGCCGATAGCCGAGCTCACGCACCGCCGCCATCACGCGATCGACCGTAGCGGGCCGCACTTTCTGCGGATTGCGCAGCACGTTCGACACGGTGGCGGCCGTGACCTGCGCGTGCCGTGCGACTTCGGCAAGCGTCACCATGCGCGGCGGCCTCGCGTGCCGGCTCGCGTGCGCGCGCCCGGCATCGTGTCGTATTGCGGATTGCCCATATATTAAGACGCCGTTCCAAAGGTTGCGTGTGCGGAACGGCTCAGCTACTTTTAGCGAAACGAGACGCTGCTCATGTTAATGCAAAGCGCCGTTTTGTCAGCGAAAATTTAAGCGCTTAAATCCGGCGCCGATTTTTGCGCCGCGATGCCGGCATGGCCATATACGCCGCGCTATCGTGCAGCGGCAAGCAGCGGACGGCCTGCCCGGCTGCCGCTACAAAACAAACACAGGAGACGACGATGAACTTCAAGGCAAGCCGCTGGCTGCTTGCAGGGATTGCGTGCGCGATGCTCGGCGCCGGCGCCTACGTGCAAGCCGCGACGCTGAAAGTGAACGTGTCGACACGCGGAAATCAACGCGCAGTGTGGCAAAGCGCGTTCGACCAGTTCGCGAAGGGCAATCCCGACGTGGATCTGAAAGTCACCTATGTCGGCGAGGAAGCCTACAAGGTGCAGATCTCCGGCTGGCTCGCCACCGATCCGCCCGACGTGCTGAGCTGGCACAACGGCGAACGGATGGCTTACTTCGCCAAACGCGGCCTGCTCGACGATCTGAGCGCCGACTGGCAGAAAAACGGCTGGAACCAGACCTATGCGTCGGTCAAGCCGCCTTCGACCTATGCGGGCAAACAGTATGCGGCGCCGCTCGGCTACGACTCGTACGGTTTCTTCTATCGCAAGGATCTGTTCCAGAAGGCCGGCATCAGCACTGAACCGGCGACCTGGGACCAGTTCCTCGCAGACTGCAAGAAACTGAAAGCCGCCGGCATCGCGCCGATCGCGGTGCCCGCGAAAGATTCGTGGACGCTCGCCGCATGGTTCGACTATCTCGACCTGCGCATCAACGGCTATGCATTCCACGAACAACTGATGGCCGGCGACATTGCGTACACCGACCCGCGCGTGCGCAAGGTCTACACGACGTGGAAAACGCTGATCGACGACCAATGCTTCGTCGACAACGCGCTGTCGTACGACGTCGATTCGGTGAGCCCGCTGCTGGTCAACGGCAAGGCCGCGATGATGCTGATGGGCACCTTCTTCTCGGCCGCGCTGCCCGCCGCGACGCGCGAGCAGATGAGCTACTTCCGCTTCCCGGTGCTCGATGCGAAGGTGCCGATGGCCGAAGACGGTCCGGTGAACATTCTGATGATCCCGGCCAAGGCCGCCAACAAAAAGGATGCGCACCGTCTGCTGACCTTTATGTCGCAGCCTGAAATCAACGGCGAACTCGCCAAAGGCTGGGGCCAGCTGCCGTCGAACAACAAGGCGCCGGAGCCGCAGGACCCGATCTCGAAGATCGGCTTCCAGATCCTGTCGAATACGCCGGGCGGCGTCGCGCAGTTCTACGACCGCGACATGACCAAGGAAATGGCCGACGAAGGCATGAAGGGCATGCAGCAGTTCTTCAACGATCCGAACCAGCTCGATGCGATCCTCGCCCGCCTCGAGCAGACTCGCAAGCGCATTTACCAGAAGTGACCCGCGCGCGCAGGCGATCTGCGCATCGCCTGCGCCGCGTCTTTCCGGACGGGGAAACCGAATGTCGACGACTATGTCCGAATCCGCTGCCGCTGCCAGCCCCGCTCGCCGTAAAGCGAAAACGACGCTAAGCCGCCGCCGCAACCGCGCGGCGCTGCTGTTTCTGCTGCCCGGCGCGCTGCTTTTTATCGTCTATGTCGTGTATCCGGTGCTGAGCAGCATCGTGCTCAGCTTCTACAACTGGGACGGCATGACGCCGCGTACCTTCGCCGGCCTCGCGAACTACACCGAGCTGGCGCACGCCGACACGTTTTACGTGGCGTTGAAAAACAACGTGCTGTGGCTCGTGCTGTTTCTGCTCGCACCGCCGGTCGGTCTCGCGTTCGCGCTGTACCTGAACCAGAACGTGCGCGGCATCCGGCTCGTCAAATCGCTGTTTTTCGCGCCGTTCGTGCTGCCGGGCGTGGTGGTCGGCCTCGTGTTCAGCTGGTTCTACGATCCGACCTTCGGCCTGCTGAAGCTGATTCTCGGACACGGCATTCCAGTGCTCGGCGATCCGCGCTATGTGACGTACGGCATCATTTTCGCCGCACTGTGGCCGCAGATTCCGTTCTGCATGATCCTGTATCTGACCGGGCTGACCGGCATCAACGGCGAGATTATCGAAGCCGCGCGCATGGAAGGCGCGAGCGGCTTCAAGCTGCTGTGGCACATCATCCTGCCGCAATTGCGACCCGCTACCTTCATGGCCTTCGTGCTGACGGTGATCGGCGCGCTGCGCAGCTTCGACCTGATCTCGGTGATGAGCAGCGGCGGTCCGTTCGACAGCTCCACCGTGCTCGCCTATTTCATGTACGACCAGGCGATCAAGTACTACCGCGAAGGCTATTCCGCCGCGATCGCCGTGGTGCTGTTCCTGATCATGCTGATGTTCATCGTCTGGCAGCTGCGTCGTCTGGTGCGCAGCGAATCGTAAGGAGCCGCCATGTATCCAATGCCCGTTTCGCGCTGGCGCCCGGCCAACCGCCTGCTGTACAAGCTGTCGTTGCCGTTCGCGCTGCTGCTGTGGCTGCTGCCGCTGCTCGCGGTGCTGACCACCTCGATCCGCTCGAGCGACGAACTGTCCGCCGGCAACTACTGGGGCTGGCCGCAGCAGTTCGCGATGTTCGACAACTACCGCATCGCGCTGACGCAAACGCCGATGCTGCATTACTTCATGAACAGCGTGCTGATCACGCTGCCGTCGGTGGCGGTGTCGATCTTTCTCGCGTCGATGGCAGGCCATGCGCTGGCGAACTACCGCTTTCGCGGCAATCTCGTGGTGCTCGCGGTGTTCGTGGCCGGCAA
>DATLOW010000070.1:0-5079 GCA_035536055.1 Paraburkholderia sp. | reverse complement strand
GTCGTTCATCGGCGGCAGCGGCGGATCGATCGCGGTGGCCGGCATCGCGTCGCTGAGCATCGCGGGGCCGTTGCCGGCCAGCAGTGTGTTCAGCGCGACCGGATACGGATACTGTTCCCAGATCAGATCCTGCGTGATCGGGCCGGACTTGAAGTAGCCGGTGTGCGTATCGATGATGGCGCGCTGTAATGGCGCGGCGACGTCGACCAGCTTCATGTTGGCTTCGATAAAGCGCAGCATGTCCGCCGCACTCGCTTTCACGCCGTACGCTTCCGGTCCCAGCACCCCCCCCATCAGACGGATCGGCTTGCCGTCCTTCGTATAGCCTTGCGCGTAGTCGGCCGCGCGGTCGGGCGGCACGTCGATAAAGCTGTTTGTCAGACCGAGCGCCGGGAACAGCCGCTGTTCGAGCAGCACTGTGAAGTCTTGTCCCATGCTCTGCGCCGCGATCCAGCCCAGCGTGCCGATGCCCGGATTCGTATAGGTGCGCCGCGTGCCCGGCGCATAGGCGGGGCGCCATGCCTTGAAGTACGCGAGCAATTGCTGGTTGTCGTGAATCTCGTCGGGCACCTGCAGCGGCAACCCGCCCGGCGTATGCGTGCCGAGATTCAACAGGCTCACGCGGCCGAACGCACTGCCGCGCAGCGTCGGCAGATAGTGGTCGACAGGGTCGGTCAGCGACAGCTGGTGGTTCACTTGCGCCCATGCGGTCAACGTCGCCGTAAAGGTCTTGCTGACCGAGCCGAGTTCGAACAGCGTATTGCCGTTGACCGGCTGATGCGTTTCGAGCGACGCCATCCCGTAGTTGAACACCGCCGGCTTGCCGTCGACGATGATGCCCACCGCGACGCCGGGAATCTGATCCTTGCGCATCATCGCGCCGATCGACTCGTCCACCGCGTGCCGCACCGGATCGCTCGCTGCGCTGCGCGCGTGGCTCGCGCCCGGCACGCCAGCCAGCGCGCAGCACAGCAGCGCGGCCGCAGCCGCGGCCAGTCTCGCCCGGCCTGCGCGAGCCGCAATCCCAGCTAACCCACCGCCCCATTCCCCGCATCCGAAGCCGCACCGCGTGACCATTGCTCCTCCTTTAAGAGCCGCCACTATCGCGCTTTCGCACGAGTCTGACAAACGATGATAAATTGGCCGCTGCCCCAGAAAAACTTATGGATCGACGATGCGACCTTATCTGCCGCTCAACGCGCTGCGCGCGTTCGAGGCCGCGGCCCGCCACCTCAGTTTCACGCGCGCGGCGCTCGAGCTGAAGGTCACGCAGGCGGCCGTCAGCCAGCAGGTGCGCAGCCTCGAGGAGCGGCTCGAGACGACGCTGTTCAAGCGGCTGCCGCGCGGCCTCGCGATCACCGACGAAGGGCTCGCGCTGTACCTCGTGCTCGGCGACGCATTCGATCGCATCGAAGCCGTGATGCGCCAGTTCGATGGCGGCCACTTCCACGAAGTGCTGACGGTGGGCGCGGTCGGCACCTTTGCGGTGGGCTGGCTGATGCCGCGCCTGAAGTCCTTCTCGGCCGCCCACCCGTTCATCGAACTGCGCATGATGACCAACAACAATCTGGTCGACCTGGCCGGCGAAGGGCTCGACTTCGCGATCCGTTTCGGCGACGGCACATGGCCCGGCTCACGCGCGCTGAAACTGGTCGATGCGCCGCTATCGGTGCTGTGCGCACCGGAGCTCGCGCAACGTCTGCGCGCGCCCGCCGACCTCGCCAGCGACACGCTGCTGCGCTCGTACCGCGCCGACGACTGGGCCAACTGGTTTCGCGCCGCGGGGCTCGCGCCGCGGCCGGTGCGCGGCCCGGTATTCGATTCGTCGCGGCTGATGGTGGAGGCGGCGATGCAAGGCGCCGGCGTCGCGCTCGCACCGGCCGCGATGTTCGAACGCGATCTGGCACAGGGGCGTCTGGTGCGGCCATTCGACATCGACGTGCAGGCCGGCAGCTACTGGCTGACCTGGCAAAAGGCGAAGCCGGCGACACCGGCGATGCGCGCGTTCAGCCAATGGATCGTCAACGAAACGGGTAACGGCGCGGCCGACGCTGGCATGGCCGCGCCACAGCAGGCATAGCGCATTTCCAGCAAAGCTTTGCGCGACAAATTGGTTCTGCCGGCAGACGGCGGCAGATAGCATCGGTTTCAATGCGCATTCGGCCTGCGCCGTGCTTCGCCGCACTGTGCTTGCAAGGCCGCGCTTTCGAGACCTGACTAGCCGATGGCCGACTACCTCGACGACGCCCAGCGTCGCACCCTGCAGCAACACCGCCACAGTTTGACGTGGCGCAGCGAATGGCCAACCTGGCTGGTGATTGCGGCGATTTACGCTGGATGGTTCGCGGTCGCGACGCACGCGCGCCTGCTCGGCATGCCGCTCGCGCTGGCGCTGTTTGCGCTGCTCGGCGCGTGGTACATGTCATTGCAGCACGAACTGCTGCATGGCCACCCGACCCGCTGGCCGCGCATCAACGCACTGCTCGGCGCCCTGCCGCTGGCGGTGTGGTTTCCGTATCGCGTGTATCGCGATCTGCACATGCGCCATCACGATAGCCCGCATCTGACCGGGCCGGAACTGGATCCTGAGAGTTACTTCGTCAGCGCCGCCGACTGGCAGCGTGCCCATCCCGTGCTGCGCGCGCTGCTGACCGCGCGTAACACCTTCGCCGGCCGCCTGCTGCTCGGCCCGGCGTTCGCGCTGGCCGCGACGGCGCGCGACGCGCTGCGCAACATCGCCCGCCGTGACTACCGCGACGTTCCTGCATGGCTCGCACACGGCGCGGCGTTGGCATTCCTGACGATCTGGCTAGAACGGGTGAGCGGCATTGCGCCGTGGCTGTTTATCTGCGCGGCCGGTTATCCGGCTTTGGCGCTCAGTTCGGTGCGCTCGTTTCATGAGCATCGAGTCGCGCACGGCGCACGCCATAGAACGGTGATCAACGAGGCGGGCTGGTTTTGGCGGTTGCTGTTTCTGAACAACAACTATCATGCGGTGCATCACGATCTGCCGGCCGTGCCGTGGTATGCGCTGCGCAGCGTGTATGTCGCGCGGCGGCACGACTATCTGGCGCGCAACGGCGGCTTTCTGGTGCGCGGCTATGGCGAATGGCTGCGCCGCTATGCGGTGAAACCGGTCGCGCACGCCGCGCATCCGTTGGTCGACGGCGCCGTCCGCTCGACTCACAGACGGCGCCCGCCGCAGTCAGGCAGCTATCAGTTCAAGCGCTTCAGCTGACCGTCGTCCGCGTACCAGTCGACCGTCTTGCCCGTCGTATTGACGGTCACCGCACGCGGTTCCGTGAACTGGTCGAACGATTCGATGCCGGTTTCGCGGCCCACACCGCTGTTCTTGAAGCCGCCCCACGGCGACGCCGGGTCGAGCCGGTGGTGGTCGTTCACCCACACCATGCCGAACTCCAGCTTGCTGGCCACGCGGTGGGCGCGCGCGACGTCCAGCGTCCATACCGACGCAGCGAGACCGAACTGCGAGTCGTTGGCGATGCGAATCGCGTCGGCTTCGTCCTTGAACGGCATCACTACCGTCACCGGGCCGAACACTTCTTCCTGGCCGATTTCGCAGGCCGGATCGACGTCGTAGAACACCGTCGGTTCGAGATAGAAGCCCTGCGACAGATGCGCCGGCACCTTGCCGCCCGTCAGCAGCTTCGCGCCGTCCTTCTGCGCGCGCTCCAGCATCGCGAGAATACGCTGGCGCGAACGGTCCGAAATCACCGGGCCGAGCTGCGTCTTCGGATCTTCCGGATCGCCGACGCGAATGCCCGCAGCCTTCGCGCGGAAGCGCTCGAGGAATTCCTTGTAGATGGTTTCCTGCACCAGAATGCGCGCGCCGCATACGCAGGTCTGACCCGCGCCGATGAACGATGCGAACGCCGCGCCGTTCACTGCGCGCTCGAGATCCATATCGTCGAACAGCAGTACCGCGCCCTTGCCGCCGAGTTCCAGCGTGGTCAGCGCAAAGGTGCGCGCCGCCGCCTCGCCGATCGAGCGGCCCACTTCGGTGCCGCCGGTGAACACCACCTTGCGGATCAGCGAATGTTTCGCGAGCGCCGCGCCGGCTTCACGGCCTTCGCCGTTCACCACGTTGACCACGCCCTTCGGCACGCCCGCTTCCTGCAGCAGACGCGCGAGGCGCACGGTGGTCAGCGGCGTCTGCTCGGAGGCCTTGATCACCACGCTGTTGCCGGTCGCGAGCGCCGGTGCGAGGCTCTTCGACAGGATCATCAGCGGATGGTTGAACGACGTCATCAGCGCCATCACGCCGAGCGGCACGCGTTGCGTGTAGCACAGGTACGGGCCTTCGATCGGAATCACGTCGCTGCGGCGGGTCAGCGCGAGCGCCGCGAAATAGCGGTAAAACTGCGGCAGGCGCGAGATCTGCGCACGCGTCTCGGAGATCGGCCGGCCGTTGTTCAGCGTCTCGAGCCGGTAGAAATTCTCGAGGTCCGCTTCGAACAGGTCGGCGAATCTGTTCATGATGCGCGCGCGCTGCTGGATCGGCATGTCGCGCCATTCGCCGCGCTCGAAGGCCGTGTGGCCGGCGCGCACCGCACGGTCCACGTCCGCTTCCGTGGCCGCGGCGAGGCTGCCGATCACGGCGCCGGTCGCCGGGTTCACGATGTCCATCGTGCGGCCGTTGCTTGCGTCGGTCCACTCGCCGTCGATCAAGAGTTGCGCTTCCAGGTGCTGCTTGTTCAATGCATCCATTGCAGTTTTCCTTTGGGTTTCCTTGCAGTGTCGTTACGGCTTGTCTGCGGTTTTCTGTTTGCGTTGCGTGTGCTGTGTTGCATGGGCTGCGTGTGCGTTCGGGTCTGCGTTCGAGTCTGCGTCATTTACTCGCCGGAACCCGCGCGGCCGCATTGACACCATCGTGCGCGAGGGCTTCGCCCGGCTGCAGGTCTTCGAGGCGCTGGCCGGTCGGCTCGACACCGAGCCACGCCACCACCACGATCTGCACCGCGAGCAGGCCGATCATCAGCGACAGCACGCCGACGATGCCATGCTGCCCATACAGTGCGACGACGATGAACGGCGTGACGATCGTCGCGCCACGCCCCA
>DATLOW010000069.1:0-17743 GCA_035536055.1 Paraburkholderia sp. | reverse complement strand
CGAACGGAACGCGCCAGCCCCAGCTTTCGAGCGACTCGCGCGGCAACGCCGCCGACAGCAGCGCCGCGATGCCCGAGCCGCTCAGCGCCGCAGCGCCCTGGGTGGCGAGCTGCCAGCTGGTGCGTGCACCGCGCTGCGCGCTCGCGCCGTTTTCGAGCAGCGCCGAAGTGGCCGCGCCGAACTCCCCGCCCTGCGAGAAACCCTGCACGAGGCGTGCGAACACCACCAGCAACGGCGCGGCAATGCCGATCTGCGCATACGTCGGCGCGATCGCGATCAGGCCGGTGCTGGCCGCCATCAGCGTGATGGTCAGGTTCAGCGCCGACCGGCGACCCTTGCGGTCCGCATAGACGCCGAGCAGCACACTGCCCAACGGCCGCGTGAAAAAGCCCGCCGCGAACGTCGCGACCGAAAGCAGCAGCGACACCGTCGCATCCGTCGAAGGAAAAAACAGCTTGCCGATAATCACCGCGAAAAAACCGTACACGGTGAAGTCGAAGAACTCGAGCCAGTTGCCGATCACCGCGGCGGCGATCGCGCCGCGGCCTGCTGCTTGCATCGGTTGCGTCGCCTGCTGGGTGGCGGTGCTCATCGTGCGGACCTCCGGTTGGACGGTGGTGCTTCAGCGTTTCAGCCTGAATCGCCACGCGCGCGAGCCCCACGCCCGCGCGCGCCGGCGTGACGCCCTAGCGCCCCAGATAGCGCTCGACGAGCCGCGTCCAGTAAGCCGCGCCGATCGGCAGATTGCGGTCGTTGAAGTCGTAGTGCGGGTTGTGCACCATGCAGCCGTCTTCGCCGACACCGTTGCCGAGCCGCAGAAACGTGCCCGGTCGCTGTTGCAGCATGAACGAGAAGTCTTCGCTGCCCATCAGCATGTCCGCATGCGCGACGACGTTGTGCTCGCCGACCAGTTCGCGCGCCACCTCGATCGCGAAGTCGGTCTCCGCGTCGGAGTTGATCACCACCGGATAGCCTTCGATATAGTCGACCTGCGCCTTGCCGCCGTAGCTTGCCGCCTGGCTTTCGGCGAGTTCGGTGATGCGCTTCTTCAGCAGCTCGCGCACGTCCGGGCTGAACGAGCGCACGCTCAGTTCGAGCTTCGCGCTGGCCGGAATCACATTGTTGACGGTGCCCGCATGCATCGAGCCGACCGTCACCACCGCCGGCTGCGACGGATCGACATTGCGCGCCACCACGGTCTGCAGCGCCATCACGATGCTCGCTGCGATCACCACCGGGTCCACCGTCATGTGCGGGCGCGCCGCATGGCCGCCGACACCTTCGATCGTGATCGTCGCCTTGTCGCCGGCCGACATGAACGGCCCTTTGCGAAACAGGAATTTGCCCGGCTCCGCGCCCGGATGGTTGTGCACGCCGAACACCGCATCGCAGTGGAAGCGCTCGAACAGGCCGTCGTTGATCATGGCCTTCGCGCCGCTGTCGATGCCGCTTTCCTCGGCCGGCTGGAAGTACAGATGCACCGTGCCGGAAAAACGCCGCGTCGCGGCCAGATGCTGCGCGGCGCCGAGCAGCATCGTCGTGTGGCCGTCGTGGCCGCATGCATGCATCTTGCCGTGCGTGCCGCTCGCATACGGCAGACCGGTCTGCTCGACGATCGGCAGCGCATCCATATCCGCGCGGATGCCGATGCTGCGCGTGCCGTCGCCCGCCTTCAGCGTACCGACCACACCGGTGCGGCCGACGCCGCGCGTGACCTGCCAGCCCCATTGCTCGAGCTTGCTCGCGACCAGCTCAGCGGTCTGCACTTCTTCGTATGCGAGTTCGGGATGGTGGTGAATCTGGTGGCGTATCTCGCGCAGGTCCGCAGCGGCGGGTTCGAGGTCGGCGATCTCGGCATAGCGGCGGGCATCGTTCATCGGCAAGGGCTCCGGGTAGCGCGGCGCCGAGTGCGCGGGGCGGATGCCTGGGCTCGATCGGCGCCTTTCAGTTGAAAGGCAGCGTGGGGCGCTGCAAAAGCACCGATGGTAGCGCAGCGCATCGTGCGCCGCGTGGTTTCAAAAACGCGGCCGCACGATATGCGCGGCACTCGCCCGTGCGGCGTTAGTCCGCGCCGCGCACCACCTGCACCAGCCGATGCCCCGCCACTTCCAGTGCGCCGGAGTTGTCGATGCGCGTGAGCCGCGTGCCGTCCGGCAGCGAAAACGGCGCATGCCGCGCGAGCCGCGCGGCGACCTGCTCCGCGCTTTCGCGCGCTCGCGCGCCGAGTCGCGCGGCAAGAATATGCGGCTGCGCTTCGACGTGTACCACTTCCATCCGCGGGTAGCGCTCGAGCGCACGCTCGAGATGTTGGCGCGAGCCGTTGACCACCACCGTGCAGCCGCGCGTGAGCCACGTATCGATTTCGACACCGACGCCATAACGCAGCGCGTGGCTCGCCCATTCGAGCGCAAACAGGCCGAGCGCGGAGCGCGCTTCGAACTCTTCGGCTGTCAGTGCAATATGGTTTTCGCCGCCGCCTACGCTACGCGTGATGTAGCGATGTGCGAACACCACCGAATCCCCGGCAACGTGATCGCGCGCGAAATGCAATAGCGAATCCTTGCCCGCGCCCGACGGCCCCATCACATAGATCAATCGCCCCTGCATGCGCGTTATTCCTCCGCTGTTCTGAATGCGAGCCGCTGCCACAACACGAACGGCTCGCCCGGCGCCGGTTCGACGAACAGCGCCACCCCTTGCACCGGCAACGGTCCGAGACGCCCGGCCTCGCGCTGCCACCAGTCGACTATCGCCACGCAGTCGTGCGCCGACGCCAGCGCGTTCGACAGCGTCATATGGAAGCGGAATTCGTCGAACACGTACGGGTATCCCCATTCGACGAGCAGCGCCCGTTGCCGTTCCGTGAGCCGGCCGCCGGCCATCCGCCGCTCGAGTTCCGCCACCGACGGCGCCGCGCGCAGCGGCGCGAAGGTGCGCAACGCATCGGCCGCGAGACCGCGCATCAATGCGTCGCCTTCGTCGGAAGCAGGCCGCAGCGCGACGAAATCGCCCAGCGTGGCCACTTCGACCGGCAGACTGAAGCCGCTGCGCGTACGGGCCCAGCGTTGCACCGCAACAAGCAGATCGTCGGCGCGCACGCCATCCGCCAGCCTGAAAGGAGCAACCAGCGTGCCGTGCCAGCCATAGCGGCGCGGCGCGGCGGTCAGCTCGGCGAGCGGGCCCGACAGCGGCGGATGTTCCGCATGCGCTTCATAAGCCGGCGCTTCGCCGGCGCGGCGGTCGCGCGCCGCCAGTTCAAGGGCCGGCGGTTCGTCCGCCGTCGCTTCGTGCGCCGGGCGCTGATCGGCCGCGGCTTCGTCCATCATCGGCTCGCCGCCGTCGCGGTGCTGCGCATCGCGGCCGAGCCACGTCGAGCCCGCCGCCCACCAGATCGATTCGCGCGGCGGCGCGTAGTAAATCGCAAAGCGCGCGTGCCTGGGCCAGTTCACCGCGCCTGCCATCGCGGTATCGACATAAGCCGTGCTCATACATCGTTCTCCACCAGCAATTGAACCCGATCCGCCGCGAAGTGCGTAAAGCCGTATTTGATCGGCGTGCCTTCGGTATCGACGTCGACGTTTTCCACCCACAACACCGGCTGCTGCCGGTTGATATTCAACCGCCGCGCGACGTCCGCGTCCGGCAGCACGCTGCCGATGCGGCTCCACTTGCGCAGATAGTCGGCCACGCCGAATTCGGCGAGCGCCTTCGTCATGCTGCTGGTGCGCTCCAGCACGTCGGGCAGATCGGTGAAACGCGCCGCAGGATACCAGCTGCGCGCATACGTGAGCGGCACGCCGTTCGCTTCGTGCAACGTATCGAGCCGGTACACCGACACCCCCGCGCGCAAGCCGAGCGCTTTTGCCACGTTCGGCTCGGCCTTCACGCGCGCTGACGCCAGCAACACCCCCGCGGACTGCTGCTGCCGCAGGTTCTCGGTGAAGCGCGTGCGGCGCCCGATCGAATAGTCGATCGCGCCGGGCTGCACGAAGGTGCCGCGCCCCTGTTCGACGCTGACGAGGCCCAACGCCGCCAGCCCCAGCATCGCGCGGCGGATCGTGTGGCGATTGACGTCGAAGCGCCGCGCCAGCTCCGCTTCGCTCGGCAGGCGCCCTTCTTCGCCGAAACCGCTGGCCGCGATCTCCGCCGCGAGGATCTGTTCGATCTGCCGCCATACGGCGACGCCGCCGCCGCGTTCGAGCAACGTGCCGGGTGTCGCGTCGTCGTTCGATGTCATGGTGCTGTCATTCCCCTCGTTTCAAATGTGGAACTCCCGATTGTATTGTGCCGGCCGTGATGAAAATATGAAAACATCACCGAGCCCTGACGGCATGGGATTGTCACGACAAACGTCTAGACGTTTAGATGAATAGATGCTCAAATAACCGGACATCGACACCACGGAACCTTCGATGAGCGATCTCTCCGCCGCCCCGGCATCCTCTGCGCCACCGGCGTCCGCGATGCGGCGCGCATGGATGGCCGTGCTCGCCCGCACGCCGCGCGCCGAGCTCGAAGCCGCGTTGCAGCGCGCGCTGCAAGGCGCGCCGCTGCCCGCCTACGACTGGCTGCGGCCGCCCGAAACCGGCCTTGCGATGGTGCGCGGCCGCGTCGGCGGCACCGGCGACGCCTTCAATCTCGGCGAAGCCACGGTCACGCGCGCCACGCTGCGGCTGCGCGAGCCGGCTGCCGCAGCGCCGGTCGGTGTGGCATGCCATCTCGGCCGCGATCGCCGCCGCGCCGAACTCGCGGCAATCGCGGACGCGCTGCTGCAATTGCCGCAGCAGCATCCGCAGTTGCATGCGCAACTGATCGAACCGCTCGCGGCGCGCATCGCGGCCGCGCGCGAAGCGCGCCGGCAGGACACGGCCGACACGCGCGTCGAATTCTTCACGATGGTGCGGGGCGACTGATGAACACATCGACCAGACAGGCCTTCAACGATGCGCCGCTCGAACTCGCCACGCTGACGCCGGGTTTTGCCGACCCGGTGCACGACACGCAGGCGGTGTTCCGCACGCTGCTCGATACGCTGGCGCGGCCCGGCACGATCCGCACGCTGGCCGGCGTGCTGCCGGATAGCGCGGCGACGCACGCAGCGCGCCCCGCCGCCGCGCGTGCCGCCTATGCGGCGCTGCTGACGCTGTGCGATTTCTCGACACCCGTGTGGCTCGCGCAGCACGATGCGCAGCTCGCCGCGGCGCTGCGCTTTCACACCGGCGCGCCGCTAGTCGACGCGCCGCAGCGTGCCGCGTTCGCCTATCTGCACGACGCACACGCATTGCCCGCGCTCGAATGCTTCGCGCTCGGCGCCGACGACGCGCCGGAAACCTCGGCCACGCTGCTGATCCGCGTCGACGCGCTGCAAGGCGGCGCCCCGCTGACGCTGCGCGGCCCCGGCATCGAGCACATGCAAAACATCGCGCCCGTCGGCCTGCCCGAACGCTTCTGGCGCGAACGCGCCGAACTCGCGCCGCTGTTTCCGTGCGGCATCGACTGCTATTTCGTCTGCGGCGACGACGTGCTGGGTCTGCCGCGCACAACCCAAGTGGAGCTCAACTAATGTACGTTGCCGTCAAAGGTGGAGAACGCGCGATCGAGGCTTCGTGGCGTCTGCTCGACAAGGAGCGACGCGGCGACACGCACCTCGCGGAACTGAGCGTCGCGCAGATTCGCGCACAGCTGCGCCTCGCGGTGGCGCGTGTGATGACCGAGGGCTCGGTGTACGACGAAGAACTCGCCGCGCTGGCGATCAAGCAGGCGGCCGGCGATCTTGTCGAAGCGATCTTTCTGCTGCGCGCGTACCGCACCACGCTGCCGCGCTTCGGCTATACCGAGCCGCTGAAAACCGAGGCGATTCACGCCGAGCGCCGCATCTCCGCGACCTTCAAGGACGTGCCCGGCGGCCAGCTGCTCGGCCCGACCTATGACTACACGCAGCGCCTGCTCGACTTCGCGCTGCTGGCCGACGGCGACGATGCGCACGGCGCGCCGCCCGACCATGCCGCCACCGCGCAGCTCGCCGGCAAGGCCCAGACCGCCGCTGCAGAACCGATGCCGCGCGTGGTCGCGCTGCTGAACAAGGAAGGCCTGATCGAACAGGAAAGCATCACGCCCGACGCGCCGGAACCCGGCGATCTGTCGCGCGAACCGCTGGCCTTTCCGGCGAGCCGCGCGACGCGTCTGCAGAATCTCGCGCGCGGCGACGAAGGCTTTCTGCTCGCGATGGGTTATGCGACGCAGCGCGGCTACGCGCATTCGCATCCGTTCGCCGGCGAAATCCGCTTCGGCAGCGTCGCGGTCGAAATGGAACTGGACGAACTGGGCGAAGCCGTCGAGATCGGCGACATTGACATCACCGAATGCCAGATGATCAACCAGTTCGCCGGCAGTGCGGAAGCGCCGCCGTCGTTCACGCAAGGCTATGGTCTCGCGTTCGGCCACTCCGAGCGCAAGGCGATGGCGATGGCGCTGGTCGACCGCGCGCTGCGCGCCGAAGAGCTCGGCGAGACGTTGCGCTCGCCGACCCAGGATGTTGAATTCATGCTGTCGCACAGCGACAACGTCGAAGCGTCGGGCTTCGTGCAGCATCTGAAACTGCCGCACTACGTCGACTTCCAGTCCGAACTGGAGCTGGTGCGCAAGCTGCGCGCGAAGCATGCGGCAGCGGCTGCTGCCGGCGGCACGGCAAGCGCCGCAAGCGCCAACGCGCACGACGAGCACGCCGCGGCCAGCGCCCGCAGCGCTGCGCAACAGGCCGAGCGCCAATCCGCAAGCAACCCCGGCGAAAACAACGCAGAAGGCAACGCCACATCCGCCGCACAGGAGCAAGCAGCATGAACGCGCGAGACACCGCGGCCCCGGCGCCCGACTACGACAGCGCCGCCGAAGGCTACAACTTCGCGTACCTCGACGAGCAGACCAAACGGATGATCCGCCGCGCGCTGCTGAAAGCCGTCGCAGTGCCGGGCTATCAGGTGCCGTTCGCGGCGCGCGAAATGCCGCTGCCGTTCGGCTGGGGCACGGGTGGGATTCAGGTCACCGCATCGATCATCGGCCGCGACGACACGCTGAAAGTGATCGACCAGGGCTCGGACGAAACCACCAACGCCGTGAACATCCGCCGCTTCTTCGCGCGCACGGCCGGCGTCAAGACCACGCGCCGCACCGTCGAGGCGTCGATCGTGCAGACCCGCCACCGGATTCCGGAAACGCCGCTGACCGACCAGCAGATCCTCGTCTACCAGGTGCCGAACCC
Organism: Paraburkholderia sp.; assembly: GCA_035536055.1. Classification (GTDB taxonomy): domain Bacteria; phylum Pseudomonadota; class Gammaproteobacteria; order Burkholderiales; family Burkholderiaceae; genus Paraburkholderia. The sequence continues at coordinate 10,485 of DATLOW010000069.1, read as the reverse complement.
GGAGCCGCTGTATCGCCTCGAGCCGCGCGTCGCCGAAAGCCGCAAGCTGCACGCGCTCGCCGACTACGGCCTGATCAGCGTGAAGCTGTATGAGGACATCGTGCATCACGGCAGCATCGCGACCACTTACGACTATCCGGTGATCGTCAACAACCGGTATCTCGCGTCGCCGTCGCCGATTCCGAAATACGACAACCCGAAGATGCATATGAACCCGGCACTGCAGCTGTTCGGCGCGGGCCGCGAACGCCGCATTCACGCGATTCCGCCGTACACGCCGGTGCGCAGCCTCGATTTCGACGACCATCCGTTCGAAGTGCAGCGCTGGGATCACGCGTGCGCGCTGTGCGGTTCGACGCAAAGCTTCCTCGACGAAATGATCGTCGACGATAGCGGCAAGCGGATGTTCGTCTGCTCCGATAGCGACTATTGCCACGAGCGCCGCGAACAGCAGGCAGGCGCGAACGATGCTGGAGAACACGCATGACGGCACCCACGCCGCTTCTGAGCGCCCGCGAGCTGACCAGACAGTACGGCGGCCGCAACGGTTGCCGCAACGTAAGCTTCGATCTGTATCCTGGCGAAGTGCTGTGCATCGTCGGCGAATCCGGCTCGGGCAAGACGACGCTGCTGAATGCGCTGGCGATGCGCAGCGAAGCCGATAGCGGTACGCTGCACTACACGTCGGCCAACGGCGACCGGCTCGATCTGCGCGCGCTGTCCGAACCGCGCAGACGTCTGCTGATGCGCACCGAATGGGGCTTCGTGCAGCAGAATCCGCGCGACGGATTGCGCATTGGCGTGTCGGCCGGCGCGAATATCGGCGAACCGCTGATGGCGGTCGGCGCGCGCCACTACGGCCAGATCCGCGCGACCGCCACGCAATGGATGGAGCGCGTCGAACTCGACGCGACGCGGATCGACGAATTGCCGGCTGCGTTTTCCGGCGGCATGCAGCAGCGCCTGCAGATTGCGCGCAATCTGGTCACCGGGCCGCGTCTCGTCTTCATGGACGAGCCAACCGCCGGCCTCGACGTATCGGTGCAGGCGCGCCTGCTCGACCTGCTGCGCTCGCTGACCGCGACGCTGCATCTGTCGGTGCTGATCGTGACGCACGATATCGGCGTCGCGCGGTTGCTTGCGCATCGGCTGATGGTGATGCAAGGCGGCGAAGTCGTCGAAGCGGGCCTGACCGATCAGGTGCTCGACGATCCGCAGCATCCGTACACGCAAACGCTGGTTTCCTCGGTTCTGCCGGTTTGAGATTATCGATGTCCATTACCGAATCCAACGCCGCCGCACTCGGGCGCGGCTTTGCCGACAACCCGGCGCTGATGCTGCGCGCGGCCGGCGTCGCGAAGACCTTCACACTGCACGGCCAGGGCGGCGTGCAGATCGATGCGCTCGACGGCGTGTCGCTCGACGTGCAACGCGGCGAGTGCGTGGTACTGGTCGGCCCGTCGGGCGCCGGCAAAAGCACGCTGCTGCGCTGCCTGTACGGCAATTATCTGGCTAGCGTCGGCACGATCCTGCTGCGCGACGACACGCAGGAAAACCTGCATCGCGCGATCAGCGGCGCCGAGCCGCACGACGTGCTGCATCTGCGGCGCAACGTGGTCGGCTACGTGAGCCAGTTTCTGCGCGTGATTCCGCGCGTGCCGGCACTGACGCTGGTGGCCGAGCCGCTGATGACGCGCGGCGTGCCCGAAGCCGAAGCGCGCGAGCGCGCCGCCGCGCTGCTGACGCGCCTGAACGTGCCGCAGCGTTTATGGTCGCTTGCGCCCGCAACCTTTTCCGGCGGCGAGCAGCAGCGCGTGAATATCGCGCGCGGGTTGATCGCCGCGCATCCGGTGCTGCTGCTCGACGAACCGACCGCGTCGCTCGATGCCGAAAACCGCGACGTGGTGGCCGATCTGATCGTCGAAGCGCGGCAGCGCGGCGCGGCGATCGTCGGCATTTTCCACGACGAGGACACGCGCACGCGCGTCGCGACGCGCCGCCTCGAGCTGACTCCACCGCTGCGTCACACGGCCACCCTACACTGACATCCAATCTCAAACGGAGCATTTCCGATGTTGATCAGGAACGCCCGCGTCGTCACGCGGGATGAAGAATTCGACGGCGTCGTGCGGATCGAAGACGGCGTGATCCGCGACATCGCGCGCGGCACGACGTCGGCCAAAGAAGCCGAGGACTGGGACGGCGATTACCTGCTGCCGGGCCTGATCGAGCTGCACACCGACAATCTCGAGAAGCATCTCGCGCCGCGCCCCGGCGTGCACTGGAATACCGACGCCGCCTTCGTGATTCACGACGCGCAGGTTGCCGCGGCCGGCATCACGACCGTGTTCGACGCGCTCGCGATCGGCTCGCGCAAGAACAACGGCCCGCGCGAACGCGGCATCCAGACGCGCTGCGCCGAAGCGCTGACGCGCTTTTCCGAGCGCAAGCTGCTGCGCGCCGAGCACTTCCTGCATCTGCGCTGCGAAATCGCCACCGGCGACGTGATCGAAGTGTTCGACTCGTTGTGCGCGCATCCGATGCTGCGGCTCGCTTCGGTGATGGACCACACGCCGGGCCAGCGGCAATGGCACGACCGCGAGCAGTGGCGCAAGTTTACCGAGCGCCACGGCAAGCTGACCGACGAGGAGGCGGAAAGCACGCTGAGCGAGCTCGCCGCCGAACAGCAGCGCTACGCCGATGCGCATCGCCGCGCGATCATCGACCGCTGCAAGGATCTGCAGGTGCCAGTGGCGAGCCACGACGACACGCTGGTCGAGCACGTCGAGCAGGCTGCCGCTGAGGGCGTCGTGCTGGCTGAATTTCCGACCACGCGCATTGCCGCGGAGGCTGCGCACCGGCACGGCATCGCCACCATCATGGGCGCGCCGAACGTGGTGCGCGGCGGCTCGCATTCGGGCAACGTGTCGGCGCTGGAGCTCGCGCAGGCGGACCTGCTCGACATCCTGTCGTCCGATTACGTGCCGTCGAGCCTGCTGACCGCAGCCTTCGATCTGGTCGAAAAGGCTGGCTGGACGCTGCCGCGCGCGATCGCGACGGTTTCTGCGGAACCGGCGAAGAAGGCCGGTCTGCACGATCGCGGCGTGATTGCGCCGGGCCTGCGTGCCGACTTCGTGCGCGTGACGATGATGGATGCGCTGCCGGTGCCGCGCGCGACGTATCGCGAGGGACAGCGGGTGGTGTGAGCCGCCACCCGGTCACTCGCCGGTCACATGCGCGCGCAACAATTGCACTGCGCGCGGCACCCCGCCGTGCCGCAGTGCAACGAAATACCCACGCGGCATTGCGCCGCGCAGCGGCCCCGCCGCCCGCCCTCGGGCCTCCGCCGAACTGTCGATTTCCTTTCAAACCCTGCAGGCACGCGAGGCGCCCCCAGATGCGGCAGCGCTTTGTCTGGCGCGCCATCCGGTCTTCTACCAGGTCCGTAATATTTTTGGACTGGTAAGCTTGGCGCGCGCTGCTGGCGGCCCCGTCGGCAGCCGAATAACCAGGCCCGCCGCGACCCGCGCCGGGCAATGTCGCACAGCACAATCCACCTGACGCGACGATTTGAACCACTCCGGGAGTATCTCAGTGAAAAAACTGCTAGCGGCTTTGACAGTTGCCCTGCTCGCCACCGTTTCGATCGGCGCACACGCCAAAGACTGGACGACGATCCGTTTCGGCGTCGACGCAAGCTATCCTCCGTTTGAATCGAAGGGCTCCGACGGCAAGCTGGTCGGCTTCGACATCGACCTCGGCAACGAAATCTGCAATCGCCTGAAGGCGAAGTGCGTGTGGGTCGAGAACGACTTCGACGGCATGATCCCGGCTTTGAAGGCAAAGAAGTTCGACGGCGTGCTGTCGTCGATGTCGATGACGCCGCAACGCGCGGAACAGATCGCCTTCTCGTCGAAGCTGTTCAACACGCCGACGCGCCTCGTCGCGAAGAAAGGCTCGAATTTGATGCCGACGCCTGAGTCGCTCGCCGGCAAGTCGATCGGCGTCGAGCAAGGCACGATCCAGGAAACCTACGCGAAGACCTACTGGGAGCCGAAGGGCGCCAAGGTCGTGCCGTACCAGAACCAGGACCAGGTGTACGCCGACATGATCTCGGGCCGTCTCGACGCATCGCTGCAAGACGCCGTGCAAGCCGACATCGGCTTCCTGAAGACCCCGCGCGGCGCCGGCTTCCAGTTCGTCGGCAAGGATCTCGAAGACAAGAAGATCCTCGGCGAAGGCGCCGGCATCGGCATGCGCAAGGAAGACACCGATCTGAAGGCCAAGGTCGACAAGGCGATCGCCGACATCATCAAGGACGGCACCTACAAGAAGCTCGAGAAGAAGTACTTCGACTTCGACGTGTACGGCGGCTGATCCGCGCGGCGGCCCGGCGGCGCGGCTCGCCGCGCTTCTGGCCACGCAGGTTTTGCGCAAGTTTGAAAAGACGGGCTTCGCTGCATGCGAAGCCCGTTTTGTTTTTGGACCGCGCACGCCCACGCGGCGGCGCACACCGCCGCAGCATGGGCGCGGCAGCGCGGATCGGATAAGATCGTGCAGTCGCCCGGCTTTCACGCAGCTAGCGCATGCCAGCCGGGGTGTGCAAAAGCGTTGTGCACAGGGTCGAGCCCGACGTTGCATCCAACGTTGCGCGCCACCCGCGCACCGCTCGCCGCATCCGAAGTTTTCACACTGCAATCAACCACATAGCGCGGCTCGCAAAGCCTGCCGCGCCCCCGATATCATGCAAACCAAGGCTCATCCGCTGATTTCTCCGTCGCTTGGCACCGCACGCAATCTGACAAGCTTCCACTACGGTCCCGGCGGCGCTCAGAAGGTGTATATCCAGTCATCGCTGCATGCCGACGAACTGCCCGGCATGCTCGTTTCGTGGACGCTGCGCCGCAAGCTCGCCGAACTCGAAGCCGCGGGTAAGCTGCGCGGCGAGATCGTCGTGGTGCCGGTGGCCAATCCGATCGGCCTGAACCAGCATATGCTCGGGCTGCTCGCTGGCCGCTTCGAAAGCAACACCGCGCAGAACTTCAACCGCAACTTCTATAACCTCGCGGCGCTGGTCGAGCCGCTCGTCGGCGAACGGCTGACCGGCGACATCGAGCGCAATCGCCTGACGATCCGCGCCGCGATGCGCGAGGCGCTGAACGCGCAAAAGCCGCGTACCGAACTCGAATCGCAACGCCTCGCACTGCAACTGCTGTCGTACGACGCGGACATCGTGCTCGACCTGCATTGCGACTGGGAAGCGGCGCTGCACCTGTACACCAATCCCGATCTGTGGCCCGACGTCGAGCCGCTGTCGCGCTATCTGGACGCCAAGGCGTCGCTGCTCGCGCTCGATTCGGTCGGCAATCCGTTCGACGAGATACACAGCTTCTGCTGGTCCGATCTGCGCACGCGCTTCGGCAGCCGCTATCCGATTCCGAACGGTTCGATTTCCGTCACGGTCGAGTTACGCAGCCAGCGCGACGTGTCGTACGAGCTCGCGGAAAAAGACGCGCAAGGCATCATCGAATATCTGACGCATCGCGGCGTGATCGACGGCAAGGCCGCGCCGATGCCGCCGCTGGAATTCGCCGCGACGCCGCTCGCCGGTACCGAGCCGATCGTGACGCCGGTCAGCGGTGTGGTGGTGTTTCGTGCGGAAGTGGGCAAATGGGTCGACGCCGGCAAGGAAATCGCCGATATCGTCGATCCGCTGACCGACCAGGTCGTGACGCTGAAGAGCAGCGTGGCGGGCGTGATGTACGCACGGCACGTGTCGCGTTTTGCGACGGCCGGCATGGAAGTGGCGCGCGTGGCGGGAGCGAAGGCGTTCCGCTCGGGGTCGCTGCTGTCCGCCTGAGTGACGTGCGCGTGACGCGTGCGTGAGACTCCCGGGCGGCGCAGGCGCCGCCGTCCGCTACAAACGGAATCGCCCGCTCGATGCGGGCGATTTTGTTTTTTGCGTACGTGCAGCTCGTGCTTGCCTACAGCGACATTATGAAATGTCCATGTAAAACCCCGTAGATTTTGCCGCTATTCGTATGCTGTATGTAGCATTTGCACTACATAAACGCTGAATAACGCAACTGTCATATTGGATTCTCTGCATCCCCGTAAATTTGCCGCCGACGCGCGAACTGCCGTAGAGCAAGGCGAAGTCGCCCGCATCTTTACTAAATCGGAGAATTCCTTGAACAAGAAAGTACTGACCACCGCGCTGCTCGCAACCTTTGCCGGGGCTGCTCACGCACAAAGCAGCGTGACGCTGTACGGGATCATCGACGCAGGTATCAGCTACGCTAACCACAGCGGCGCCAACTCGCAGAAAATCTTCAAGTACGACGACGGCGTGGCACAGGGCAGCCGTTGGGGCCTGCGCGGTGCGGAAGACCTGGGCGGCGGCCTCAAGGCGATCTTCGTGCTGGAGAACGGCTTCAACAGCGGCAACGGCACGCTCGGCCAGGGTGGCGCGCTGTTCGGCCGCCAGGCATTCGTCGGTCTGTCGAAGGACAACGTCGGTGCAGTGACGTTTGGCCGCCAGTACTCGCTGTCGACCGACGTGCTCGGCAACTACTCGACGGGTAGCAACACGGTCGCCGGCAACTACGCGTACCACATCAACGACGTCGACCAGCTGACGTCGAGCCGGATCAACAACTCGGTCAAGTTCGCCAGCGCGAACTTCTACGGCGTGACGTTTGGCGCGTTGTACGGCTTCTCGAACCAGGCAGGCGCATTCGGCGGCGCGCCGACGGTCGGCACGACGACGGGTTCGTCGCGCACGTACAGCTTCGGCCTGAACTACGCGTTCGGCGGCGCAGGCATCGGCGCAGCGTACACGGACATCAAGTACCCGCAGCTGTCGACGCCGGCCTTCCCGGTTTCGCTGGCCAACTTTAACGCCGGCTCGACGACCACCAACGTCGGTTCGACGGTCAAGGATCTGCGCACGTTCGGCGTGGGCGGCCGCTACACGTTCGGCCCGGCTACGCTGTGGGCGTTGTACACGAACACGCACTTCGAGCCGATCTCGCTGGGTTCGAGCACGTACACCGCGTATGAAGCAGGCGCCAAGTGGGCCTTCACGCAAGCGCTGTCGCTGGCAGCGGGCTACACGTACATGCACCTGGCTGGCTCGGCCAACGGCCACTGGAACCAGGTCAACGGCGCGGTCGACTACGCACTCAGCAAGCGTACCGACGTGTACGGCCTCGTGATCTATCAGGACGCGAGCGGCAAGGTCGGCACGGCCAACCTGCAAGCGCAGATCGGCGACAGCTCGTCGTTCTTCGGCAACTCGGGTTCGAACTCGCAGAACCAGCTGGCGTTCCGTATCGGTATGCGCCACAAGTTCTAAAGCGGTATGGCGGGCCGGTGCCGCGCAGTGCGCGGGCCGGTGCTGCAAAGATCGAAACGCCCCTACGGGGGCGTTTTTTATTTCATGTGCATTAGCTCATCGCGACGCTTCGCCTGGCGCGCCGCTACTTGTCGCCGAAGTTGCGCACCAGATCGCGCGCCAGCGCGCCGCCACTGCCGGCCCAGAAATCGCGATCGGCCTGGCGCACCCGCTCGGCCACGCACAGCATGTGATCGCCGGCCGCCGCGCGGGCCCGTTCCGGGTCGCCGGCCACGATCGCCGCGACGATCTTTTCGTGCTCTTCGGTGACCTGGTGCATGAAGTCCATGCGGCGCGCCTCGTTGGCGCGCGTCACCTTCACCGCGAGCCGGATCTGCTGCGCGAACATTTCGATGAAGTGCACCCAGTACGGATTGCCCGTCGCTTCCGCGATACGCAGGTGAAACTGCACGTCTTCCTCGACGCCATCGCCGCCCGCCCGCATCGCGTCTTCAACGTGCCGCAGCGCGTGCTCGATCTCCGCCAGTTGCCCCGGCGTGCGCCGCACCGCCGCGAGCGCGGCGATTTCCGCCTCGAGGCCACGCCGCACCTCTGTGAGGTTCAGCAGCGACTGTACCGATTGTTCGGTCAACGGATCGACCATCTCCGCATGCGGCGCGCCGGTGTGGCCGACGAATGCGCCACTGCCCTTGCGCGTGGTGAGCAGGCCGTCGGCCTTCAGCAGCGCGATTGCCTCGCGCATCACCGTGCGGCTCACGCCGAAATGCTGCGCCATCGCATGCTCGGACGGCAGCCGCGTGCCGGGCGCAAGACCGTCGCCGCGAATTTTCGACAGCAACTTTTCGGCCACGCGTTCGCCCAGCGTGCCCGCATCAAACGAGCCGCCGTTGTCCTCGCTCCTGGCCGCGCTGCGGGATGAAGCCACGCTCATCCGTCGATCCTTTCGAGAAATTCAACCATGCGGACATTGTACGCAAATCCATTTTCGGTTGACAGCTTTGGAACAGCTTTATACCATCCGCTATACAGATTTTATACATGTGGTCACATAGTAGGAGCAGGCGCCCGGTGCTCGCGCATCAAGCCCTGCCTTCGCCTTCGCTACAGGGAGACACGGCAGCCGTTCATGCGGCCGCCTTGGCACCGGCGCGTTCAGTCCAGCACCGCACGCCGGCAGAATGAGGAGATGAAGCGATGAGCTTCGTGGTCAACAACGTCCAGGTGCTGTTCGCCGGACTCGCGCTCGGCTCGATCTATGCACTGGTCGCGCTCGGCTTCGTGCTGATCGTCAGAGCCACCAACGTCGTCAATTTCGCGCAAGGCGACTTTGCGATGGCCGGCGGCTTCGCGATGGTCGCCTTTCTTGGCAGCGGTTTGCCTTACTGGCTCGCGTTCGTGCTCGCATTAGTCGTGCTCGGCGTGCTGGGCGTGATCTTCGCGCTCGGCGTCTATTACCCGCTGCGTAACCGTTCGTATCTGCCGGTCATCATCAGCACGCTCGGCGCGTCGATCTTCATGCAGAACGCGGCGCTGTACATCTTCGGCCCGCAGCCGCGCGCGATGAACCGGCTGTTCGACAAGCCCGGCATCGAAGTGGGCGGCGTGTTCATGGACACGCAGTATCTGTCGATCCTCGCGTTCACCGCGCTCGCGGTGACGTTCCAGTACTTCCTGTTCGAACGCACGATGCTCGGCAAGAAGCTGCAGGCCACCTCGCAGGACAAGGACATGGCGCGTCTCATCGGCATTCCGGTGGCGGGCATGATCGCGTTCACGTTCTTCTATAGCGCGGTGCTCGGCGGCCTCGCCGGCGCGCTGGTGTCGCCCATTCTGTTCGTGTCGATCGGCATGGGCTCGATCATCGCGCTGAAGGCGTTTGCCGCGGCGATTATCGGCGGCTTCGGCGACATCACTGGCGCGATCATCGGCGGCCTGCTGCTCGGCGTGGTCGAAAGCTTCGGCGCGCAGTACATCTCGGTGGCCTACAAGGATGCGTTCGCGTTCCTGCTGCTGTTCCTGTTCCTGCTGCTAAGACCGCAAGGCATCTTCGGCGAAAAGATTTCGGAGAAGGCATGAACCGCGTCCCCGCCTCCACCGGCCCCGCGCGTCACGCGCGCGGCAACCGTATTTCGTTCGGCAAGGTTGTGCTGGCCGTAGTCGCTGTGGCGATCGCCTGCGTGCCGTTTGTGTTGTCGCTCACGCCGTACGTACTGAACATTTTCATGCAGGCCGCGACCTATGCGATCGCCGTGCTCGGCATGACGATCGTGCTCGGTTACGCCGGCCAGATCAATCTCGCACAGGCCACCTTCTTCGGGCTTGGCGCGTATGCGGTGGGTATCGGCACCGTCGTGCTCGGCCTGAATTTCTGGCTCACGCTGCTGCTCGGTATCGGCCTTGCAACCATCGCGGGCTTCGTGCTCGGCCTGACCACGCTGCGTCTGGGCGGCCACTATCTGGCGATGATCACGATCAGCTTCCAGCAGATTTTCGACCTGGTGCTGGTGAACTGGGCAAGCGTCACGCAAGGGCCGGACGGCGTAGCCGGCATCGGGCGCCCATCTATCTTCGGCTTCCAGTTTGCCGACGACCGCTTCTACCTGGTGCTGTGCCTTGTCTTCCTGTATGCCGCGATCGCCTTTGTCTGGTGGCTGCCGCAAACCCGCACCGGCCGCGCGATGCGCGCCGTGCGCGAAAACGCGCTGGCCGCTGAAGTAACCGGTGTCGACACGCTGCGTGTGAAGGTGATCGCGTTCACGCTGAGCGCGGCGCTGGCCGGCGTCGGCGGCGCATTCTATGCAGCAGGCTTCGCGTACATCAGCCCGGACAACTTCAACTTCGCGCGCTCGATCGAGTTCCTGACGATGACGCTGCTCGGCGGCGTCGACTCCGCATTCGGCGGTGTATTCGGCACGGGCCTGCTGATCGTGCTGCCGGAATGGCTGCGCTTTTTGAAGGACATCTACCTCGCGGTGTACGGCCTCGCGGTGATCCTGATCATGGTGTTCCTGCCTGCCGGCATCTGGGGCATCGTGCGCGGACGCTTCGACGGTCTGCGCAAGACAGAGGCGGTCGATGTCGACAGCATTGCGCCGCTGCAGCTCGATGTACCGCTCACCGATCCGGCG